>CAYPHJ010000001.1:0-2753 GCA_964410485.1 uncultured Syntrophobacteraceae bacterium
CTGTCGAAGCATTCCGAATCTTTTTTCAGCAACCTGCTAGGACGACACGTCACCGTTCCAGCTATCACGCATGACCTTTGGTAGCGCAAGCTCGAGGTGCTGGCTGCGGCTTGCAGCTGCCGGTTGGCTTGTGGTCGCGCTGGCGGCTTGCAGTATTGTTCAATTTGACGATCCCGAATCGGCGGCCGTGCTGCGCGAGACAAATGAACTCGTCGAGCGGGTGAGGGCCTTCAGCAGGACCTTGGGGGTGGAATCCGGCCCGAGCTTCAGCCGCAGCACGTATAACGCAGCGCCGCTTTCGATGCTTTGGCTCTGGCTCCAGCGCGAGGGAACACTGGCGCTCGGAGGCGCCGTCGATATTCGGATGGCTGTTGGATTTCGTGCTGGCAAAGAGCGGATACCGCTCGAGCGCGTCTATCGGGTTAGCGGATACAGCGTTTATTTCCGCCAGGGAAATGAATTTGCCGATCCCCGCGCGGTTGTCACCGCTAGTTTTGCGGCAGAGGAGCTGGTGCGGCGCGTCAACGTGATTGTCCACGAGGATCTCCATGACCCGAAAAACTTTGATTTGCCCTGGGAGGTCGAAGAGTCGATTGTCACGCCGTTGGGCTCGCTTGTGGCCATTGAATTCTTTCGCTCCACAGGAGACGAAAATAGCTTCAGGGCGGCACGGGAGCGGCTCGAGGAGGAAAGGAGGCTTGCGCGAGAGTTGAATGCCTTGGCGGCCGAAGCCGAAGTTCTTTTCAAAAATGGCGCATTGCACGAAGCGAGGAAAAAAATCCTGGCCCGGTTCCCTTTCTATTCAACGTATGATCGCCATTTCCAGCATCAAGTCGCCGGCCAAGACATCACTACGGTGTTGGAAGCGAAGCTCAGCCACGACCTTGCTTACTTTAGGAATTTCGACACTATTGTCGCTTTGGCCGAAGCAGTACAGGATTTGCGGGTGCTGATTGAGGATTTAAAAAAGTTTTCCCGTTCTTCGGTTCCCGGTGGGCTGGAGTCGTATCTTCAGGAATTGAAGCGACGGTACCGTGCCCGAACTCAGAACGGCTCAGTGCCGCCCCACGCCGATCCCCGTGTTGTTAGTGAGATCATTGGAAGGTAGGCATGTGGTAGCCCTCAAGGAGGTGTCAAATCGAGGGGTTGACGCTGGTATAGAGTTTCAAAAATTCCAACCGTTCAAATCTCGTGGTCCACTGGACGGTGCATGATCCGGGGTACTTACTCGCCGGAAAGGAGAGGTCCAATGATTGTCGTCTCGAACAGGATTCAGGTGGCCAACGGGCATGAAGCCGATTTTGAAAAACGATTCAAAGGGCGGGCAGGCCTTGTCGAAAAGATGCCCGGGTTCGTGCGTTTGGAGATTCTGCGCCCCATCAAAAGCGATTACTATGTCGTGCTTACCTATTGGAACGATGAGCGATCATTTCGCGCCTGGACGGAAAGCGCGGAGTTCCAGGAAGCTCATCGAAACCGACCGCCTGCCGAAATCTTCGCCGGGCCCAATGTTTTCGAAATGCACGAGATTATTGAATGCGCCGAAAGGACGTCGGGCTGAATCTAAGCCGGAAAACTGCCGCCCCCACCCTGAGCCTCGAGGGATCGGACGGCGTCTGAGTTGACACCGGGAGTTTTTCGGGAGTAGCTAATGTCAGCCTTGAGGAACGGCTGGATAGGTGAAGCGGGAAGCAGTATGTTAGGGGCTGCTGGTAATCACTCTTTGGGAGAAAAGGAGCAAGCATGGCAAGAGTCGGATACGCTTTAGGTTACGGGAAGTTTACTAATGTCAGGGAAATGGCCGACGTCATGCGGCAGGCCGAGGAGCGTGGCTTCGAGATGGCCTTCTTCTCCGAAACCGTCGAGCTGATGCGGGATTCCGTAAGCTCATTAGCAGCCATTGGACTGGGTACGAAGAATTTGAAGCTGGGATCAACGCAAATTGTTCGCCTGCGAGGGCCCGTGGTGATGGCGCAGTCACTTGCTACACTGGATGAGCTGACTGGCGGCCGAATGACTCTTGCCCCTGGATCATGCACGCAGAGTCACGCGCGCGTGCATGCGCTACCGATTGATGTCGGGGCGAGCCCGGTCGAAGTATTGCGCGAGTATATCGAATCCATGCGCCTGCTGCTTACCGGCGAGAAGGTCTCTTATCATGGCAAGTTCGTGAACTTTGACAATGTGGGTCTGGGCTGGAAGCCGATTCGGTCGAATGTCCCTATCTATGTCCCGGCAACGGCCAGCGTGGGACTGCGACTTGCGGGGCAAGTCGGTGACGGTGTAATTCTCAACGCTGTTTGCTCGCCCGAGTACACGGTCAATGCCCTAAAGATTATAAAAGATTCCATGCAGCAGGCGGGAAGAGACTTTGCGAACTTCGAAGTGGCCCAAATCATTAACTGCTCTATCGAAGATGACCACAAGGCCGCGCTTGACGCCGTGCGCTGGGAAGTAGCGACAAAACTCGATCCGGTTCAGATCTCCTTTATTGCCGCGCCGAAAATGCGCGTTGGCGAGCCCTACATTCGCAAGGAAGATATTCCGCTCTTCGAAAAGGCCCACGCGAAAGGCGGGATGGAGGGACTGATCAAAGCGATCCCGGACTCCTACGTGGAGGGAATGACCGCCAGCGGCACGCCGGACGAAGTCAAGAAGCGCGTCCAGCAGTACAGGGATGCCGGCGTGAAGGTCCCTCTGCTGCGTCCAGCAGCCGCGCATCAAACCCAGCGTCTATTGGACCTGTTCGCACA
>CAYPHJ010000001.1:2853-120346 GCA_964410485.1 uncultured Syntrophobacteraceae bacterium
TGCTGCGTCCAGCAGCCGCGCATCAAACCCAGCGTCTATTGGACCTGTTCGCACAAAGCTAAGCTTGGTTTCGAGTCTCGAGTCTAAGGTCTCGGGTTGAAAAATCCGAAACGTGGAACACGGGACCCGAGACTGATTCAAATCTATGTATCGCGTCGGCATTGATATCGGCGGCACTTTTACGGACCTCCTGTTTGTGGGCGAAGACGGTGTCGCCGTCATCGGCAAAACTCTCACTACTCCGGAAGATCCCAGCCTTGCCGTGGAGAATGCACTCAGCCCGGCGCTCCAAAATCGAAAGGCTCGCGCCGGCGAGCGCGGAACGCTTATCCATGGCACAACTCTGGTAACCAATTCCATCATTGAACGCAAAGGGGCGCCCACAGCGCTCCTCACAACCGCGGGTTTTCGTGACGCGGTGGAAATCGGTCGCGAGCATCGCTACGAGCTGTATGATTTGAATCTGGAGCTTCCGCCACCTCTGGTGCCGCGGCATCTCCGTTTCGACGTTCCGGAACGAGTGGCGGCCGACGGCACGATTATCCATGCGTTGGATGAGCCGTTCGTGCAGCGGCTGGTGGGCGAGTTGCGCGACAAAGGGATCAAAGCCATCGCCGTGTCTTATCTCAACAGTTTTCGCAATCCCGCTCACGAGCGGCGCACGAGAGAAATCATCGCGGGGATCGCGCCGCAGATCCGCGTTTCAATCAGTTCGGAAGTGGTAGCGGAGATCCGCGAGTTTCAACGCACCAGCACCACGCTGGCCAACGTCTATGTACAGGAGCGGGTCGCCCGCTATCTCGAACAATTGCAGGAGCGCCTGGACCGGATTGGTTTTTCCGGCAGTTTTTTTGTCATGCTCTCGAGCGGGGGGATTGCCACAGCGCAAACATCAGCGCGATTTCCCGTAAGACTGCTCGAGTCCGGACCGGCTGCGGGCGCATTGGCTGCCGCTCAAGCCGGAGTGCGTGCCGGGCATCGCGATCTACTTTCTTTCGACATGGGTGGGACCACGGCCAAGCTCTGCGTCATCGAAGGCGGCGAGCCCCTGAAGGCCCACGAGTTTGAGGTCGACCGGGTATATCGGTTCAGGCAGGGCAGCGGGCTGCCGGTGAAGATTCCAGTCATCGATATGATCGAGCTCGGCGCCGGTGGTGGCAGCATTGCTCGCGTGGACTCGCTCGGTTTGCTCAAAGTCGGTCCGGAAAGCTCGGGTGCCGATCCGGGACCTGTTTGTTATCGACGGGGTGGCACCGAGCCGACGGTGACTGATGCTGATCTGGTCCTCGGCTACCTCGACGCCGAATATTTTCTCGGCGGGAGCATGCCGCTGGATCTCGAGGGTGCGCGCCGGGCTTTAGCCAATTTGGCCACAAGACTGGCGATGACGATTGAACAAGTGGCATGGGGGATTCATCAGATCGTGAACGAAAACATGGCCAATGCCGCCCGGGCTCATCTCGGTGAGCGCGGCAAGGATCCACGCCGGATGCCGCTTTATGCATTCGGTGGGGCGGGGCCCGTACATGGCTATCGAGTCGCAGAGATTCTGCGCTTGCCGGCCGTGATTTCACCTCTGGGCGCGGGCGTAGGCTCGACGTTCGGTTTGTTGGCGGCACCGCTGGCATTTGATTTCGTGCGCAGCGCGTACAGCCGCCTGGATCGGCTCGATTGGCGCCTGGCGAACCATCTCCTGGAACAAATGGCCGAGGAGGGACGTGAAATCCTCGAAGGATCGGGACTACCGCGCGTGCAGATCAGTTACCAACGCCTGGCGGACATGCGTTACATGGGGCAGGGACACGAAGTTTCTGTGCGACTTCCGGGCGAAGCGTTGCAAGAAGATCATTTGCCGCAAATGACCGCCGCGTTCAAAGCGACTTACCGCGATCTTTACGGCCGTGAAGGACCGGAAGTGCCGCTGGAAATCATCAACTGGCGGGTGATTGCGTGCGGACCAAAGCCGGCACTGACGTTCCAGTTACCGGGACGGGAATCGGCTTCAGGCAATGTGCAGAAAGGAAGCCGTCGAGCCTTCTTCCCCGAGTGCGGCGGCTATGTCGCAACTCCCGTGTACGACCGTTACAGGCTCACCCCCGGGACAAAACTGGATGGCCCCGCAATCGTCGAAGAACGCGAGTCAACGCTTGTGGTGGGCGCGCGGGGAAGGGCCCATGTCGATGAAGGTCTGAACTTGGTGGTGGAGTTTCTCTATGAAAAGTGAAGCAATCGATCCGGTGAGTCTGGAGGTGATCTGGAATCGGTTTTTATCGGTGGCGAACGAGCAGCAAGATGCGCTCATCCGCACCGCCTTTAGCACCATCGTGCGCGAGAGCCAAGATTTGGCATGCGGGATGTTTGATCCGAAGGGGCGCATGATCGCGCAATCGATCAGCGGCACTCCCGGGCACATCAATGCCATGGCCACCTCGATGCGCCATTTTCTCGCTGCCTATCCACCTGAAACGCTGGCCCCGGGAGATGTGCTGATCACTAACGATCCCTGGATGACCGCTGGCCAAATAAACGACATTACGATTACCACACCGGTATTCAGGAAGGGTCGACTGGTGGCATTGTTTGCCAATACCTGCCACAGCGCCGACATCGGGGGCCGCATACTGTCCGCGGAGGCGCGCGAAGTATTCGAGGAGGGTTTACGCCTGCCCATCATGAAGCTCTTTGAGCGGGGCGAGCCCAATCGGATGTTGATGCAAATCGTGCGCGCCAACGTGCGCCAGCCGGATGAAGTGATCGGCGACTTCTACGCGCAAACCGCCAGCAATGACGCCGGCGGGCGGGCGCTGCTCGAAACGATGGATGAATTTGGTCTCGAAACCATCGACCTGGTAGCGGAGGAAATCATTCGCCGCTCAGAGCAAGCCGTGCGCGCGGAGATCCGAAAGCTTCCCGGCGGTGAATGGAAGAGCGAGACTTGGAGCGACGGCTTTGAAGAGCCGATTCTCATCCGTTGCTCGGTGCGCGTGGCGGGCGACGAGATCTTTATCGACTTCACCGGCTCCTCACCCCAGAGTACGCGTGGCATCAATGTGGTCTTGAACTACACTCACGCCTACGCCAGTTTTGCGATTAAAGCGGCCGTTTGTCCCGATGTGCCGCACAACGAGGGCAGCTTTACGCCGGTGCATGTGAGCGCGCCTCCCGGAAGCATTCTTAACGCGCTCGATCCCGCCCCCGTAGCGAGCCGGCAGGTGATTGGCCATTTCATTCCGAGCGCTATCTTCGCGGCGCTGTCGGGAGCCATGCCGGGACGCCTGATGGCACCGGGCGCGGATCCCATCTGGCTGACCGTCTGGCGCGGGCACAACCCGCCGTTCACTCTGACGATTTTTCAGGTCGGAGGGACGGGGGCGCGTCCAATAAAAGATGGCCTTAACGCCGTTGGTTTCCCCAGCGGCGTTGCCGGCGTTCCCGCCGAGGTGATCGAAAGTCTTTCGCCATTGGTGTTAAAGCGGAGAGAATTGCGCCAGGACTCGGGTGGTCCGGGATTGTGGCGCGGTGGGTTGGGGCAGCTAACCGAGTTCACGCGCCGTGGGGACGGCAGATGGAGCGTGAGTTCCATTGCCGACCGCACGAAGTATCCAGCGCCCGGGCTCGTGGGCGGAAAGAGCGGCGGTGCGGGAGAAGTGAAGCTGCACGACGGAACTGAGCTTCACCCCAAGGCGATGTTCGACCTTAAATCAGGAGACGTCATCCATTTGAATTTGCCGGGCGGGGGTGGCTATGAGGATCCGTTTAAGCGTGACCCGCAAAAAGTCCTCTGGGACGTGGTCGAGGGCTATGTGTCCGCCGAAGCCGCTGAAAAGGAGTACGGCGTGGCGGTCTCATATAGCGGCAATTCTGAAGATCTGGTCAAGCTAGCGCGAGATTGGATCATTGATGACGAGAGGACTCGGCTACTGAGGCCCAGCCGGTAGGCGCAGACATTAGGACCTCAACGTCGAACCTGGAACTTCTAACTTGGAACATCTTCTTGGGAGCAAGCAATGGAATTGGCAGGGCGAGTAGCAGTGGTAACCGGCGGAGCGGGTGGAATTGGCAGCGCCGCGATCCGTAGTTTCGTCAAGGGTGGGGTCCGCGGCGTAGTGATTAATTACCGCAGATCGGCTGCGGATTCCGAGAAACTGGCGGATGAGTTGAAGCGCCAGGGAATCAAGTCAATGGCTGTCCGGGCCGATGTCCAGAACGATGCGGATGTGCGGGCCATGATGAACAGAGTCAGAAGCGAGTTTGGTCGCCTGGATATTCTGGTCAACAATGCGGGGGTGACGCACTGGGTCAAGATCGCGGACCTCGAAGGATTGACTGATGCCATGTGGGACGAGATTTTTGCCGTCAACGTCAAGGGTGCCTTCAACTGCGCACGCGCGGCTGCAGCCATGCTCGCGGAAAACGAAGGCGTGATTATCAATGTCTCTTCGATTTCCGGCGTACTCGCTCCATCGACCATGTCTTCGCTAGCCTATGGCACGGCCAAGGCGGCCCTTATTCACCTGACGCGTGGTCTCGCGGTGGCGCTAGCGCCCAAGGTACGGGTCAATTGTGTCGCGCCCGCTTTTACGGATACACCGTGGATGAGCGCTCATTTTGGCGCCGACTATTCGAAGGTCATTGACCAAGCGGCCGGCGGCTATCCTCTCGGGCGAATCGCTCGTCCCGAGGACATCGGAGCGGCCATCGCCGGTCTTGTGACCGGCGGTGATTTCATCACGGGCCAGACACTGATCGTCGACGGGGGTTTGAGCTTAAGCTAGCCCGGATTAGGCATAATGAGCCAGCGGTATCGAACGATGAGCGCTTTCGAGAAGGGTTTTCGTCTGCCGTCTCGGATCTCGCGTCCCTGTTCGCGCGTTGGGGCGGGGGAAACTCGAGACTTTCAGACCTGAGACTCGAAACCATTGAGCATGGATAGAAAAGCAGTACTCCACGAACTGACACAAAGCCGATTGGTCGCGGTGGTTCGCTCAAAGTCTCCTGATGAAGCGCTGGCCATCGCGCGAGCGGCTGCAGTAGCGGGTGTCAAGTTCGTGGAAATTACTTTTACCGTGCCCCGTGCCATTGAAGTCATTTCCGCCCTGACACGGGAAAACGATCTTTATGTGGGAGCGGGAACGGTGCTTGCGGTTGAACAAGCTGAAGCGGCTATTGGCGCCGGAGCCAAGTTTGTCGTTGCGCCGTCGCTGGAGCTCAACTTGATCCCGGTCTGTCATGCGGCCGGTATCGCCTGCTTCCCGGGTGCGGCAACGCCGACCGAAATCCTCAGCGCGGCAAGGGCCGGGGCGGATCTGGTGAAGATCTTTCCGGCCGATGTGCTGGGCGGCGTGGAGTTCGTGAAGCAAATGTCCGGACCTTTTCCGGACATTCGATTCATGGTTTCCGGCGGTGTCAATCTGGCGAACCTCGCGGAGTATGTGCAAGCCGGCGTCATAGGCATCTGCCTGGGCAGCGCGACGTTGGCGCAGTTTCTGGCGGAAAAAGGACATAAGGGAATGGTCGGAGAGCTCAGTCGCTATGTGCAGTTGGTGAAGGAAACCCTGGAGTAAAACTGTTTTCGGGAAAACCATGAGCAACTTGCAGTTGACTTTTGCCTGTGAAGATTACGACCGGACGCGGGCGTTGCGCGACGGTCTGGTCAAACCCGAGGGTATCGATCTCAATTATCTCGTCATGCCGGTGGAAGAGATTTTCTGGCGCATGATGAAGTACGAGGAGTTCGATGTTGCGGAGCTGTCTATGGGCGCTTTTCTAGTCGCAGCATCGCGGGGACGGCGCCCTTTCATAGGCATTCCGGTTTTCCCGTCGCGCACTTTTCGCCAGCGCTGTGTATTTGTAAACAGCCACTCCGGTATCGAGGGACCCCAGGACCTGAAAGGCAAACGAATGGGAGTCCCGGAGTACACAATGACGGCTGCCGTCTGGCTACGAGGTCTATTCCAACACGAATACGGTGTCCGGCCTGAAGAGATCGATTGGGTGCAGGCGGGAGAAGAAGAGCCCGGAAGAAAAGACCGAGTCGATTTTGACATGCCCCCGGCAGTCCGCATGGAGGTGATAGGCGATCGAACGCTCAACGAGATGATTGAGAGCGGCGAGATCGACGCCATGATGTCGCCGCGCATGCCCACATGCTTTGTTCAGGGATCACCGAAAGTTCGCCGGCTGTTTCCCAACTACAAAGTTGTCGAAATGGAGTACTTCAGGAAAACCGGGCTGTTTCCCATCATGCATCTTATCGTGATCCGCAGAACGGTTTACGAAAAGCATCCTTGGGTTGCGCAGACTCTTTACAAAGCTTTTGGCGCGGCCAAGGATCTATGCCTGCGCGAGCTGTACGATACGAATGTGCTGCGCATCAGCCTTCCCTGGACTGCGGCAGAATACGAAGAAACAAGGGGTCTGATGAGCGATGATTACTGGCCGTATGGCCTGGCGGCGAATCGCGTGAACCTCGAGACGCTGCATGGCTATTTGCAGGAGCAGGGTTTGATCAAGCAGAAACTAAATCTCGCCGAGCTGTTTGCGCCGGAAACGTTGGACTCCTTCAAAATATGATCACGGTGCAAATTGCGACAATTTTAGTTCAGCCTCCTGCAAGGCGCTTAGCGCTACGAGCCGCAACATCACTTGAGTTGCAAACACAGACCAGCGCCCAGTTTTTTCCTGCCAACTTTCGTTAGCTACTTAGCGTTGGTTAAAGCCGATTGATTTGCCGAGCCGTGGGAATTTTTGTTTCCGCGGGTTGACAATCACCATTATGTTTATGTTATGAATTGGTGACGCGCCAGCGCAAAAGAGCTTGCACCACCAGGGTGGAGCTTGACAACTTCCACAATCCGTAAAAACCACCAAGCGCGGCGATTAATAACTTGTACAGTCTCCACGAAGTTGTCGTCGAGATTTGAACACTTCTGACATTTGTCGCACCGACAATGCGGGACGTTCTTATCGTTCTGTGCGGGTTAACGCCACAGGTGCTTACAGAAACGCTGTGGGCCCTCGGTCAACAGCGGCCGTCCATCGTCCCCCAAGAAGTCTGGATTATTACAACACGTTCGGGAAAAGAAGTCTGCGACCGGCTTCTTTTCGGTAAGAACGGAAAAATTGCCTCCTACCTCCGCGAATTCCTCCTTTGCGGACGATCCGATGTGGCCCGAGTACCACGATCGTTCTAAAAACAGCTGACGGGCGGACAGTAGAGGATCTCCGCACACAAGAAGATAACCTCGCGGTTGCGGACCAGCTTTCAAAGTTGCTTCGAGATTTTACAGCCGTTCCCGACATGAGGCTCCACTGCTCGGTTGTCGGCGGCCGTAAGACGATGGGCGTCCTCCTCGCGGCGGTGCTGCAGATCTACGGACGTCCCGACGACCGGCTGTATCAGGTCCTGGTGCCGGCTGCCTTCGAGTCTCATCCTGATTTTTTCTACATTCCCAAGCGCTCGCGCATACTTACCCTTGGCAAGGAGAAACTCGACGCAAGAAAGGCCCGTATCGAGCTTGCCGAAATTCCTTATGTTCGGCTACGGGCTTTCCTGTCGGAGAGCCTACTCAAGGGATCATTTCGCTTCACTGAGCTTGTCACTATGGCTCAGAACGAGTTGCGCGGGTTGGAACGACCGCAACCGGTAAAGGTTGATAGAGACGCTCATCGCCTGGTGATCGGCGATGTGCAGATTAATCTGACTCCGGCACAGGCGAGACTTTACGCCGCCTTTGCGCGAATAAAGACCGAGCACTGCGAGGAGCCGGCGCGTAAAACCTGCGGCGAGTGCATCGCCTGCTATCTTGCGGTCTCGAAGACAAACTGGGATGCGGTTCACGAGCGACTGGAGAAGTTGGGCGATGGCCCCTTGCTCTCGCCTGCTGATGCAAGAGGGGAGACCGCAGATACGGGTATCGGTCGTTTTCGCTCTCTCCTCAGTAAGACCAACAAGGCTCTGGCAAAGGGACTCGGCTCAGAGCGTCTCGCGGGACGGTACGAGCTGAAGTCGGTGCGCGCCTCGGGCGAGACGCGCTATGGTCTAGCCGTGGATAAGACTCTCATTCAGCTTGAACCGTAGACCCACCGGAAAATCGCCATGCGCACGTTGCTCAACACAGTGGGAACATCGATTCTCGCCCACTGGAAAGATGAATGTCGGGAGTTATCCAAGGAGAGCCGCCGGGGGCTCGTGGCGATCCTCTCCCGGCTGCCGCGCGAAGATCGCCGGCTCGGCGCGGAACTCAGCTCAATCCATTCGATTGCAGAGCAAGGAGAGATTGAGCCAGGCGATCGGGTTTACTTTCTCGTCTCGGATACTAAAGAAGGCCGTTTCATGGGGCGCGTGATCAACGAGATCGCAGCGGGTTGGGGTTATCGTACGGCGGAGCCCGAAATCGTAAAGAGCCTTCAGAGCCATGACCCTCATGCATTTGAACAAGGGTTACGGAACCTCGTGCGGGTGATCGCGCGTCTTTACCGCAAACACGAGAGGCAAGGCGGCGAACAGGTCCTTCTTAACGCCACGGGCGGTTACAAGGCGCAGATTTCTTTCGCCGGCCTCATCGGGCAGGTTTTTGGCATTCCCGTCTTCTATCAATTTGAGGCCTTTCCGCACGCGATCAAGTTGCCTCCGTTGCCGGTATCGTTCGATTTGAACGATTGGCTTGCCTATCGCCACGTCTTTGACGCCCTGGAAGGAGGAAACGGCGGTGAGCTGCTCAAGGTAAACGACTCCCGCCTTAAGGAGTTGCCTCAGAAGCTTCGGATACTTCTGGACCAGTCGCAAGGGTTCGTGGCGCTTAACGCCTTGGGCGAACTCTACCATCAGGGGTTCAGAGACCGCTTCGCGGCCGCAAAAGCGTTGCTCCTTCCGCGCGACAGCGGGCGGTCACCGCAGGAGAAGAAGATCCAGTACGAGGACCAAAACCATGGCAAACATGCGGGCCTGCAGGACTACTTGGAGCGCATCGCGCAAAAACGTTATGTGACGCGGATCCAGACGATTCGGTACGTGTCCGAGAAGCCAATTCGCGAGCGCTTTCGTGCAGACCCAGCTTGTCCGGATCGGCTCAAGGGGATTTTCTGGGACGGAACGGTTGCAGTCGAGTTTCTTGTGTACCTGTCGGAACAGGATGCCCAAAAGGCGCAGGCCGCGGCGGCGGATCTGACGGAAGAGATGGGTTGAGTAGACCAGCAGCGGCCCGCAAAACGGAAATATTTCCGTGCAGCGAAAACTCTGTAGCGGTGCCAGGTCGCGTGTTACAAAGTCTACCCATGGAACTCAGACGAGACCAAAGAAAACAACCCGAGCGCAAGTCGGATACTGCAATGTCCCTTGCCGATCCGGTAATCCAGTGCCCAGCGTGCGGAACGTCCATCCCTGTCTCCGAAGCCATCGCCTCGCGCATCCGTGTGGAGGTGGAAGCAACCCTGCACGAGGAATACGAACGACGCCTGCGCTCCGCCGTCCAGCAGGCGCGAGCAGAAAGCCAGGACGAGCATGAGCGCGCGATGGCCGACCTGGTCAATCAGGTTGTTGAGCAGCGGCGCAGGGCGGAGGAAGCGCAAAAGCGGGAGTTGGCCTTGCTCAAGCGGGCGCGGGAGTTGGAGGAGCGGCAGCAGGAGCTGGACCTGGAAATCGCCCGGCGAGTCGATGCGGAAAAGAAGCGGATCGAGGAAGATCTCAGGCGCGTTGCCGCCGAGCAATATTCCTTCAAGCTCAAAGAAAAAGACTCCCAAATCGAGGATCTGAAGACCCTGCTCGAGGAGGCTCGGCGCAAAAGCGAGCAAGGCTCGCAGCAGCGGCAAGGCGAGGTATTGGAGCTGGATCTCGAAGAGGTCCTGGCGCGCAGTTTTCCTCAGGATGTCATTCGGCCGGTGCCCAAGGGGATGCGCGGCGCCGACGTGATCCAGGAAGTGCACGATGCAACGCTACAGCCCTGCGGCACGATCATTTGGGAAAGCAAGAATAAACAATGGAGTTCGAGCTGGCTTGCGAAGCTCAAGGACGACCAGCGGGATGCGGGGGCGAGCCTGGCGATACTGGTGTCGGTTGCCCTCCCAGACGAGGTCCGCTCATTCGGCTTGGTCGACGGCGTTTGGGTTTCGAGTATCGGCTGTTACCTGCCGCTGGCAGTCGCCCTGCGCGAGCAACTCATTCGCGTTGCTTTTGCCGGCAAGGCAGCGGAAGGCATGCACGAGAAAATGGAGGCGCTCTACGCGTATCTGTCCGGCGACGAATTCCGCCATCGCGTCGAGGCAATTGTGGAGACCTTTGGCGCCATGCAAGGCCAGCTTGCCAGAGAACGCCGTGCGATGGAGAAGCTCTGGAAGGAACGTGAAAAGCAGATCGAAAGAGTTGTTGTGAATACGGTCGGAATGTACGGCTCGATCCGCGGCATCATCGGCGCCAAGCTGCCGGAGATCCCGGCGCTCGACCTGGATGCCACCGCGGGACCGGCGGATTCCGTGTCGTGATGAGAGGATCATTCGACCGTTCGTCCTGAGGCTCTCGAAGGATGAACGGTTATGAACGACGAGTTTTAAGGAGCAGCCCATGACCAAGCTCGAATATACAGTCAGCTTCGCCACCCCCGCTTTTCTGGGCAACGCCGACCAGCAAGCGCAGTGGCGCACCCCGCCTTTTAAGGCCATGATTCGGCAGTGGTGGCGCGTGGTCAAAGCTCCCCACTTTAGTTACGACGTCATCGAGTTGAGGAAAGAAGAAGCCCGATTATTCGGTTCTGCTTCTGATACAGAGAGTTCGCGCTCAGGAAAGTCTCGCATTGCTGTCAGGTTAAGCTCTTGGCGGCATGGGGTCATGGATCAATGGCAGTCCACCGAGAGAGTTCATCATCCTGAAGTGAGCAGGGAGCCGCTTCGCCAGCTGAACGAACGACGACCTGAAAAAGAAGGGATTAAGACAGCTTCGCCCCTATCCTCATCGCCTCACTGGGCTTTAAGTTGAAACTTGGACCTCAAACAGAAGGGAATTAAGACACGTGGCATCTCGACAACAATCCAGTTGCCGTAGACCTGAAGAAGAAGGGATTAAGACAACCCACGCCACCAACCGGGAACACGGTAGCAAAGCCCACAACGGCGGAGGCCACTGACTGATCAACAGACAGTATTCGGGCAATGCGAGAATGCGCGGCCGACAACGGCAGACGTAGAATGCCGTAAAGTAAAGGATCACTCGCAAAGCTTACCATCGAGAGCTCGGGCAGTTCTTGCGGACGTCGCTGGCGCTGAGCCTGTCTGCGCGGACTCCGTAGATGAGCAACAGCCTGCGGTAAATTGTGTTGAAACTCGGACCTGAAAAAGAAGGAGTCAAGACGACGCGGAACGTCGCAACTGAATGGAGTGGAGGACCTTCTGCTAACTAACTAAAAGACGGGATCGAGAGCGGTGGACTGGCAGCGGAAGTCTCGGGACTTGGGTTTGGTTAAGCAGGATTAGAGCACCTGGCGCTTTGAATACACGGGAGTCGAGAGATATCGGGATGGCTCCTTCTGAGGGTATTCCTCCAGAAAACGGTCGATCTTTTCCGAGACAGCAGGGCTGAAGTACTTTTCGCCACATTGCCTGCAAACGTCAGCAGGAACTCCCTCACAGATGAGCAACCGGCCTTTTACCCGAATATCCAGATCAACGACTTTGCGAACTAGCTGGCCGCCGCAAAAGTCGCACAGATCCCGGCCGCTTCGTTTAGCGCCTCTTGCGGGTCCTATAGTCTTTTTCCCATTCTTGGTCGCTTGGCTCATAAAGCGTAACGATTCTCAGCCTGGGTTCTTTTGTACCTCTTGAGCATTTCACGTGCAAGGGATCTCCCGAACGGAGCCACCCCAGAACTAGAAATGATGGATACGGTTTGTCTTTCGGGTTTCGCTCGATAATTTTTCCGTTAAGCAGCACTCGCTTAAGTTCTTCTATCGATATCTCCCGCTCAACTCGCCGCAGCGTGGCGTGATGACTTATGCGGAACCGGTTCCGCTTTAGGCTCTCGATGACGAACTTTGAAGCCATCCAATCAGTAACTGTCGTGGTTGCGCGGGATCTTACGCGATTAGCGGGTGCCCTGACAAGCGCCGGAAGACCGGCGCGCGGAAATATTTCCAAGCGTTTCCAGGCTTGCCGTGTGTTCACTCTCGGATTATGAGTAGACGTGCAACTGGGCGAGGGCGAAAGTCGGGAGCATTGAAAAGAGATTCAACAGGCCGGCGAAAAAACACGGCTGTTTGTTGAGGAGCAGAAATCAAATGAAAGCACTGGTCCAATCGGTGGGTACGGGGGCGAGGCGAGATGTCGATATCACGAAACCGTTGATGTGGCAGTGCCGGAGGAGCGGGGCTGGTTTCTTTGCGTGGGTGGTTAGCGATCAGAGCCGAGAGTTGGCCCATCAGATGGCTGGTGCTCTGAAGCTGAGCCAGGAAAAGTACGAGATTCTGGTGCTTAACGACGGTGACATTGAGAACGTGGAGCGCACTTACCGTAAGTGCCTTGCTTTGCTTCGGGATCTTGCCCGTCGAGGGTTCGCAGCGGAAGACATCGAGGTGGGCTACACGAGCGGAACCAAGGCAATGACGGCGGGTCTCACTTTGGCAGCCGTCGCGCACCGATGCGCCACGCTGAGTTACATCACCGGAGACTACGACGCGGGTATCGTGATCGATGGAACCGAACGGCTTGTCTCGGTTGAGCCTCGCTGGGTATGGGCCGACGAGCGCATCAGGTTGGCCATAGAATTCTGCCGCGAGCTCAACTTCGCAGCCGCCAACAGACTGCTCGAGTCGCTGGTCGATTCCTGGTTAGGGGAATACGAGCGCCAACTGCGCGCTGCTGTCTTGGTGCGGAGTCTGCTCAGGCGAATCGGTCATCTGTCGTACTTCCATTGTGGTGGCGACCCCTCGACATTAGCTTTCAGGGAATGGATCGATCTGGCATTGAATGTTCAGACGGTTGATCAGGATCTCACGTGGTTCGATTGGGAACGCTACTCGAGCCGTCAGCACACCCACATGCGAATGGGAGGGCTGATGGGCCGTATCACGTTCGAAGGGAACCTCGCGCCGTTCTATCCGCTCCTCGATATCGGTGAAATTACTCACGGGGGAAAAGGCACAAGCTTTGGCCTGGGGCGTTTCCGAGTTTCTCGCGAACAAACGATAGATGCCGGTTAGTTAAACAAGGGGCTTTGTAATTCGCTAGCTTTGATGTCGAGCGACATTTGCTTACCCTGTTGGTAACCTCAGCGGTAATCGCTCATGCCGTATGGCGTCATCACCATAATCTCTGTTTGGGCGGGCAGGGCGGCTTTGCTTACGGCTAGTGTGTGCTTGCCTACAAAGCGATGCGGCAACCCTCGTGTGAACATCTCAACCAAGCGAAGATTTTCGCGGTAGTGCATAGGGATCGCGATCTTGGGGTTCAGCTGCTGTAGAACCTCCCGAGCCGTATCGGGGGGCATGGTGAAAGTCCCGCCGATGGGAACCATGGCAACATCGACTTTGCCAAATCCCTTGACCTGTTCGGGAGTAAGCCGATGGCTCAGATCTCCCAGGTGCGCAATGCAAAGAGCCCCCAGATCGAACAAAAAAGCCGCGCCTTTTAGGGCTGTTCCGTATGCCTGCTGATAGATCGGAATATTATAAATGAGCACGTCGCGCACGGTCGTGCTGATCTTGTTCCATTCTGCTCCATAACTGGCCAGTCCGCGCAGTATAACGGGCTTCCCTCTGGCGATGTACACTGCGTTGTGATTTGGATGTTCTCTGCCGACGGTAATCACGTGGGGTTCGACGACGGGCGTTGCATACACACCCGGCGCCATCGGGTCGGTTATAATTTTGGTCCCTCGACTCGTGGTGATCTGAAAAAAATTGTGGCCGAAGTACTCTATCAGGGCATCGGGTGCGGCGGCATGGGCCAGGCGTGAAAATCCGCGCGCTACGTCCGGCTCTCGGCAGGCCGCTGCGGCGCGCCCAGGGAACCAGCTAACCAGGAAAAAAATCAGCAAAAGAAAGACGCACAGCGCCATGGTAATCAGCCGAAATGACCGGGGCGGCTTAATTGCTCGGCGCGAAAAAAATCCGCGACGTAGCCATCAGCCGGCTCGCGCATCAGACGCTCCGGGGTGTCCACCTGAATGAATCGCCCTTCTCTCATGACTGCAATCCGGTCGGCTAAAGCGATTCCATCAGGCAGATTATGGGTCACATAGATGGTTGTCAGGCGGTGCTCATGGTGAAACCTCATGATCTCACCACGCATCTTGATCCGATTCAGGGGATCGATATTACTCAACGGCTCGTCCATCAACAAAATTGTCGGCGAGGTGGTCAAGGCTCGGCCCAGCGCGACTCGTTGCTGCTCGCCACCCGAGAGTTCCGGAGGTTTGCGCTGAAAAAAACTTTCCTCAATGCCGACGCGCCGCGCCAAAGGGCGAAGGAAGTCCGCGATTCTATCACTGGACCATTTACGGATCTTCAGCGGCAGCGTGAGATTGGTATAAGTCTTTTCGTCGAGTATTTTCATGTGTGGCCACAACGCGTAGTTCTGAAAAATCATCTGAACGCCCCGCCTTCCCACGGGCACGTCATTGACCGGCACGCCGCCGATGAAAATAGTTCCGGAATCGGCAGCCTCCAAGCCGGCGATGAGTCTCAAGGTGGTCGTTTTGCCGCAGCCGCTTTCGCCGACGATCACCATAAACTCGCCGCTCTGTACCGTGAGATCGGCTTGCTCGACGGCAATCACCGAACCGAATTTTTTGGTGAGTCCCCGGAGTGCGAGAGAAGCCACGCCCGTATGCTAGTCGAGGCGTGACGAAAAAACAACGGCGCCACTGGCCAAGAGGAAACAACTTGTCTATGATCGTCTGGACGTAGTAGATTTGAAGCGGTCATTGTTTTGCCAAAAGAAGGTGTTTATGTCCCTGTTGCCCCCCGACGCACTCATCAACGATCTTCAGCGTTGTCTGCAGGAGCGCCACCCGCGGCCCCATCCGATCCGGCAGTTGCTCCTCAGCGGCAAATTGACAAAAGAGCAGCTGCAGTGGTGGGCGAAGAACCAGTTTCATGAGTTTCGCAACATCCATCGTTTCTTCGGTATCCGTTATCAGAAATGCCCCATTCCTGAATTGCGTCGGATGCTGCTGGAAAACATGGTGGAGGAAGAAGGCGAGGATTTGTTCGGCGGTAAATATCCGAGTCATCGCGAGCTATGGGTCCGATTCGCCGAAGGCCTGGGCATCGCTCGCGACGATATCCTCGATTATGAACCCCTTCCCGGAATTCGTGCCGCACTGGAGATGTACGTCTCGCTGGTTGACCGCAGTCACTGGGCCGTGGCAATCGGGACCGGATTGGTCTTTGAGGGAGGAGGGCCCAAACGGATGAAAGAAGAGCGCGAAGCGCTGGAGAAATACTATCCCTGGATTCCTGGCGAAGCTCTCGATTTTTTCCGTGCTCACGAATACCACGACGAGGGTCATGGCAACATGGTCACCGACGTGATCAGGCGCCACTGTATGGAACCCTGTCTGCAAGATGAAATGCGCGAAGCGGTGAGGCAACGAGCCGATGTCATGTGGCTGCAGAACGATTGTATCTATCACGCCTTTGTTCGCCCGTCGTTGCCGCCGCAGACCGTCGCTGAGATTGAAGGGCGCCTCGAGTAAAATTTTTCTGGATTTCTTTGCGCTTTAGCGCCTTGGCGGGATTAATGTTTTTTTGCATTCGTACTGTCCAGATGTAAGCGGATAGGAGTGCGTTCCTTGAACAACAAGTGCATAGATTTACGCAGTGACACGGTAACCAAGCCCACACCGGAGATGCGCCGTGCCATGGCCGAAGCTGAGGTCGGCGATGATGTCTACCTGGAAGACCCCACGGTGAACCGGCTGCAAGCTCGAGCGGCTGAGATCTTTGGTCGTGAGGCGAGTTTATTCGTGCCTTCCGGGTCCATGGGAAATCTCGCCTGCGTTATGGCGCAGACTCGGCCGGGGCAGGAAGTGATCTGCGAATCGAGCGGCCATATTTACAGCTACGAAATGGGATCAATGTCGGCCCTGGGAGGCGTCCTACCTCGGCTCATACCTGCCGTAAACGGCATCCTAAAGTGGGAGGCGATTGCCGCGGCAATCAGAGAAAAGGTCTACTACCGCCCGCAGACAGCTATGGTCTGTTTGGAGAACACGCACAATATGGCGGGTGGCACTGTATACCCGACCAGCCTGGCGGATGAAATCTGCGACCGCGCTCATGAAGCCGGAATCGCCGTGCATCTCGACGGCGCGCGCATTTTTAATGCTGCCGCCTATCTCGGCGAAGACGTCGCGGCAATGACCCGAAAATTCGACTCGGTGCAGTTCTGTCTCAGCAAGGGACTCGGCGCCCCGGTTGGATCTATGATCGTTGGTTCCAGAGACTTGATCGAGCGTTGCCGTCGTATCCGAAAAATGCTGGGCGGCGGGATGCGACAAGCCGGGGTTCTCGCGGCGGCGGGTCTGATCGCCTTGGAAAACGGCCCGAAACAGCTCCCTCAAGACCACGAAAACGCCCAGTTGCTGGCGCACGGCCTGGCCGAAATCCCCGGCATCCGCATCGACCCAAGCAACGTCGTCACCAACATCGTAATGTTTGACCTCAGGAACACATCAATGAACGCCGCGGATTTCGTCAACCGCCTCGGCCAACGTGCCGTTTTGGCCGGCGCCGTAGAAGCCTTCCGAGTTCGCCTGGTGACACATCGGGACGTGGATCGGTCCGATATCGAAGACGCCTTGCGCACCATTGCTGACGTCGTTCGGACGGCATGTTGAGAGCGTTACCCGCCCAAGCCAAGCAGCTTTGCCGCATTGTCACCCAAGATCTTTTCTTTGTCTTCTGCCGAAACTTTCAATGCGTGAACCACGTCGACCGAGCGCTTGAGAGAAATCGGCACAGGCGGCGAATCGCTCCCGAAAACCACGTGATCGACCCCGATGGTTTCTATGGCGCAATGAACGGCCGGTGGGTGCAGCGAGACTGTATCGAAGTAGAGCTGTTGGATGTAAGTAGCGGGTGGTCTTGTAAGGAGGTCCGGTTTCCACGGGCCGAAGCTCGCATCTTCCCTGAGCTCGTAGCCAAAGCCCAATCTTCCCGGCAGCATGGGCAGCGCGCCGCCGACGTGCGCGCAAACGATCTTCAGTTTGGGGAACTTTTCCAGCCCTCCGGTCAGGATAAAGCGTGTCAGTGACAGAGTCGTATCGAAGGGGCGCCCGATCATCTCGGGCAGGCGGAAAATTTCCATTTTTTCGTTGCCGATTGTGAGCTTCGGGGGGTGAACGAAAAGCGGAACCTCCAAATCGGTTACGAGTTGAAAAAATGGCGCAGCTCGCGGTGAGTCCAGGTATTCACCGTTGACGCTGGAATTTACCATAATGCCCTTGAGCTTGGCGCCACGGACTGCCCGTTCGGTCTCTTTGAGAATGTTATCATCGCCAAATGGTACCGCACAGGCGAGTCCCTGCAGGCGCTGCGGGTACTTGCTGGTTGTCTCAGCTGCAAACTCGTTAAACTCCTGGACGATTCTTAACGGATTGGCGCCCTCGGGCGAGCGGATCCAGTTGTTGCCAAAAACAGTCATATCAACGCCGGCGTCATCCTGCTCGCGGAAGAGCCCGTCGAGATCAAAAATCGATTTCGGTGACTGCGGATGAAACCATTTTTTCGGAACCAAATGTGCGTGGCAGTCGATAACCATAGAGAGCGTTTCCGTTTCTGTTTGAGGGTTGGGTTAAATTACCAGCTTGTCCAATGCGTTGGCAAACGGAGGAAACGGATTGGAGGATTGGAGTATTGGAGTGCTGAAGTAATGGATCAAACCAATACTCCAATACTGTTGTCTGCGCTGGTTCCCGCCATAGACGGAAAGCCGTTTATTTCCTGGACAAAAATTGCTTGAATACTTTCATGCGAACTATCGTGCCGCAGCACCACATCGATTTTCTGGGCGAGATAAAGCCCTACATCAAAACAAGCGTGCTCCTGCTGGCCTTGGGCATTATTCTCGGCGGCCTATCCGGGGCACAGCAGTTGAATTTCGGTGCCGGTCTGAGGGAGTCCTTCAGAGCTTTAATCGAAATGTTTGCCGGCTTACCCCCACCCGTGCTTGCTGTTGCACTTTTTTTCAACAACACAGTGAGCGTATTTTTCGCCATGGTACTGGGCGTGTTCGCTGGCATTGTCCCGGTATGGTCGCTCTTATTGAATGGTTACGCCATCGGATGGGTGCTCTACCTTTCAATACAGGCCCAAGGACTTTTGCCCTCGTTGTTGGCCATCGCGCCGCATGGAATCTTTGAGATTCCCGCTTTCTTACTGGGGACCAGCACAGGACTTTTCCTCGGCGTGCGCGCTATCCGGCGTGCTTTTGGCCAGTTTGAGATCAGCCTGAGGAGCGATCTTGGCCGTGCGCTTGGATTTTTTTGGCGCGTCATTTTGCCGTTGTTGCTTGTTGCCGCCGTCATCGAGGCTTTTGTGACCGCAACGATTGTTCTGCGATAGAGGTGTGAGGAAATTGCTTGAAACTAGAACTAGCAGTTACCCATCAGCCTATTTTTGTGAATTCCTTTTCTGTGTTACAGAACAATCGTGGTCCTTTCCAAGCCACAGATCAAGAGACTGATGCGTTGCGCTATCGGTGAGTTCAAAGCCGATCTGATCGTCAAGGGCGGCAAACTCATCAATGTCTATTCAGGCGAGATCCTCGACGGGATGGAGATTGCCGTCTTAGACGGGCGCATTTGTTACATCGGGCGCAACTCCGCGCATACGCACGGTGACGCCACCCAAATTATTGACGCTTCAGGTCTTTACGTCGCGCCTGGTTTTATCGACGCGCATACTCATATCTCGCACTACTGCCGGCCTTACGAATATCTCCAGGCGTATCTGCCGCATGGCACCACCGCGTTGATGGCTTCCGCAGACGAGCTTGTCACGGTTTTCGGTTATCCGGGGTTAAGGTTCTTTTTAGATGACGTCGAACATCATCCGCTGCGCGTCTATGCTCTGGTTTCAATGGTCGCGCCTCAGGACCCGCTACTCTGCAGCACGAAATTTATGACCCAAGCTGAGGTTGCGTCGGCTCTCAATGACCCGCGCGTACTTGGCTTGGGCGAGATCGTTTCCTGGTTGCGGCTGCTCAACTGTGACGAGGAGCTTGTGGAGCGCATTGAGATGGCGCAACAACGCGGCAAACTCATTCACGGTCACACGGCCGGGGCCCGAGATCAAAAATTGTGCGCTCTGGCGGCTGCCGGGCTTTCTTCTTGCCACGAGCCGATTCATGGAGAGGATGCGCTGGAGCGCTTGAGGCTGGGCTATTGGACCATGCTGCGGGAGGGCTCTCTGCGGCAGGATCTGGAAGCCACGTTGCCGCCGCTGGTTGGTCGCCAAGTGAATCTCCAGCGGCTCATTTTGGTGACCGACAGCATGGCGCCTGACGACGCCGAAGATTATGGACACATAGACCATGTGGTGCGACGGGCGGTATCTCTGGGCCTCTCCCCAATGCAGGCGATTCAAGCAGTCACCCTTAACCCCGCCACCTACTGCGGCCTTGAACAGGAAATCGGCGGTATCGGGCCGGGGCGTTTTGCCGATATGGCATTGATCGCTGGGCTGGAAACCTGTCAAGTGGAGGCAACCCTGGTTGGTGGCAAGATTGTCGCCGCCGACGCGGTGCCGACATTCTCCTCGGCGCCCATCGACGTGCCGCCAGAAATGATGCATAGCTTTCCCATTCGTCGCACGGTAACGTCAAGCCAACTCAAGATACTCAGTCGCATACCATCCCCGCGTGTTCGGGTCATGGAATTGATGAACCAAACCATTACGGCCGAGCGGATCTACAATATGAGCACAGCCGGTGAATCCCTTGTAAGCCTGGTAGATGAGGACTTGGTGAAAGTGGCGGTCTTTGATCGTCTAAGGAGGGACGCTCAAATCGCTTTTGGTTTTCTCAAAGGATGGGGCGCTAAAGTGGGCGCCGTGGGAGCAACGACGAATCTGGACGAAAATACGTTAATGGTTGTCGGGACCAGAGATGAGGACATGTCGCTTTGCGTTAACAGTCTAATCGCCGCGGGGGGAGGGCTGGCAGTTGTGGATCATGGTGAGGTGCTGGAAAGGATGGCGTTCCCTTTGGGCGGGATTCTTTCCCCCGACCGTTGGCCCACGGTTGGCGCGGGGTTGCGGCGTATTCAGCGCTGCCTCAGAGAGAAAGGCTCACCTTTTGAAAAGCCGCTGTATCCCTTGTGTTTTTTAACTTTCGTGACTTTGCCGGCGCTCAGAATCACCGGGCGTGGTCTCGTGAACGTGAAAGAGCGTAAGATCGTGCCGCTGTTCGTTGAGTAGGGATCAGGAAACGCCTTCTTTTTTGCTTTCCTGGCGTAGCGGCACCACTCTGCCTTCTTTCCTCATCGCGATGTGACCTTCGAGGATTGCTCCGTCGCCGACCACCAAGCTCTGTGCGGTGACATCACCGACGACGGAGCCGGGGGGTTGGATATCCAGTTTTTTTTCCGTTTGCACGTCGGCGATCACCTTTCCCTGGACCAGGATAGACGCAGCACTGATTTTGCCCTTAACGGTTGCTTGCTGGCCGATGGTCAGGTTTGCCTGCGAGACGATTTCGCCTTCCACCTCGCCGTCGATGGTGGCAGGACCGTCAAAGTGGATCTTTCCGTTGACCTTTGTTCCTGGGCCAAGGTATGCGCCCAAATCGTCGGGCAAAGCTGCCGGTCTATTAGCCTCTGCCATATTCCCCCCTTTTGTGCGAATGCGATTTATAGATGAAACGATCGGTTTTGTCTACCGGATTATTTATCCAACCCAACGAAGGGTATATACCCCGCCTACTGAACTGGCTACCTTTGCCTCGGTCCCGGATACCTTGACAGGACGCACGCCCGGTTTTCTCTGGAAACGCCGGATACTAGCTGGCTTTGGTGGTAATATTTTCTTCCGCCTGCACCCATTCTTGAAACCGACTCTCCAGTATTCGCCATTGACCGCCCACTTTAAAGGCCGGAATCTGGCGGTGTTGGATCATTCTGTGAAGGGTACGTTTGGAAATCTTGAGGATACTGGCGGCCTCGCCGAGCGTCAAAAGCTTAATGCCGGTTTCGGGTTTTTTCATAGACAGGGGTGCTCCTGAACCTCCACAAAACGAGCAAGGCGTATGCCAGCCTCAGCCCAGTCTAAGTAACTGATTTTAAAAGGAGCTATTTAAGTCGAGGCCAGGCTAAGCCCAACAAGTTCGAACTTATGCTGACAAAAATGGAATCTGAGGGAGAAGCTCACTGATCGGGCGGCAGTGGCTGAAGTGAGCGGCCCGAAGGGGAGATGGTGCGAGGAGGGGGACTTGAACCCCCACGGTGTTTCCACCACTAGCCCCTCAAACTAGCGCGTCTGCCGGTTCCGCCATCCTCGCGACATGACTCCTCACGGTGTGTCACTGGCTATAAGGCTCCGTGACCTATGGTACAGGCGGGGCTGTCTCCGTTGCCGGCTCGGTTGCTTGTGGAGCAGTGCGCGGTTGAGTGACCGGAGTCCGCTCGTCGAAAATTGTTGACGATGGCCGTTGGCTCGCGAAATAGCCGAGCGTTAAAGAGGTGACCATAAAGACGACAGCCATCCCTGTGGTCAATCTGGTAAGGAAGTTTCCTGCTCCGCTGCTGCCGAAGATAGTAGAGCTTGAGCCACCGAAGACGGCACCGATCTCCGCTCCCTTTCCCTGCTGCAACAAGACAACGAGCACCAGCCCGATGCAAACGATGATATGAACAATTGTGACAAGGACAATCATGAGCTGTTATTTTCTATGGTAGCTATAGACGATCGGCAGGAAGGTTTCCGCCTTTAAACTCGCGCCACCGACCAGCAGCCCGTTAACGCCGTCCACCGCCGTCAAGGAATTGACGTTTTGAGGATTTACACTACCACCGTATAATACCCGCACTCCTTGCGCAGCCCTTTGTCCGAAGGCACCTACCAGCAGGCGTCGGATCCGCTCGTGTACCTGCCGGATTTGCTCAGGCGTCGCATGATGACCCGTGCCAATCGCCCACACCGGCTCGTATGCGATTTCGACTTTGTGTATAGCACTTTTACTCAGCCCCTTCAACGCGATGCGGAGTTGTTTTGAAATGACACGCCCTGTTTGACCACTCCGCCGTTCTTCTATTGTCTCACCGACGCACAAAATGGGCCTGAGTTGATGGCGTAACGCAGCGCCGAGTTTGTTGGCAATCACCCCATCGTCCTCATGGAAGACGTGGCGTCGTTCGGAATGGCCGACGATCACATATTGGCAGCCGCTATCGACGACCATAATCGGACTGATCGCTCCGGTGTATGCACCGTTGTCGGCCCAGTGGCAATCTTGGGCTGCGAGAGTGCCTTTGGACTCCCGGATTACGCGCCATACCTGGGCTAGCGCGGTAAAGGGCGGGGCCAAAACGACGTCGACCTCGACTGGCTGGCGGCGCAGGGCTCGAGCGATCTGGCGGGCAAGATTGACGCACTCGGATTGCGTGCCATGCATCTTCCAATTGCCGACGATCAGTGGCGCGTTCACTCTACTCCTCCAGAGCTTTGATCCCCGGCAGCTGTTTGCCTTCCAAAAATTCCAGCGTGGCTCCGCCGCCTGTGGACAAATGGGTGACGTTTTCCGCTACGCCCGCTGCGCTCACGGCCGCGACGGTGTCGCCGCCGGCAATAATGCTCACCAGCTGTGATTGCGTTTCGGCGAGCGTTTTGGCTAGCGTGCGACTCCCGTGGCTGTATGCCTCGAGTTCAAAAAGACCCACAGGTCCATTCCACAGGACCATTTTCGCCTTGCGAATTTCATCGCAGAAGCGCGCCACAGTCTTGGGGCCGATGTCCAAGCCGGCGCGATTGGCGGGAATCGAAACTTCGCTTATCGTCGGATTCTGCTTTGCGACATCGCCAGTGACATGATCTTCAGGCAACAGAAGAACAATCCCACGACTTGCCGCTTCGTCGATTATCTCTCTGGCGACCGCGACCTTGTCGGTCTCCACCAGAGATTTGCCAATTTCGATCCCTTGCGCTTTCAGGAAAGTGTAGGCCATGCCGCCGCCGATCAGCAGCGTGTTGATCTTTGGCAGCAGATTTCTAATGACGCCAATCTTATCTGAAACTTTTGCGCCGCCAAGAACCGTAACAAAGGGCTGGTCGGGATTTGAGAGAACACGGGACAGGTAATTGAGTTCTTTCTGCAGTAACAACCCGGCGCCCTTCGTCCTAAACGATGCCGTCATCCCGGCAATCGACGCATGCGCGCGGTGCGCTGCGCCAAAAGCATCGTTGACGTAAACCTCCGCCAGCGCGGCGAGCGCTTGCGCGAACGCAGGATCGTTTTTTTCTTCTTCTTTGTGAAAGCGCAAATTTTCCAACAATACGATACCAACGCCAGAGTCCCGAGCCATACGCTCCGCAGCCACACCCACACAATCCGGCGCCAATGCCACCGATCGATCGAGCAATTTCTCGAGATGATCGCGCACCGGAGCCAAGCTGTATTGCGGCACGACCCTGCCGTCCGGCCGCCCCAGGTGGGAGGCAATAACGAGCTTGCTGCCGCGGTCTAGAATTAGCCGCAGTGTCGGCAGCGCGCTGTCGATTCGGTGCGGCTCGGTAATTGTCCCGTTCTCAATCGGCACATTGAAATCAACCCTCACGAAAACGGTTTTGTTCTGGAGATCGAGATCTTGCACCTTTCGAATCATAAGCAATTCCGCCTGATTCCGAGTTCTGTCAGTCCAATAAATTGATATTCTCACATTTACCAATTGACTAATTACCGATGTTATAATACTTTTTCAACGAACCCTTAAAAACTTCGCGATGTTTTCCTTCTGGTCGCTTTACTTGCTAGCCCAGGACGGGCTCTCCGTTCCGCAACCCCATGGCGTCTTGGATCTCCTTCGACAATCGGGGTGGGTCGTTTCGTTCGTTCTCTATCTGCTGGTGGTGTTTTCAGTCGTGAGCTGGGCCATTATCGCGTTCAAATACCGGCAGATTCGCAGAGCCAAACGGGAATCCGACAAATTCATTGAGATTTTCTGGGAACGGCGTAATCTTTCATCGATTCACGATGCGAGCCGCGAACTCAAGGCAAGTCCAGTCGGCCAAGTGTTTCGATCTGGGTACGAAGAACTTGTGAGGGTCTCGCGGGCAAAGAAAGAGTCCCCACAAGGGGAAGTTCTCACAACCGACCTAAGCGGCGTAGATAATGTTTCCCGCGCCATGAAACGCGCCACTAGCGTGGAAATTACCAAGCTGGAGAAATATTTAACATTCTTGGCTACTGTTGCGAGCTCTGCGCCCTTTATAGGCTTGTTTGGCACAGTTTGGGGAATCATGAACGCCTTCATGGGGCTGAGCGCCACCCACTCCTCGAGCATTCAGGCCGTGGCCCCTGGCATCGCCGAAGCCCTTATTGCGACCGCCGTCGGTCTGGCGGCTGCAATTCCCGCCCTGATCTTTTACAATAACTTTGTCCATCTAATAAAGGTCGTCGCAGTGGAGATGGATAATTTTTCACACGAGTTTCTTAACATCGCCGAGCGGCACTTCCTAAAATAGCATTTACGAGAGGTCCTTATGGCTATGGACGCCTCTTCTCAACGCGATGCGACCACGATTTCGCATATCAATGTCACGCCGCTCGTCGACGTGATGCTGGTGTTGCTGGTCATTTTCATGGTGACTGCACCCATCATCCAGCAGGGGGTGCAGGTCAATCTACCCCAGGCTAGGGGTGGGGCCATTCAAGGTCAGGAGGACCCCCTGGTTGTAACTGTTTCTAGAAATGGGAGAATCTATCTTAACGATAACCAAGTAGGTCTGGGAGAGCTGCAACAAAAATTGCGCGCGATCCGAAAACTTCAGCCCAGCAAGCAGGTTTTTTTACGCGCCGATCAAGACGTACGCTACGGTGTGGTCATGAAGGCGGTCGCCGAAATTAAGCAAGCCGGCATCGAAAGGTTGGGTATGATTACGCGCCCGGAAGAGGGATAGAATCCCATGGATCGGGAGGTTTCGAACCAGGCGGACCCAGCAGGACGGTCCGCCGATGGCCACACTGTGGAGCACGACCGACTTTCCAAATGGCTGCTTTTTTCGTTTGTTGTCCACTGTGTTTTGATCGCCGTTATGTTCATTGTGCCATCTCTACCCGTGCAGACTGCCTCACAGTTCCCCGTCTATAGTGTGGATTTGGTCGGTGGGGAGAAGATCGGCGGGATGAAATTCGGTACGGAGCTAACGCCGCGGCCTGTGAAGCAAGTTGCGAAAAGGTCGGAGCCGGAGCCCCCGAGCCCTGTTGCCAAAGCGCAACCGGAGGTCAAGAAAGAACCGGAGGTCAAGAAAGAAAAGGCCGAGAAGGCAAAGGTAGTCGAGAAGGCACCCCCTGCGGAAACCCCGGTTGCGGCGGAAAAGCCCCGCAGTGAAATTGCCAAGCCCGAACCGGTCAAGGAAAAAACAGTCGAGAAGGCACCCCCTGCGGAAACCCCGGTTGCGGCGGAAAAGCCCCGCAGTGAAATTGCCAAGCCCGAACCGGTCAAGGAAAAAACAGTCGGGAAGGCACCCCCTGCGGAAACCGCAGTTGCGCTGGAAAAGCCCCGCAGTGAAATTGCCAAGCCAAAACCGGCTGTTGAGACAAAGGCGGAACCCACCGAGCAGGCAGAGGCAAAGGCCGAACCGGCCGATCCCGCGCTGGATCGGGTGCGCGAAAAGCTGATTCAATCGGCCGTCGAACGTGTCAAGAGTCGTGCCGAGAGCGCGCAAAAAGCCGCTACGCCAGCTAATAACAAAGGCGAAGTCCTCAGCTCAGGACCGGGAGAAGGTGAAGGCGCTGCGGCGCTCGGGCCCGGAGGGCGTGGCGGCGGGATCGTAAAAGGCATTGAGTTTGTTGCCTATCAAGCCAAGTTGTTTGAAACTATCAGGGCCAATTGGGCCTGGATTGGACAGAGAAGCGATCTCCGAGTGGTTGTTCGTTTTGGGATACGGGAAAATGGTGAAATTGTCGGTTTAAGGGTCGTACAGCCTTCTGGAGACCCATCTTATGACGACTCGGTGCTGCGAGCGTTGACAAAATCGAGCCCTTTTCCGTCCCCGCCCGAGGCTTATCGCAGGGATTTTGCCAGCGTCGAGCTGGCTTTTCGACCGAAGGATCTGGGAGCGTAAAATAGATGACAATCAGATTGGCATTCGTTGTCTGGTTATTGATCGGCTGGAGCTGGCCGGTTTCTGCTCAGTCGCCGGTGGATGATGCTCCGAGGGTGAGAGGAGAAATCGTCGGCCCGGGCAGACAGAAATTTCCTATTGCCATATCGCCGCTCAGGAACCTGGGAACGGCTGCCGATCCAGCGCGGCTCTCAGAGGGAATTGCCGATGCCATCGTGCACGACCTGGAATTGTCCGGGTGGTTCAGAGTGCTTGACCGCTCGGCATACATTGAACATCCGCAAAGAAGCGGGATTACGCTCGGCAACTTCGACTTTCGGGCATGGTCGACTATTGGTGCGGAAGGATTGGTGAAGGGCGGCTTCTCAGTTCAAGGCGATGAAGTGACGGTGGAGCTGCGGCTCTTTGATGTGTATCAAGGCAGAGAAACAGTCGGCAAACGCTACGTCGGGCGGGTTAAGGATTATCGCCGTATCGCGCACAAGTTTGCCGACGAAATCATCAACCAGTTCACCGGGATTCCAGGTGTGTTTAATACCCGCATCGCCTACAGCTCAACCAGCGGAGGGCGCTTTAAAGAGATTCATATCTCCCACCTCGACGGCAGCGAGAAATTCCAGTTAACGAATAATCGCACCATCAACATTTCTCCGGCCTGGAGTCCGGACGGGCGCGCCGTCCTCTATTCATCTTTTAGAGAGCACCCGCAAAGCCTCTATCTGTTCGAATTGTACACCGGTAAGGAAACTAGAATCTCGGTGCGTGACGGCCAGTATATCGGCGGTAGATTTTCACCCGACGGCCGTTATATCGCCGCGACTCTGGAGGTCGGTGGCAACACTGATCTTTACCTCCTGGAGCGTAGCGGCAAAACCATTCGCAGGCTCACGAACGAACCCGGCATCGAAGTTTCGCCATCCTGGAGCCCCGATGGACGCCAGTTGGTTTTTGTGTCCGATCGAAGTGGCTCCGCGCAGCTCTATATTCTCGACCTTGCAAGCGGCAAAACGAGAAGACTAACCTACAGCGGAAGCTATAATACGTCCCCCGATTGGTCGCCCAGAGGAGACCGAATTGCTTACACGGGCCGAGTGGCCGGGCGCTTCGTGATCTTTACCATACCTGTGGAAGGAGGCGAGCCGCGGCAGTTAACCTCGGAGTCCGCCGACAGCGAAAACGCAAGCTGGTCGCCCGACGGAAGATTCATCGCATTTTCTTCCAATCGGGCGGGTCGCTATCACCTGTACGTCATGCAAGCCACCGGTGAGAACCAACGTAGATTGACAGGTTCCGGCGGAGATGATACAAATCCAACCTGGTCCCCTCGGTTAGATTGATCTTCTCATCTCATGTCGAACGATCCGACATTCGTTAGCGCGAACAGTTCCGCAAATTGAAAAAGGAGTAGCGTGATGGCTCATTTACGACTGGTGCGCTATGCATTATTGGCTATCCTTTTCGTTATAGCTGGGGCGTGCGCTCCATCGACAACGCAACAGCCCGATACGTTTGCCGGCCCCGGATCCCGTCCTGACGGCCGGGCAAAAGCTGCGCCTGCGGGCCCGGGAGTAGACAGGCAACGTACGGCGGCAACCCGCGAAGTCCCAGCCACTGCGCCGGGATCTCTGGAAGCCCTGCAGCGGGGTAAAACTCCCGCAACCCCGGCGTCCAGCCCGCTCAAGGATGTTTACTTCGACTTCGATCGTTACGATTTGCGCGCGGACGCCCGTGACACCCTCAAAGTCAATGCTGACTGGCTCAGAAAAAATCCAGCTACGAGAATCGAAATTGAAGGCCATTGCGACGAACGGGGCACGAACGAGTACAATCTCGCTTTGGGCGCACGGCGCGCCCAGTCGGTCAAGGACTATCTGGTTACACTTGGAATTTCGCCGGCGCGATTGTCGACAATTAGTTACGGCGAGGAGCTTCCGGTCTGTCGTGAAAGGACCGAGGAATGTTATCAACAAAACCGCCGCGCCCGCCTCGTCATCATAACGCCGCGGCCCGCTTCTTGATCCATTTGTCTTATGCGCCGTCATTACTCGAAAACTGTTCAACAGCTCTCGATGGCAGGTATTTGCGTTTTGCTCTGGGGATGCGTGCAACCGCAACAGCTCGAACTCATAGAGCGCGAGCAGAGACGTATACGAACGGGCACAACCAGCCTTCACGCGGATGTTGCATCACTGAGGTCCGAGCTCGATTCGGTCCGTGGCAACCTCGCCGACACTCGGGCCAGCATGCAGCAGCTTGAGAGAGAATTTCGCGCCGTTAAGGAAGCGATCGAAGAAACTCGCTATCAAATGGGGCAGCAGATAGGCCAGTCAAGTCGCGAAGGCGATCAACGGGTAAGGGATCTACAAGCGCGCATGGCCAAACTCGATGAGGTCCTAAAGGGGCAAGAAGCCCAAATCCAGGCGCGGGACGAGGAGCTAAAAAAGCTCCAGGAGACATTGCTAGCCGTGCAGAGCGCGCAAGCGCGAGCACAAGTAGCGGCAGCCCCGGCCGCGGCATCCGAAGCGGCCGCTGCGGAAACAGACACAATCAAGAGGGACTATGACGCGGCGTTTCGTGTGCTGGAACAGAAAGACTATAAATTGGCAATCGGCCGGTTTAGGGAATTCTTGAAGAAACATCCCAAGAGCAGGCTTGCCAATAACGCCCAGTATTGGATCGGCGAAAGTTATTATGCGCTAAGGCACTATGACCAGGCGATTCTCGAGTTTGATGAGGTGCGCCGAATCGATCCGCAGGGGGACAAGGTACCGGCAGCTCTTCTAAAGCAGGGCTTCGCTTTTGCTGAAATAGGCGAAAGGGTAAACGCGCGGCTGATACTCCAGGAGGTCGTTGAAAGATATCCCCAGTCTCCCGAAGCCGCGAAGGCAAAAGAACGGCTGAAAGCACTTGAGTCCTAACCCGCAAGTCTCTGGTATGTCACGGGCTTTGGATCACCCCTCTGGATGATCACTTTTTCCGCACGGACGCGCTTTCCACGGCGGCCAATCATTCCACATCAGGGTAGGAACAATGCAGATTGTACGTCACATAAACGACCGGGGCCTTGCTGTTCCTGGGTCCGTGGTAACCATGGGGAATTTCGATGGTATTCACATCGGTCACCAAATGTTGATCCGCAACGCGGTAGCCGAAGGACGCCGCTTGGGACTTCCAGCCGTCGTTCTTACTTTTGAACCCCATCCTCTGCAGATTCTCGCTCCCGAGCGTGCACCGAAATTGATCCTGACGCACAAAGACAAGATGCAGCTGCTGCAGTCGCTTGGTGTGGACATTGTTGTGATTCAGCTTTTCGACGATCATTTTGCCAATCTCCAGGCGCAAGAGTTTGGACGGAGTTATCTGCGGGATCGTTTGCGCACGAAAAAAATCTGGGTTGGAAGCGATTTGAGATTCGGTCAGGCACGACGAGGTGGAGTGGGAGATCTCATTCGCTGGGGGGGGGACCTGGGGTTCGAGGTCGGGGTCGTCGAGCCGATCATGCTTGGCGGCGTTCGCGTCAGCAGTTCGCGAGTGCGGGAACTGCTCGCAAAAGGGCGAGTGGATGAGACACTGGGGCTGCTCGGCCGCTATCACTTTGTTTCAGGAAGAGTGGTGGGCGGCGAACGCCGCGGGCGGGAACTGGGGTTCCCCACAGCGAACATCGCGCCACGCACGGAAGCGGTTCCATTGAACGGCATCTATGCGACGCTGTTGGCTCTTGGCGACAGAGAGCGTTTGAGTGTCAGCAGCATTGGAGTGAACCCCACATTTGGCGACGGACCCCGCACCGTCGAAACTTTTGTTCTCGATTTTTCCGGGGACATCTACGGCGAGGCCGTAAAACTTTCTTTCGTCAAGAGGATTCGAGACGAGGAACGTTTTGCGTCGGTCGATCAGCTTGTGAAACAAATTCGTGAAGACGTAGAAGCGGCAAAAGAGATTTTTACGGATTTGAATCTATGGCAACAGCCGCTGGGGCAGAACTGAGTTCGATTCGGTTTGAAAGATTCGTCGTAGATGATCAATCGGCGGGAATGCGGTTGGACGTGTTCATCGCGCAGCGCCTGGCAGCCAAGCTGGAACAGAGCGGTTTGAGTCGTTCCGGAATTCAGCGGTTGGTGTACGACGGCAGCATCACGCTCAATGGCCAAAAAACAAAACCGAGCGCGCGAATTAAAGGCCGGGATACCATCGAGATCCAGCAGTTGTCGGCGGCCACTACGCGACTGAAGCCAGAACCTGCATTCCTGGACATCCTGTACGAAGACGCTGACTGCATCGTTATCAACAAAGCGCCGGGAATGGTGGTGCATCCGGCGGCAGGTCACGAGCAGGGCACGTTGGTCAACGCACTGCTTTATGTCTGCCCGGAGGTTGAAGGCATCGGCGGCGAGCGCAGACCGGGTATAGTACACCGACTCGACAAAGATACGTCGGGAATCATGATCGTCGCAAAGAACAGTTATTCGTATCAGCAACTCGCGTGTCAATTTAATAACCGTACCGTGGCAAAAGAATATCTCGCTTTAGTCTGGGGTAAGATGCCGGAGGCCGAGGGGTCTATTGAGCGGTCCATCGGGCGGCATCGTTCGGACCGCAAGAGGATGTCGAGTATTCGCGCTTTGCCGAAGGCTCGCCAGGCGATCACGCGTTGGCAGGTGAAGAGTTGCTTCGGGTTTCGGGCCGGGGCAGGTTCTCGGCGCTGTGTCAGCCTATTGCGAGTAATGCCGCAGACCGGCCGCACCCATCAAATCCGAGTGCATTTAGCTGATTTGGGGCATCCTTTGGTGGGTGACAAGCTTTACGGATACAAGCGACGAGGCCAATCCACGGGGAGCATTAACAAAACCCCTGTCGATTCATTTCCGCGGCAGGCGCTTCACGCAGAAAAGCTGGCGTTTGATCATCCAAAAACAGGCAAACGGATGACATTTTGTGCTCCGGTCCCGGATGATATGACAAAGTTGCTGGAGGATCTCTCTGGACACGAGGCTCGCTGTTGACAACAAAAGGGAATTTAAATACTATGGCTACAAAAGGCTGGTCAATTCAGCGATTTCCTTGAGTTAACCCCCACTGTAATCGTTCAGCGATATCCGTTCTGAATTTAAATTTGGACTTCGCCATATAGAAGATTTGTCCCTGCGTCTACGATCTTGTCGCTTTGATAATGTTGCGCCACCAGCAACTGGTTGTGTGCTATGGGTTTGCGGTACGTGAGCGGCTGCGTATGGGTGATTTGAGCAAAAGATGAGAAGCGGCGGAGCATTTTGCCAATGCATGGCGAGTGCGAGCTCAGAAACCTTAAGAAACAATGTGCCCTACAGCGATGAAAGGAGAGGCATAGTATATGGTCCGTGGGAGAACGCGAGCGGCTGAACCCGAAGCCGTGGAAGATAGTGGGTTGAACCTCAAGGCTCTAAAGGAAAAGAAAATCAGCGATCTGGCGCTGATCGGCAAGAATTTCAACATCGAGGGGGCGGCCAACATGCGCAAGCAGGAACTGATCTTTGCCATCCTGCAGGCGCAAACCGAGCAGAATGGCCATGTTTACGGTGAAGGGGTCCTGGAAACGTTGCCAGACGGCTTCGGCTTTCTACGGGCGCCCGATTACAACTATCTTCCCGGTCCAGATGATATCTATGTTTCGCCGAGCCAGATTCGGCGTTTCAATCTACGCACCGGGGACATCATTTCAGGTCACATAAGACCGCCGAAAGAAGGCGAGCGTTACTTCGCTCTTCTTAAGGTTGAGTCGATCAACTACGAGGACCCTGAAAAGGCGCGGGAAAAAATCCTTTTCGATAACCTGACTCCCCTCTACCCCAACGAGCGTCTGCGTCTTGAATACCAGCCGGAAGATTACACGACGCGCATTGTGGATTTGCTAACGCCTATCGGCAAGGGACAACGTGGTCTCATCGTTGCCGCGCCACGCACAGGCAAGACCATGATGCTGCAGCACATCGCCAAGGCCATTGCCCATAATCATAAAGAGGTCATCCTGATTGTGTTGCTGATCGACGAGCGCCCTGAAGAAGTGACCGATATGCAACGCTCCGTAGATGGCGAAGTGATCAGCTCTACGTTTGACGAGCCGGCCACGCGGCACGTTCAAGTCGCGGAAATGGTCATTGAGAAGGCGAAACGTCTGGTCGAGCACGGCAAGGACGTTGTGATTCTTCTGGACAGCATTACGCGATTGGCCCGCGCCTATAATACGGTCGTGCCGCCGAGCGGGAAGATCCTTTCCGGCGGCGTGGACTCGAACGCATTGCACAAACCGAAGAAGTTTTTCGGCGCGGCAAGAAACATTGAAGATGGCGGCAGCCTTACCATCATTGCGACAGCGCTCATCGATACGGGGAGCCGTATGGATGAGGTTATTTTTGAGGAGTTCAAGGGGACGGGCAATATGGAAGTTCATCTGGATCGCCGCTTGATGGACAAGAGGGTATTTCCGGCGATCGACATCAACAAATCCGGCACCAGAAAAGAGGAGCTGCTGATATCGAGGGAGGATCTCAACCGCATCTGGATTCTGCGCAAGGTCTTGTCCCAGTTAAGCGTGGTCGAGGCAATGGAATTTTTACTCGACAAAATGCACGGGACTAAAAACAACAAAGAGTTTCTCGAATCCATGAATCAGTGACCTTCCTCCACTCTGCCCGAATCACCTTGCGGAGCACGCTGATCTTTGTTAAAAGCGCAACGTGTCTTGTGCCCGCAATTCTCAGCTTATTTCGCTGGGCTGCCCGTTGAGAGCCGGCTCGGAAACCGCTGTTTGTGCTATTAATTCACACCCTTTCTGATCCCTTGCGTGGTGCCCCTGGCGGGTGCGGAAGGGAAAGGAAGACAGGGGAGGACTAAAACCTAAGGAGACCAGAGATGACCGAGATTTCCATGAAGCAATTATTGGAGGCCGGCGTGCACTTCGGGCATCAAACGAGCCGTTGGAATCCAAAGATGAAACCTTACATTTTCGGTGCCCGAAACGGTATCCACATTATCGACCTGCAGCAGACGGTGGCAATGTTCAAGCAGGTCGAAGCCGTGGTGCGCGATTTGGCCGGGTCGGGTGGGCACGTCCTGTTCGTTGGGACCAAAAAACAAGCTCAGGAAGCCATCAAAGAAGAGGCGGAACGCTGCGGCATGTTTTACGTGCACAATCGGTGGTTGGGTGGAACTTTAACCAACTTCGCAACCATTAGGCAGAGCATCGAGCGTTTGAGAAAACTGGAAGAGATGGAAAACGATCCAAAAATAGTCGAGGCCCTCACTAAGAAGGAAATGCTCGGTCTCAGACGCGAAAAAGACAAGCTCGAGCAGTCGCTCGGCGGCATCAAGGGGATGAAAAAGCTGCCCGATGGCATTTTCGTTGTGGATCCGAAACAAGAAGAGATTGCCGTCAAGGAGGCGAGAAAGCTTGGCATTCCGGTCATTGCGGTTATCGATACGAATTGTGATCCGGACATGGTGGATTATAAAGTTCCCGGCAACGACGATGCAATTCGGGCGATTCGGTTGTTTTGCGCGTCCATTGCGGACGCTGTCATTGAGGGCAGGGCACTGCATGAACAGTCGTTGGCGAAGTCCAAAGCGGAAGAGAAAGCTCAGTCCGACGGTCCCGCTGGTGCGGCACCTGAAGTCAATGAAAGCTCAATGGCGGGAGGAGCGTAGCATTCATGGAAGTGAACGCGGGGGTAGTCAAAGAACTGCGGGAAAAAACCGGCGCTGGTATAATGGACTGTAAGAGAGCTTTAGCTGAAAGTGGCGGTAATCTGGACAAAGCCGTCGACTATCTGCGCCAAAAAGGTTTGGCGGCGGCCGCCAAAAAGGCGGACCGAGCCGCGACGGATGGTGCGGTAACGGCCTATGTTCATCCAGGCGGAAAGATCGGTGTCCTTGTAGAAGTCAATTGCCAAACGGATTTCGTGGCCCGCACGGCCGAGTTTCAAGCGCTTGTCAAGGATATCGCGATGCAGATCGCCGCCGCTAACCCGCGCTACGTGCGCTCCGAGGAGGTCTCGGCCGAGGAGATGGAAAAAGAACGCGACATTTACCGGCGGCAGGCGCTCGAATCAGGAAAGCCGGAGAAGGTGATCGACAAGATCGTTGATGGCAAAATGGAGCGGTTTTTTTCAGAAGTATGCCTGCTGGAGCAGCCCTTTATCAAGGATCCTGACCGGAAGGTGTCGGAGATCATCAACGAAGCAATTTTTCGTTTGGGAGAGAATATCCAAGTTAGGCGGTTTACCCGTTATCACTTGGGTGAAGAGTCGCAGAGCGACTGATATGCTCGGCCGAACCGCATGAATGACGGTCCCCCGAAATACAAACGGATCATCCTTAAAGTGACGGGAGAGGTATTTGCGGGGGCGCAGCCATTCGGCATTGACGCCAAAACCGTCAAGGCCTTTGCGCAGGAAATCAAAGAAGTAAAGGAAATGGGCTGTGAATTGGCCCTTGTGATCGGCGGCGGCAACATTTTTCGCGGCGCGGTGGCGAGCGAAATTGGAATGGACCGTGCGAGCGCTGACACAATGGGCATGCTGGCGACCGTAATCAATAGCTTGGCGCTGCAGGATGCTCTGGAAAAGTTGGGCGTTTCGACCCGTGTACTTTCCGCCATCGAGATGCGCCAGGTTGCGGAGCCCTACATACGTCGCCGGGCGACGCGGCATCTCGAAAAGGGCCGGGTGGTTATCTTTGCCGGCGGCACCGGAAACCCGTACTTTACCACCGACACGACGGCCAGCCTGCGCGCAATGGAGGTCGGCGCGGACGTAATCCTGAAGGCAACCAAGGTTGAGGGAGTTTACGACGCGGACCCTTTCAAATACGCAGAAGCTAAAAAGTTCGAAGAGCTCAGCTACATAGAAGTGCTGAATCGCGAGCTAAAGGTGATGGATTCGACGGCAATCTCACTTTGCATGGACAACCAGCTGCCGATCATTGTCTTCAACATCATGGAAAAGGGAAACATCAAGAGAGTGGTTTCGGGTGAAGCTATCGGCACGTTGGTGAGCGCGGGGAAAGCAAAATGAACGAAGCTATTTACACCCACATGCAACAGGAAATGGAGCAATCAATCGCCGTGCTGCGCAAGGATCTCGCAAAATTGCGCACCGGGAGAGCATCAACGGCGCTGTTGGAACACGTCATGGTTGAATACTATGGTGCGACAACGCCGTTGAACCAACTGGCCACTCTGAGCGCTCCGGAGCCGCGGCTGTTGGTTATTCAACCCTATGACCGCAACGCCATGAAAGACATTGAGAGATCGATTCTGAAGGCGGATCTCGGCTTGACTCCGAATAACGACGGGAAAGTGATTCGGGTGCCAATCCCCCAGCTCACCGAGGAAAGACGACGGGAGCTGGTCAAACACGTAAAAAAAATCGGCGAAGAGTTTCGAGTTTCTATTCGCAACCATCGGCGAGTCGCAATAGAGCAGATCAAGGATTCAGAAAAGAAAAAAGAAATTACCTCCGATGAGGTCAAGCACGGACAGGAGCGTATCCAAAAAATCACAACCGAATACATTGCTCGGATCGATAAGATAGTGAAAGCCAAGGAAGACGAGGTGATGGAGGTTTAAGAGCCCCGCCCGGTCTCGATCCCCCCGAGTGTCTTAGAGCACATCAGTTATTCACGACTCTCCAGGCGAAGCCGCCGATGTCATCGATGAGTCCGATCCTAAACAGCGCAAGATGAATTTAGACGGCCTGGACAAAAGCCGGTTGCCAAAACATGTTGCCATTATCATGGATGGCAATGGACGCTGGGCCCAGCTACGTGGGAAGAGCCGGATCGAGGGTCATCGCCGCGGCAAGACGTCGGTGCGCGCGATCGTCGAAATGAGCCGCAAGCTCGGCATTTCGTTCCTATCGCTATACGCTTTTTCTACCGAAAACTGGCTGCGCCCCAGTGATGAGGTTCATGCGCTCATGGGGCTGCTCGAACATTACTTGGTGTCCGAACAGGCAAAAATGATGCGTTGGGGCATACGGCTAATGGCCATCGGCGATCGAGACCGGTTGCCCTCCAGTGTTCGGCGCACCTTGGAGGATGTTATCGAGCTGACCCGCGCTAACGAGAAAATGACCGTTATCTTGGCCTTGAGTTACAGTGGGCGAGACGAGATCCTGCGAACCGTGAAAAAAATAGCGGAAGCCGTCCGAGGCCACCGCTATGAGCCCGATGAGATCGATGAGCGCGTGATCGTGGCCTATTTGGATACGCCGGGAGTTCCTGACCCAGATTTGTTGATTCGCACTAGTGGCGAGCTGCGGTTGAGCAATTTTTATCTATGGCAGATCGCCTATAGCGAGATTTATGTAACATCCACCCTGTGGCCTGACTTTCGGGAGAGAGAATATTTACAGGCGCTTTTGGAGTTTCAGCGTCGTCGTAGGCGTTTTGGCAGAACCGACGAGCAAGTCATTACTCCCGAGGCCACAGTGGGGATCATTGGAAGCAAATCTTAAGCTGAGAATCGCCACCTCGGTCATCGCGGTTCCACTGCTGATTTTGTTGATTGGCTGGGGCGACGACCCTTTGTTCAGCGCCGCGCTGTTGCTGGTCGTGCTTGCCGCCTTGTGCGAGTACTTCGCGATGACCTTATCCGGACACGTAAAAGAACAGGTACTTGGGGTCCTCCTGGGTCTGGCTTTGTCGCTGCGGTTTGTTTTACCCGCGGCGCCGGCGAGTGACATCGGACTGGGTTTGTTGCTTGTAGTGTTTTTCTCCGTCTACCTGGTCCTGGGGGGCAGCTTCGACGAGAAATTCAGAAGATTGGCCTGGAGTCTTCTCGGCGCGTTTTATTTAGGGTATCTTCTGCCGTATTGGGTTCTATTATTCCGCTTGCCAAATGGCCGGGCGTGGGTCTTCTTTGTTCTAGCCGTAGTCATGACAGGAGATACGGTCGCATTCTTGATCGGCAAGCGCTTCGGCAGAACGAAACTAGCTCCCGCGCTAAGTCCGGGCAAAACGCTTGAAGGAGCTTTGGGATACGTTGCCGGTGGTTTAATTGCCGGATGGCTCGTCGCGGCATTTCTGTTGCCCGAGGCCCCGACGATCGAAATTGCCGCGTTGTCCGTTATTCTCGCTCTTATGGGACAAATTGGCGATCTTTTTGAGTCATGGCTTAAGCGCGCATTTACGGTCAAGGATTCGGGCGCTGTGCTGCCGGGACACGGCGGCTTGTTGGATCGGTTAGACAGTCTGATTTTTCCGGCGGTTGTTACCACAACGTATCTCAAGGTGTTTCATCCATGAGAAAAATCGCGCTTCTTGGTTCGACAGGGTCTATCGGGATGAGCACTCTGGATCTGGTGCGCCAATTTCCCGATCGCTTTAAAGTTAGTGGTATGGTGGCCGGACGCAACCTGGAAAGGCTCGCCTGCCAGATCAGAGAATTTTCACCGCGATACGTGGCGATCCAAAACGAGGCGGACGTGCCGCAGTTGCGCAAAATGCTCCGGCGCCGGGCGCCGGAGATTCTCTGGGGAGAGGGCGGCGCAACGGCGATTGCCACGGCCAGCGAGGTAGACGTTGTCCTTGCCGCCATCGTCGGGGGCGCCGGGCTCGTCCCGACATTGACGGCGGTCAAAGCGGGGAAAGAGGTCGCTCTGGCCAATAAGGAAGCTCTCGTTATGGCCGGCGAGCTTATGATCAACGCGGCAAAGCAAAGGGGTACCCGCCTGCTGCCCGTCGACAGCGAGCACAGCGCCATTTTTCAGTGTCTACAGGGAAACCAGCGCGATGAGGTCGATAAGCTCATTTTGACTGCCTCCGGAGGCCCTTTCTTGCGCACACCGTTGAGCATGTTGAGGAAGGTGAGCGTCGCTCAAGCGCTCAAGCATCCCAATTGGAAAATGGGACAGAAGATCACGATAGATTCGGCAACCATGATGAACAAGGGGCTCGAGGTGGTCGAAGCGCGTTGGGAATTCGACATGCAGCCGAGCAAGATCGATATCGTCATTCATCCTCAGAGCGTTGTGCACTCCATGGTACGCTACCAGGACGGCTCGATCATTGCGCAACTCGGGATTCCGGACATGAGGATACCAATCGCCTATGCTTTGGCCTATCCGCACCGGTTGAAAGGAGCGTGGAAAGCCCTGGAACTCGCGCAACATGGCGAGTTAAACTTTCTTCCCGTGGACAAGAAAAGATATCCCGCGTTGCAGTTGGCCTATGACGCGCTCAACATTGGCGGAACAATGCCGGCAGTTCTCAATGCAGCAAACGAGATCGCGGTGGCTGCTTTTCTGGAGCGTCGTTTGGGCTTTCGTGACATTCATCGCATTATCGATAAGACCATGCAGCGGCACACGGTCAAGCGGCCGCGCGCACTGGAGGAAATTCTAGAAATTGATCGGTGGGCAAGAGGGAAAGCGTCATCACTGATTCATTAAAGCCGCCGAAGGAGATAACGAATGGAGAACGTCATTTATTCAATTGCTGCAGCGGTGGTGGGTTTGGGTGTTCTCATAGTGTTCCATGAGTTTGGTCATTTTTTGCTGGCAAAATGGTCCGGGGTGGGTGTTTTGACCTTCTCGGTTGGCTTTGGTCCTAAACTTTGGGTGAAAAAAGTAGGCGAGACCGAATACGCGCTCAGCGCGTTTCCCTTGGGTGGCTATGTAAAAATGGTCGGGGAAGATCCGGATCAGCAAGTCCAGCCCTCGGATTTGGAGAAATCTTTCGCTCATAAAAGCCTGCTGAAGCGTACAGCCATTGTCGCTGCCGGGCCCGGATTCAATCTCCTGTTAGCTATTCTTTTGCTGATGATTGTTTTTCTACTTTACGGTGTCCCGGTGCTCTCCACCCAAATCAGCAGCGTCGAACCAGGTTCGCCGGCCGACCGCGCCGGACTTCAGAGCGGAGACCGGATAATGGCCGTAGACGGAAGGTCCGTGAGGGACTGGGAAGAGCTTGCCAGAGCAATCAGGGAAAGCGAGGGCCGCCCGCTCGTCCTTCAGATCCAGCGGCAGGCTGAAGAAGCGACGATCACCGTGCAGCCGACGAAAAGAGAAGCGAAGAATATATTTGGGGAGACAAGAGGCGAATGGATGATCGGTATCGGCAGTCAGGTTTTTATCGAGAGAGGAGCTCCGGGACTGTCTATCATGAGGGCTTTTCAGCAAACCTACGACTATGCGAAACTTACTCTGCAGGCGTTGTACAAAATGATCACCGGTGATGTGTCTCCGCGCAACCTCGGCGGTCCCATATTGATCGCGCAGATTGCCGGACAACAAGTTCAGGAAGGTTTTGCCAATTTTCTCGCCTTCCTGGCCATTTTGAGCATCAACCTCGCCATTCTCAACCTGCTGCCTATCCCGGTTTTGGACGGTGGCCATTTGTTATTTTTCCTGGTTGAAGCCGTGATCGGTCGACCGGTGTCGCTGCGGCATCGCGAGTTGGCCCAACAAGTGGGAATTTTTCTTTTGATTCTGGTGATGATCTATGTCTTCTACAACGACATTGCGAGACTGTTCGAGCAACAGGTAGGTGGATGAGGGTTCTCGGTGTTGATACGGCCACATCTGTCGCGAGTGTCGCTTTGGTGGAGGGAGGAGAGATTATCGCTGAGCGGCTTGATCCCCGTCACTCGAAGGCGGGGTTCTCCGTGGCTGCTCACCCGCGAACCAATCATGCAGAGATTATTCTCCCATTGATCGATGTGCTTCTCGAGGGCGCCGCACTCTCGTTAAACGACATTCACGGCTTTGCGGTATCGCTTGGTCCCGGTTCGTTTACCGGCTTGCGCATTGGCCTGAGCACGGTCAAGGGCCTTGCGTACGGAACCGCGCTCCCCCTCGTTGGTGTTTCGACCCTGTTGGCTACTGCCACGCGAGCCGCCGATCAAGATGGTCTGGTGTGCGCGCTATTGGACGCGCGAAAGAGCGAAGTTTACGCCCGTCTGTTTCATAAGAGCGGCAATGCCTTCGAGAGTCTCACGCAAGATTTCATTGCTCCGCCAAAGATCGTGTGCGACAAGGTTAGAAGTTTCAATGCCGCAGCGACATGTCTGTTCACCGGCAATGGCGCGCGGCTGTATCGTAGGCTGTTGGCCGATACCTTTGGCGCCGGCGCTCGCTTCCACTTGGACGAGTTCCCTCCGACTATTGGGGCGGTAGTCGCGCGTTTGGGGGAGCGCCGCTTGGAGCGACATGAGGCCGACGAGCTGGGTGGTCTGGTGCCTTTGTATGTACGCCCCTCGGATGCCGAAATGAAGCAAAATCCTTTCGCTAAGTCATTGAACCCGTTAGCAAATGCCACGTTGACAAAGGTATACCCGTAAGATAGATAGAGTGTGATCCGGCTCAGGAAAAACTTCATAAGAGAGAAGGAGGCTCGCGTATGGAGAGTAGGGAAGAGCAGGCGATCGTCGCTCTTTTGGATCAGGATTCAGAGCTGAAAAAGTATTATGAAGAACATCAAGAGTTGGAAAAAAGGCTTGCGGAATATCACCATAAACATCGTCTATCACCGGACGAAGAAGTAGAGATGAAAAAGCTGCAAAAACTCAAGCTCCTGGGCAAAGACAAAATGATGGAAATCCTGGGACGCTACCGCCAACGCGGCGGGATCCTCTAGGGAGTTGAAATGAAAAAGAGCGGAGCAGAAATCTTCGTTGAGTCGCTCAGACATGAAGGCGTGAAGACTGTTTTTGGATTGCCCGGCGGCGTCGTACTGAAAATTTTCGACGTTCTTTGCCAGCAGAAAGACATCGAGTTGGTTCTGACGCGTCACGAACAGGGAGCCGCGCACATGGCGGAGGGATATGCCAAGGCCACCGGCAAAGCCGGTGTGGTACTGGTGACCTCTGGTCCTGGAATGACAAATATTGTCACGGGACTTGCGGATGCCTACATGGATTCTGTTCCTTTGGTTGCTTTTACCGGTCAGGTTTCGACAAATTTAATCGGCAACGATGCTTTTCAGGAGGCGGACAACGTCGGCATCAGCCGCCCATGTACGAAGCACAATGTATTGGTCAAGGACGTGAACGATCTGGCGCAAACCATCAAGGAAGCGTTTTATATCGCGACAACCGGCAGGCCTGGACCGGTCCTGGTTGATATTCCGAAGGACGTGAGCATCGAAAAGACCGAATTCAAGTATCCCGAGCAGGTGAAGTTGCGCGGGTACAGTCCCACCATCAATGGTAACAAACATCAGATCAAGCAGGCTGCCGAGGAGATACTCAGAGCCAAGAAGCCGATGATCTATGTTGGTGGTGGAGCGATTTTTTCGGATGCCGCGGGTGAAATCCTGGAGTTGGCCGAAATTACGCAAATCCCCGTAACCATGACGCTCATGGGGCTCGGCAGTTTTCCCGGGGCCCACCCTTTGTCCTTGGGCATGCTCGGAATGCACGGCGGTTACTGGACCAATATGGCCATGCATCATGCTGACCTTCTGATTGCCATCGGGGCCCGTTTTGATGACCGCGTGACGGGAAAGTTGTCTGAATTTTGTCCCGAGGCACGCGTCATTCACATCGACATCGATCCGACCTCAATCAAGAAAACGTTTCATGCCCATATTCCGATTGTCGGTGATGTCAAGACGGTTGTCCGGCAGTTGAATGTCATGTTGCGTTCGTTGGACGGCAATCCGGCGGAAATTCAAGCGGCGCGCGCGCCCTGGTTAAAACAAGTCGAAGAGTGGAAGAAAGCACACCCTCTCGCTTACAAGCAGGATGACAAAGTTATCAAGCCCCAGTTCGTCGTCGATAAGCTGTTCGATTTGACGAAGCACGAAGCGATTGTCGCGACCGACGTTGGCCAGCATCAAATGTGGGCGGCGCAGTATTTTAAAGGGACCAAACCGCGGACCTGGTTGACGTCGGGTGGCTTGGGCACGATGGGTTTTGGCTTTCCTGCAGCACTGGGAGCGCAAAAGGCATACCCGGATCGGTTGGTGCTCTGCGTCACGAGCGAAGGCAGCTTTCAGATGAACCTGCAAGAGCTGGCAACCGCGGTGGAACACAAACTGCCGGTTAAAATCGTTTTGCTGAACAATGGGTATCACGGCATGGTACGGCAGTGGCAGGACCTGTTCTATGAAGGTCGCTACTCGGCCAGCTTTCTAGGTAAGTTGCCCGATTTCGTCAAATTGGCCGACGCTTATGGATTGCTGGGGCTGCGCGCGGTTACCCCTAACGAGGTCGAACCTGTCCTCAAGGAAGGGTTGAAGCACAAGGGGCCGGTTTTGTTGGATATTCACACCGATCCTTTCGAAAACTGCTATCCGATGATTCCAGCTGGAGGAGCTCAGCATGAGATGATGCTGGAGGACCCACCCGAACTCTTGCAAGCGCGGAAAGGTGGCGCACAAAAAAGAAAGGTGGATGAAGGGGAGGGTGTTCTTCCTGCCTGAGTTTGTCTAAAGAATGGAACACATTATATCGGTTCTGGTTGAAAACAAGTTCGGTGTCCTGGCCAGAGTGGCGGGACTGTTCAGCGCTCGAGGGTACAATATTGAAAGTTTATCCGTAGCGCCGACCCTGGATCCGACTAGCTCGATGATTACGATTGTCACTATAGGCGATGATCGGATCATCGAGCAAATCATGAAACAGCTGAACAAGGTGGTTGAAGTTCTTAAAGTCGTGGACCTTACGGAAACCAACTTTCTGGACCGAGAAACCGCCTTAGTCAAGGTGCACACCAAACCGGAGCACCGAGATGAAGCTATGCGGTTGGCCGATATCTTTCGGGCCAAGATCGTCGATTCCTCCCCATCAACCTACACCATCGAGATTACCGGTGACGTCGATAAGGTTGAGGCTCTCATCAATATGCTGAGACCCCTTGGCATCAAGGAGCTTGTACGGACGGGCCGTATCGCAATCTCGAGGGAAACCACGCGGACGGCTTCTCCAAGGCGCGAACCGGCTTTGTTAAGAGACTAGCCCCAGGCGTATTCACGCTCAACACGGAAAGATACGACAATCAGCCGGTGAGGCCTGCCGGAAAGCCCTCGGTCTCTCGAGTCCCAGATCTCGCGTCAGGGCGGGGAGGACTCGAGACTTCAGACCCGAGACTCGGAACGATCGCCCGCGTTGACATCGACTCTCTGGGGGGGCATAGTTTTGGCTTAAATCTGGTAACATACAAGAGAGGCTGACATGCAAGTCTATTACGATCGCGACGCGGATTTAACCCGACTCAAGGGTAGGCGGGTGGCGGTTCTCGGATACGGCAGCCAAGGTCATGCGCACGCGAACAATTTGCGCGACTCCGGGATTGATGTGGTTGTCGGTTTGAGAAAGGCGAGCAGATCCTGGGCAAAAGCCGAGGCTGCGGGACTCAAGGTTGCGGAAACCGCCGAAGCGGCTGCTGCTGCAGATATTGTCATGGTGCTCTTACCCGACGAACTGCAAGGGGAGGCCTATGAGACGGAAATCAAACCTGGACTGAAGAACGGAAAGTATCTGGCTTTTGGTCACGGATTTAATATTCATTTCAAAAGAATCGTGCCTCCCCCGTCTGTCAATGTATTTATGGTGGCGCCCAAAGGCCCAGGCCACCTGGTGCGCAGTGAATTTGAAAAAGGACGCGGTGTGCCTTGTTTGTTGGCGCTCCAGCAAAATCCGTCCGGGGACACAAAGGAGGTCGGATTGGCCTATGCTAGCGCGATCGGCGGTGCCAGAGCCGCCGTTATTGAGACCACGTTCAAGGACGAAACCGAAACCGACCTTTTTGGTGAACAGGCCGTGTTATGCGGTGGTCTCACAGCGTTGATTCAGGCCGGATATGAAACTCTTGTGAAAGCAGGCTATCCTCCCGAGATGGCGTATTTTGAATGTGTCCACGAAGTGAAGTTGATTGTCGACCTGATCTACGAGGGCGGTCTAACGAACATGCGGTATTCGATCAGCAATACGGCCGAATATGGCGACCTGACTCGCGGAAAAAAGGTCATCGGGCCGGAAGTCCGACAAGCGATGGAGGGTCTGCTGAAAGATATTCAATCCGGGAAATTTGCCGAAGAGTGGATCAACGAATATCGTTGTGGCATGCCCCATTTCTCGGAATTGCGCAAAAAAGCGGCTAATCATCCGCTGGAGAAAGTCGGCGAGGGACTGCGCAGTATGATGCCGTGGCTATCGCAAAATCGTCTGGTTGACAAGAATAAAAATTGACTGTTTTTCGGCCTTCAGAATGGCTGTCGCGAAGGAAGGTTATCCCATGATCATTGCCACAGCAGCGCTGGCGGTGGTGATTTTTGCGCTTGGCTGGGTAGCCGTCGGTTTCGTTTCGTTACTGCTGACACTGGCGGTTACGGCGTTTTTCCGTGATCCGGAGCGAATTCCACCTGCGGGAGAAGGGCTCATTCTCGCGCCGGCGGACGGAAAGGTTGTCAGCATCGCTCGGCTTCCTCTTGGCGCCGCTCTCGCGCAAGCGGCGACTCGCATCAGCATATTCTTGTCGCCGCTCGACGTGCACATCAATCGAACGCCGGTCGAGGGTACAATCAAAGAGGTTTGCTATCGCCCGGGAAAATTCGTCGCGGCGTACAAAGCGGAGGCGTCGGAGCGAAACGAACAGAATATGTTGACGTTGGTGGATTCTCGCGGGAGAAATTTCGGCGTGGTTCAGGTGGCCGGGGTGGTGGCCCGGCGCATCGTTTGTCGCGTCAAGCCGGGTGATACCGTCGCGCGCGGCGAGAGATTTGGTTTGATCATGTTTGGCTCCCGGACCGATCTTTATCTTCCTGAAGGCGCTCGAGTGGACATTGTGGAAGGTCAAAGGGTGCGCGGGGGAGAGACGATCGTAGGGAGGTTTGTATGAGCGAATCTGAGGCTCCTCGAACCAACCCGCTTCAGGGTGCAAGAGTTCGGCTCTTAGAGCGGCGCGGCAGGCCGCGGGTTCCGCTAAAGCAAAGAGTACCGGCGGAAAAGCTGAAAAAAGGCGTCTATTTGATTCCTAGCCTTTTTACCGCCGGCAATCTGATGTGCGGGTTTTTCTCGCTTGTTTCCACCTTCAACGGCAGGTATGTTCAAGCGGCTCTCTTTATCATTTTCGCGCATCTTCTCGATGGCATCGACGGCTATGCCGCGCGCTTGACCAAAACCACGAGCCAATTTGGCGTCGAGTTTGATTCACTGGCGGACGTCGTCTCCTTCGGTTTGGCCCCAGCGATCCTTGTCTATTTCTGGGCTTTGGTCCCATGGGGGAATTGGGGCTGGTTGGCGGCGTGTACTTACGTACTTTGCGGCGCGCTGCGCCTATCGCGCTTTAACGTCCAAGCCCGCAACCCGGTAAAGAGTCACTTCGTGGGGCTGCCGATCCCCGTGGCGGCCGAGATGGTCGTCGCCACGGTATTTCTCTACTACTACATCGGGGGTGAGGGAGCGCCGAGCAAGCAAATCACGCTGCTCCTGGTGATCTACGGATTGGCAGCGTTGATGGTCAGTAACTTCCAATATTTTAGCTTGAAAAGTACCGACCTCAAAAAGCGCCGTTCGGTTTGGATATTCGTTTGTGCTATTATCATCATCAAATTGATCATTGCCGCGCCCCAGGTCATGTTTTTCACGATTGTTTTGTTGTATACACTATCCGGTCCCTTTTTATGGTGTTTAACGACCTATAAGCGGCGACGGGAGAAGAGACTGGAAACTTCAGGCGCACTCAGCTAGATCCAGCTTTGTTCAGTCTCTATGATGCTCCCGTTGGGCCGCCCGCGGGAGTTTTCATTTTAGAGGGTTAGCTACGGAGCAAACGGAGGATTCCATGCCAGCAGCAGATAATGTTGTCAAGATTTTCGATACAACGCTCAGGGATGGCGAGCAGTCACCGGGCGCCAGCATGACAGTGGAACAAAAGGTCGTCATTGCCAGGCAACTCGAAAAGCTTGGTGTCGACGTTATTGAGGCGGGGTTCGCCGCCTCTTCGGAAGGCGACTTTGATTCGGTCGTACGCGTCTGTCAGGAAGTTCGGCGTCCGACGATTTTGAGCCTTGCGCGGGCTCAAGAAGGCGACGTCAACAAAGCCTTGAAGGCCGTCGAACATGCCGTCAATCCAGGTATTCACATTTTCATTGCAACCTCGGATATTCATCTCAAGCACAAACTCAGGATGTCGCGCGAGCAAGTCGTGGAGGCCGCGGTCAAAGCGGTGGCGCACGCCAAAAAGCATATGGACTACATTGAATTCTCGGCCGAGGACGCGTCTCGCAGCGATCCTGAGTTTCTGATTCAGGTCTTTCGTGAAGTGATCCGTGCCGGCGCCACCACCATCAACGTGCCGGATACGACGGGCTACGCGATCCCTTCGGAGTTTGGCGTGTTGATCAATGACCTGATTGAGCGGACCGCGGGCGGCGATCGGGTGATTTGGAGCGCCCATTGCCATAACGATCTGGGCCTCGCGGTGGCGAATTCGTTGGCCGCTGTGCACAACGGCGCACGGCAGGTCGAATGCACGATCAACGGCATTGGCGAGCGTGCGGGTAACACCTCTTTGGAAGAAGTCGTGATGGCTCTGCGCACGCGCAAAAACTATCTGGATCTCGACACGAACATCGTTACCGAACAGATCTATCCAACCTCCCGTCTGGTGTCTCAAGTTACGGGTATTCCGATTCCGATCAACAAGCCCATCGTCGGCGACAATGCCTTTGCCCACGAGGCAGGTATTCACCAGGACGGGGTCCTCAAGCACAAGCAAACCTATGAGATTATGACGCCCGAGTCCATTGGCATTCCGGGAAATCGGCTCGTGATGGGCAAGCATTCGGGGCGCCACGCCTTTGACGAGCGGCTCAAATTTTTAGGGTTCAATCTCAGCAAAGAAGACATGAACCGTGCTTTCTCGCGTTTCAAGGCTTTGGCCGACAAGAAAAAGAACGTTTACGACGAAGACATCGAAGCCATCGTGGCGGAGGAGATTCTCCGCGTTCCGGGGCAACCGGACCGCTACGAGTTGATCTATCTCAACGTCAACTCCAGTTCCGACGGGGTCCCTGCGGCCACGGTAAAGATGCGCGTCAACGGTGAGGAACGAATGGATTATGCATCCGGAGACGGTATTGTCGATGCTTGCTACAAAGCCATCGTGAAAATTACGCGATCGCAATCCCAACTGGTTCGGTACACGGTGAACGCGATTACCGGCGGCGCGGATGCCCAGGGCGGTGTTTCCTGTGTCATCGAACACGACGGTCTGCGCGTCTCTGGGCAAGGAGCGCACACCGACATTATCATGGCGAGCGCGCTGGCATACATCAACGCGCTCAACAAGCTGGAGGGCAGAAAGCGCTACCGCCGCTCGTTGGAAAGGGAGGGACCATGAATCACAAAGTCGCGGTGCTGCCCGGCGATGGCATCGGGCCCGAGGTGATGCGCGAGGCCACACAGGTCCTGAATCAAGCGGCCCGCCTATATGGCTTCTCCGTTGAGTTGGAACAGGGTTTGGTCGGCGGGGCCTCGATTGATGCCGCGGGAAAACCCCTGACGGATAGTGTTCTTAAACTTGCGAAACAGAGCGATGCCGTACTGCTTGGAGCCATGGGAGGTCCGAAGTGGGACGGGTTGGAGTATTCCGTCAGACCCGAGCGGGCGCTTCTTACGCTGCGCCAAGAACTGGGACTGTTCGCCAACTTGCGGCCCGTGAAACTGTTCTCTGCCTTGTCTTCGGCGTCGACGCTAAAAAAGGAGGTTGTGGAGGGTACCGATCTGCTCGTGGTGCGTGAGTTGACGGGCGGCATCTATTTTGGTCAGCCTAAAGGCGTGAGCAAGCTTCCGGACGGGACGGAGCGGGGCGTTAACACGGAGGTTTACACGACACCGGAGATCGAGCGCATCGCGCGCGTGGCTTTTGATGCCGCCATCAAGCGGCGCAAGAAAGTGACTTCGGTTGATAAAGCCAACGTATTGGAAGTCACGGAGCTCTGGCGCAAGGTGGTTACCCGTATTCATCATGACGAAGGTTATGTGGGCGTTGAGTTGGAACACATGCTTGTGGACAATTGCGCGATGCAGCTAATCCGCAATCCCAGGCAGTTTGACGTTGTGGTGACGACGAACATGTTCGGCGACATTCTGAGCGACGAAGCGGCCATGTTGACGGGATCAATCGGCATGTTGCCTTCGGCAAGTCTCGGCGGCAAAGCAGGCATGTACGAGCCCGTGCATGGCAGCGCTCCGGATATCACTGGTAAAGACCAGGCCAATCCGCTGGCCGCCATTTTGAGCGTGGCCATGATGTTGCGCCACTCTCTCGATCAACCGGCGGCCGCGGAGCGCATCGAAAAAGCCGTTGAAGCCGTGCTCGACGAAGGCTATCGGACCGCCGATATCCAGGAACCTGGCCGTCGGCTGGTGGGTTGCGTTGAAATGGGCCAGCGGGTCCGTCATCAGATTGATGCATTGCGGGGCTAATAGATCGTGAAAAAGGAAAAGTACACTATCGCTATCGTCGGCGCCACCGGCGCGGTGGGCGAGCAGATGCGCGAAGTACTGGAGCAGCGCGAATTCCCTGTCGCCGAACTACGGTTGTTTGCGTCGGAGCGATCGGCCGGTCAATGTCTGCCGTTTGGCGGGGAACAAATCCGGGTTGAGGTTCTAAAAGAGGATTCGTTCGAAGGCGTTGACCTCGGATTGTTTTCCGCCGGAGCAAACGTCAGCGCAAAGTTTGCGCCGATTGCGGTGAAAGCAGGGGCGGTGGTCGTTGACAACACCTCCCATTTTCGCATGGCCCCCGATGTCCCGCTCGTAGTCCCCGAGGTCAATTCGATGGAGGTCGCCAAGTATCGCTCCTGCGGCATTATCGCCAACCCGAATTGCTCCACGATCCAGATGGTTGTGGCCTTAAAGCCGATCCACGATGCGGCGCGGATCAAACGTGTCGTAGTTTCGACGTACCAGTCCGTTTCCGGCGCGGGGCGTCAGGCGATGGATGAGCTGAACCGGCAAGTGATCGCGATTTACAACGGGCGCAACGTCGAGAAGGAAAAGTTTCCCCATCAGATCGCGTTCAATTGCATTCCTCATATCGACGCTTTTGTCGACGGCGGCTACACCAAAGAAGAGTTCAAGATGATCAACGAGACGCGCAAAATCTTGAACGAGCCTGCTCTTGCAATCACGGCGACGACCGTGCGCGTGCCGGTTTTTTGCGGCCACTCGGAATCGATCAACGTGGAGACCGAGAAGAAGCTCACGGCAGGCGACGTGAAAGCCATTTTGCGCGAGGCGCCGGGAATCATCGTTTGCGATGATCCCGAAAACAACGCCTACCCGATGGCCCTCGATGCTACCGGTACAGACGCGACATTTGTCGGCAGGATACGGGAGGATCATTCGATCGCCAACGGCATCAACTTGTGGGTGGTCGCCGACAATCTCCGCAAAGGCGCGGCGTTAAATGCGGTGCAAATCGCCGAAATTCTCGTCCGCGATTATCTCTAACGGCCTCGCAGAGCGAGGAATTTCAAATTTCAGATTTCAGATCTCAAGACTTCAGATTTGGCATTATCTGAGATCTGAAATTTTGATATCTGAAATGCTGAGCGAAGCGAAGCGTGCATGAACATCAGGCTCACCATCGAGTACGATGGCACCTGCTATCATGGTTGGCAGATTCAAGCCAGGGAACTCACGGTCCAGGCGGTGCTGGAACAAGCCGTCAGCACTTTTCTCGGCACGCCGACACGCGTCATTGGTTCAGGGAGGACCGATGCAGGGGTTCACGCTTTGGGACAAGTAGCCAACTTTTTCAGTGATAAAGACCTGGAGTCCCATCGCGTCGAGCGCGCCCTCAATGCGCTGACTCCGGACGATATTTCTATCCGGGATGTTGCCGCCGTGCCGGATTCGTTTGATGCCCGCCGTAATGCCCGCAGCCGGCTGTACGAATATCGCATTCTCAGTCGCCCCACGCCCTCGCCGTTCTATTTGAAATACGCCTGGCATGTGCATCGCGTGTTGGATGTGCAGGCCATGCGCCAAGCGACGGTCTTTTTGGAGGGCGAGCATGATTTTTCCTCGTTTCGCGCCGCGGGCTGTGATGCAGCGCATCCGGTTAGAAACGTGAAACGAGCGCTACTGGCTCCGGCAGGTGATCTACTGGTTTTTACGATCGAAGCGACCGCTTTCCTGCGGCACATGGTCCGCAATATCGTCGGCACGCTGATTGAAGTCGGCACACGAGCGCGCGCGCCGGAGTCGTTTGCCGAGTTGCTCGCGGCCCGGGACAGAACCCAGGCGGGACCCAGCGCTCCGGCGCATGGCTTGTATCTCGTCGAAGTGAAGTACTAAACGGCTCACGACGGTTCCATTCGTTCCAGTAGTTCCAATCGTTCCAAACGTTTGGAACGGCTTAACCGTTGTCATTGACAGGCCAGCGTGATTTCCATATACGGTGGCGAAACGCGATTCATTCCAATGGAGGTCTGACGTTATGATGCCGGTCCATGATAACTTTTATGACATCTACTCGAAAGCTAGAAAGTTAAAAATTCGATGGCCCAACAATGCGCGTCTTGCCGTCGCGCTGGCCGGTAATCTGGAAGCCTGGACAGAAAAGCCCGACCCCAAATACCGCCGCGCGCGTCACGTGGGCGGCTCGAACCCCATCAAAGAGGACGACGTTAAATCCGCTTACGATTGCCGCACGGCCAGCGAGAACGATTACGGCGGCCGGACCGGAGTGTGGCGGATCTTGCGCATTTTGGACAAGCACGGCGTCAAAGCATCGTTCAACACGAACGCGCTTTGTATCCATCGCTATCCCGAGGCCGTAAAGGCCGTGCATGAGAGAGGCCACGAGATCGTCGGCCATTCTTACGCAGAAGATGTTCAGTTAATTCACCTGAGCGAACAAGAAGAGCGCGAAGAGATCCGCCATTGTGCAAAGATGTTTCAGGAATTTGTCGGCACCAAGCTCACAGGTTGGCTCACTTCCGGAATGCGGCATACCGAGCGGACGCTTGGAATCCTTGCCGACGAGGGTTTTTTGTGGCACGGCGACGCGGTTAACGATGACAACCCGTACCCGGTAGAGATCAACGGCAAAACCATGATCATCGTTCCCTACAAGAACGCCATCAGCGGCTTGAATGACACGGGCATGTATCGCAGAGGCATCACCGCTCGGGACCTCCTCAATTCGTTCAGGGACGAGTTTGATTGCCTGTATGAAGAGTCGGCGGAAGAGCCAAAGATGGTGACTTTTGCCATGCACTGCCAGATGGCATTCCCGGCGACCGGCAGGGTTTACGACGAGGCAATCAAGTACGCCAAGTCCTTTTCGGACGTCTGGCTTGCCAGACGAATCGACATTGTTAACTGGGTGAAGGAGCGTTGTCTGTAGGATCGTGCTCGTGCTCGTGTTTCGTCCTCGTCTCCCCAACCAACGGAGCACGATCACGAGCCACGAACACGTTTTTTGCAGTACGGGAGGTTTCTATGTGTGATAGCGCCGAAGACGGCGTCGGTATCAGCAGTTCGATTCCACAAAAAGAAAAGCTCGGCCGTTCGGGGCTTCGTTCGACCGATTTAGCGGAGCTGTTGCCGACCGCGCGTAGGCTCGCCGACTGGCGGGAGAATCGCGACAGCCACATTGGTTTCGTCGGCTACAACAAAACGGGGGCCGGCAATAAGGTGCTGATCGCCGTCGATCGCGAATATGATTTGGCCGTGCCAGAATCCATCGCGGAAGCACTGAGGGAAAAAGGTGCCCACGTCGACATCCTGATCGCGGACATGGGAGATCCCGATCGGGAATTCGACTATGTCGACGAAGTGCGGGTCATCATGCGCCGCGAACCGTGGGACAACAATCCACGGCGGTGGGAAGGCATGCCGTACATCGAGGAGTTTGCGTTGCGGCGCGGCTACGATTTGCTCATCCATGGCAAAGGCGGACCGATTCCCAAGACCGATTTTCGCTACGAACAGATCCCCTGGCTCCGCGCAGAGCACCTCCTGCAGCGCGCGACCACATATCCACTGGACCTTCACCTTCTCATCAACAAGAAAACCTGGGATCCGATCTGGGAGTACGGCAGAGGGGGGCGCGCCCGTCTCGTGGACGCCGAAGGCACCGATCTTTCCTGGACCTATTGGGATGAATACTACGATGGCACGCGCTACGGCTTTGCTTCCACGCCGCGTAATGGCCATCTTTTCGGCCATCCTGTGCCGCCGATCATCGCCAAAGAAGATGCAGCCGGGGTGGTGGCTGGAACCACGAGCCATTTCTCACGCGCTTTTCCCCAGGTCAAAGTGGAGCTGGAAGGGGGACAAATTGTCAAGGTTGCCGGGGGCGCTGCTTACGGGGATGCATGGCGCGATCTATTGGAAGAGAGCAAGCGCACTCAATATCCATGTTTTCCGCGGCCCGGTCTGTTCTACCTCTGGGAGGCTGCCATAGGAACCAACCCAAAGATTCTCCGGCCAGGCCACATCGAGCGGCACTCGTCGGGTGGATTTGAATGGGAGCGGCGCCGGTCGGGGGTCATTCACATGGGTTTCGGCACGCTGTGGCGATCCGCCGAAGAAAAATGGGCCGGCGAGCGGGGGATTCTCTATGGTCATCTGCACATCCACCTTTTGTTTCCGACCTTCACGATTAAAACGAAGAGAGGCGAAGAATATACCATCATTCGAAACGGCCGCTTGACGGCTTTGGACGATCCCGAAGTAAGGGCGTTGGCCTCCCGCTATGGCAATCCAGACGAGCTATTGAGGGAAGACTGGATACCCCAAATTCCAGGGATCACATGCCCCGGCAGTTATGATGACTATGCAAGAGAGCCGGCGGCATGGATTTACAATAGTGCGTCGTCAAATGCTGATCGGTAGGTTAGATGCTGGAGTGGTGTAATGGAGGGACGTGGTGAAAGATCGGTGACTCCTGTGCTCCGTTACTCCAGCACTTCAGTCGGCTTGTGCAGCACTTGAAGTCCTGTGACCCGCTGGATATTATCCCCTGCGAAGGAGTTTTCTATAAATGGCCGAACGCACATTGTATGACAAGATCTGGAAATCGCATACGGTTGGTATTTTGCCGACCGGGCAAACCCAGCTGTTCATCGGACTTCACCTGATCCACGAAATCACCACAGCGCCGGCATTCGACATGCTCCGCGAACAGGGCATGGACATTGCTTTTCCGGAGCGCACATTTGCGACTCTTGACCACATCGTGCCGACGGATCTTCGTAGTCGGCCTTTTCTCGATGCTGAAGCCGAGGAGCTTACGAAGGCGCTCGAGAACAATGTCAGACAGTTCGGCGTCGAATTTTTTGGACTGGATAGCCCGAATCAAGGCATTGTGCACGTTATCGGTCCTCAACTCGGACTCACACAGCCAGGCATGACGCTGGCATGCGGTGATAGCCACACCAGCACGCACGGAGCATTTGGCACGCTGGCATTCGGCATTGGCACAAGCCAGGTACGCGATGTCCTGGCGACACAGACACTGGCAATGGACAGGCTGAAGGTGCGCAGAATTAATGTCACTGGCGCGCTTGGCAGCGGAGTGTATGCGAAGGACGTCATCTTGAATATTATTCGACGGTTGGGCGTGGCGGGAGGCAAGGGCTACGCCTACGAGTATGGCGGGTCGGTCATCGATAGGATGAACATGGAAGAGCGCATGACCGTCTGCAACATGAGCATCGAAGGCGGCGCGCTCGCCGGTTATGTGAACCCGGACGGCACCACGTTTGAATTTCTTAAAGGCCGGCCGTACGCGCCCAAGGACAGCTCTTTCGAGCGCGCGGTCGCGTATTGGAGGTCCATTGCCTCAGATGTCGATGCCGGCTATGACGACATGGTCAATCTCGAAGGTAAGGAGATCGAACCCACCGTCACCTGGGGGATTAATCCGGGACAAGCCGTAGCCATCTCCGAACACTTGCCTATGCCGGAACAATTCCCCGACCCGGAAGGGGCCCGCAAGGCTTACGAGCACATGGGCTGGCAGCCGGGAGATCCGATTCGAGGCACGCCCATTGACGTTGCGTTCATCGGGTCGTGCACGAATTCGCGACTGACGGATCTGCGTGCCGCTGCGAAGATTGCGCAGGGGAGGAAAGTCAAAGCCGGGGTCAGAGCGTTGGTGGTTCCTGGTTCCGCGGAGGTCAAGAAGCTGGCAGAGCAGGAAGGCTTGCACGAGATCTTTCGTGAGGCCGGGTTTGAATGGCGCGAAGCTGGATGTTCGATGTGCCTGGCGATGAATCCCGACAAGCTCTCCGGGCGCGAAATCTGCGCCTCATCTTCAAATCGTAACTTTATCGGCCGTCAGGGGAGTCCGGGCGGCCGCACTTTGCTCATGAGTCCGGCAATGGTCGCCGCCGCGGCTTTGACAGGCAGAGTGGTGGACGTGCGCGAGTACCAGTGAGAGGTCTATGAGCCAGATCGTGAAAATAACAAAACTCAGTGGAACGGCCGTTCCGATCCGGGGCAACGACATCGATACCGACCGCATTATTCCGGCGCGTTATTTAAAAGAGGTGACATTTGCGCGGATGGGAGAGTATCCCTTTTTCGATGAGAGGTTCGACGCTTCCAGAAAACCGAAATCGCACCCTTTCAACGATCCAAAATACAAAGGCGCTGCGGTACTGCTGGTCAATAAAAATTTCGGCTGTGGCTCATCGCGCGAGCATGCGCCGCAAGCGCTTTACCGTTTTGGTATTCAGGTCATCGTTGGCGAATCTTTTGCCTCGATCTTTGCCGGAAACTGTATGATTATGGGGCTGCCCACCGTGACCGTCAGCGCTCAAGAGATGGAAATGCTGATGTCGGCGGTGGAGAAGAACCCGGAGACGCGGTTGATCGTCGATCTGGAGACAAAGACTCTCTCGCTGGGCGAGCAACGGATTCAGATCGACCTTCCTGAAACCTTTCGCAATGCCTTAACGAGCGGCTCCTGGGATTCAACAGCGTTGCTGCGAAGCCACCTGGATCAGGTACGGCAGACGGCCGGAAAGCTTCCTTACATGACGGGGTTTGCCCGCTGAGCACGGAGCTGTTTCGCTGCTGGCCGGTGGGAGTCATGCCTGAGCGGAAACAGATGATTCCATGGTGTAGCGATCCAGCCAAGCCGCATCCCAATAGACTCCATCTTTCAATTATCTACAGATATTCCAGGTGAAACTCCTAAAACGCTATCGGATTGCACGGAACATAAAACGGGAGGGGTAACATGGCCAATAAATGGGATGAAAGGAAGAAAGCACAAGAAGACGAGTATTTCATCAGGAAAGAGCGAGAGCTGTTGGAAAAGCTCAAAGCCAAACAGGGAGCCGAGGCCAAAGAAGCAGCGCAATCATCTGCTGATTTGAAGTGCCCAAGATGCGGTCAAATCCTAAAAGAGCAAACGTTTCAAAAGATTCTCATTGATCAATGTCCGGGGTGTCATGGAATTTGGTTGGATGCGGGAGAACTGGAGCAGATCGCCGGCAAAGAGGACGACAGTTGGTTGGGTAAATTCTGGAAAAGAGATGCTTGACCGTTCACAAGGAAAAGGGCCGATAAATCAGGCAAAGTTCATGCTTGACACGCCGGTTGGGTTTCAGTTAGGGCATCGACTGCATGACCCGGCGAGGAGGCGACGTGTGCAAATATACAAGCTTTGTGTGTTTGGGATTGCGGGCTTATTAGCCTTTGCGCTCTTCACCGGCCGAGCGGAGTGGGGTCCGGCGGCACAAGCGGTGGGGCTCGCCCAAGCGCAGCCACTGGAGGACGAAGGCAAGAAAATCGTTCCCTATGTTCCGACTCCGCAGGAAATAGTGGAGCGGATGTTGGAGCTTGCAAAAGTCAAGAAAGGTGATGTGGTATATGATCTGGGCTCCGGCGACGGTAGGATCGTTATAACTGCTGCGCAAAAATATGGCGTCAAAGCGGTGGGCTTTGAGATAGATCCGGAAAGAATTAAAGAAGCTCACGAGAACATCAAGAAGGCTGGAGTCGAACGCCTTGTCGAAATCCGTCAACAGGACATCAGGACGGTCGACCTGTCTCCAGCCACCGTGCTCACATTGTACCTGCTCCCCGAGGTTAATCTTATGATCAGGCCAAACATTTGGAAGCAAATGAGGCCCGGTTCACGCGTGGTGTCGCATGATTTTGATATGGGAGATTGGCCGGCCGTCAAAGTAGAAAACGTCAAAGATGCTCAGGGTTGGGATCACACGCTGTATCTTTGGCTTGTCGAGGCGCGCAAGAAATGACTCGCGCGGGCATCGTAACGAACTCTGTCTTTCTTGACAGTGGTCCTTTCGCGGCGCGATCGCTCTGCGGCAAACGAGGAACAAACCCTTGGGGGAACGTATGAACGCCCTCGTTGTGGTAATCTTGGGCGTTATCACGGTTTATCTAACCTATACGGTCTACGCACGACGCATCGACCGCAACATTATCCAATCAGACCCGAAGCGCGCTACGCCGGCAACTCTATACATGGACGGCGTCGACTTCATGCCGACCAATCGAAACATATTGTTCGGCTATCATTTCAAATCCATTGCAGCAGCCGGTCCGATCGTTGGCGCCATTGTCGCGGCGACGCTGTGGGGGTGGCTGCCGGCTTTGATCTGGCTGGTTCTCGGCGTCGCTTTCATTGGTTGGGTGAGCGACTATAGCGCCATTGTGTTATCCGTTCGCAATGAGGGGCAGAGTCTTTCCGCCGTGGCTTACCGGCTGATTTCTCCCCGTGCTCGCAGCATTCTGTTTTTATTCATTTTCTTTTACCTCCTGCTGGTTGCGGGCGCTTTTGTCGGCATCATGGCGCAAGTCATGGAAAGCCAGCCGCGAACCCATTTGGGCATCATTTTGCTCGTTATCATGGGACTGCTGTTGGGTCAGATGCTATACCGATGGCGGACCGGCCTCGTGCCGGCGACCGTGCTTACGGTCGGTATAACTCTTCTTGCCATTCTCACAGGTCATATCAGCGAAGGCTTTTTCAAAGGCCTGAGTGAGAGTTTGAACGGACTCACGGGCGGCGCGCCTTTGGTCACTTATTTCGATCCCACTCTTGCGGGCTTTAAGGGCGCTGAGGCGAAGATCATGCCGAGCCTGCTCTTCTGGGCGCTTGCCATCTGCCTCTTTTGCTATGCCGGCTCGATCTTGCCGATATGGCGAATGGCCCAACCCGTTGTGTACGTTGGCTTCTGGATCACCGCGCTGGCGATGGTATTAGGATTAGGTGGCGCCGCCCTCGGGACCTTCGTAAAGCCCGAGGTCGCTTATTTTTCAATACCTGCTTTCAAGGGCTGGAGTCCGCAACTAGGGCCGGCCGGAATCATGCCGCTGTGGCCCATGCTTTTTGTCACGATCGCGTGCGGCGCTATCTCAGGGTGGCACGCGCTGTTTGGCAGTGTTGGCACGGCGCGCCAGATCGAAAACGAAAGAGACATGCTCCCGGTCGGCGGCGGCTCGATGCTGGCGGAGTTTCTGCTCGGGTTGTTGGCTTTGCTGGCCATTGCCGTGGGGGCTACGGGAGCGCCCGTGGCGGCCTTTGCCAGTGGTTTGGGCGGATTCATAAGCGTTTGGGGAGTTCCTGTGGAGTACGCTGTCTCGCTGGCGTTTGCTGCCTTTATCGTTATCGTTCTGGTTGTCACTCAGCTGCTATTTCGTGTCATGCGCGTCACACTGACCGAGTGGTTGGGTGCAGTTGTTCCGCCGCTGCGCAACCAGCATGTGGCCTCGCTGGTTTCAGTTGCGTTGGCGATCCTGCTCGTGTTGACCGGCACCTGGATTTATTTATGGCAGCTGTTCGGCGCGGCCAACCAACTCATGGCGGCGCTCTCATTGCTCCTGGTGACGATCTGGCTTGTCTCGGTGGGAAAAAATTGGCTCTATGCAGGGATTCCGATGATCTTTATGTATATCACCACCGTGGCCTCTATCTTCGTAACGGCATACAACCTGTACTTCAATGTTTATGTACCCAACATGGCGGCGGGACGCCTGTTGCCCATGTTGGGGTCCGGGGTGATGGTGGTTGTGGCGCTCCTTCTCGTTGTGGCAGCGCTCTTTATCGGGATGGACGGACTGCGGTCGTTCTTCGGCTATCTAAACAGGCCGACGCCTTCGATGACCCCGGCGGCAACGGTTAAAAGCTGAGGTTTCACCTCAAGCCTCTCGGATTTGTGTCCGGAAATACCCAGCCAGGCGGTTTTCATATGGCCCAAAAGAGCCGACAGGGAAATCCAATCAGCGGTCGATTGCACCGTGCTTTCCAGTCGCTGAAGCAGTTTGTTTACGGCGCCACCGGTTATGAGTTTGTCCGCCATGCTCTGCAAATGAAGCGTGAGACGGAATCGCTTTTTATGCTTGTTACAGTTGGGCAACTGGTGGGAGTTCCTATCATGCCCCCGGTTTATAGCTTGCGTCTGCTCCCGTATCTTGCTTCCGATGTAAGCAAGTGGAAACACGAAGTGACTCGTAAGAAGGAGTTTTGGGAGAAGGAAGAATTTGACCTCCACGGGGTGTGAAATTAGTTTCAGGTTCCAGGCTCCAAGTTTCTAACCCGTATTATTCGTCAAATTTCCTTTGTCTAAAGTCTCGTGTCCCGGGTCTCGCGTTGGGGGCGGGGATAAACTCGAGACTTTCAGACGTGAGACTCGGAACGATCAAATGTGAAAGGTTGACCAAATGGCGGATGAAAAAAAAGCTGGCATCTTCGGGATCTTTAGAGACATCGTTTACGGCATGTCCTCGCATGAAATGACTCGGCACGCGGTGCGCAGCCGGGCGAGCATGGAACACCTGTTCATTTTGATTACAATGGGAGATCTCCTAGGGGTGCCAATCCTCCCGCCTTACTACTCCCTGCGCCTGTTGCCGCATGTGACGCCGCAAATCACGACCTGGAAAAGGCGCATGCTGCGGGAGCGGGATATTACCGATACCATTGGGTAGAGACATCTAGGTTTGAAATTCTGAAATCAAGAAGAGATTGGAAAGAGTGTGTCTCGCGCAAAGACGCCAAGTCTGTCCTGAGCGACAGTCGAAGGGGCGCCAAGAAGAAAATAAAGCACGAAATTCGTGCTTCGGATCTGTGTGGCTTGACGTCTGGCAGTTTTGTTGAACATTGAGGAGCCAACAACTTAATTAACTAACATGTCTCTCAAGGAGATCTTTGAACGGCAGCCGGAGCGGCGCTACATTATGTTTGGCGGCAAGGGCGGGCTCGGTAAGACAACCCTTTCGGCGACATGCGCTTACTGGCTGGCGCGTCGCGGGAAGCGGGTGCTCCTTTTCTCGGTGGATCCGCAAGCGAGCCTATCGGACATCTTTCAAAAGGATATATTCGGAAAGGGTGCCGTCCCAATCGTCGAGAATCTGTGGGCGCAAGAAATCGACGCCGACAAGCGCATACGAGAGTACCAGCAGGAGATCCGCCAAAAGATTCTCGACATGTACGGCTTTGAGCGAGTTCCGGAGGAAATTGACAACTATATCGCTTCCGCCTCCGCCGAGCCGGCCATGGAAGAGAGCGCAATTTTTGACGCGGTTGTCGATATCATCGTTCAGGGCGACTACGACTACTACATCTACGATCTGGTACCGCTAGGTCACGCTCTCTATTATCTCTCGATGGCGAAAGTTTACGACGAGTGGATCAACAAGATCACTAAACTGCGTGAAGAGATGGGCCAGTACGATCAAGTCGCGGCCACGCTACGGCGCCAGGAGAAAGTGGAAGAGGACAAAATTCTCGAAGAATTGCTGTATATCAAGGGGCGCATCAATACCTCCTCGCAAATTTTGACCGACCGCCAACGAACGGCGTTTTTTTTCGTGCTGGTTCCGGAAGAAATGATTATTCTGGACACGAAGAAAGCTGCCGAATTGTTCGCCCGCTTTGATGTGCCCATATCGGGCTACGTAGTCAATCGCGTTCTGCCGCAGGAACTGCGCGTCGGCACTATCCCGACCTATCTCAAGAACCGTATTGAAATGCAGGAGAAGTACCTTGCTGAAATACGCTCCAGCCTGGGCAGCCAGATCCTCGCCTATATTCCCGAAATGGAGCGAGACGTGACCGGACTGCCGATGATTGAACGACTGGCCGCGCGGCTGTTCGAGGGTGCCCTATGAGCCAGATGACGATGTCGATGGCAGCCTATCTTCATGGGCATCCAAGCCTCAAATACTTGTTTTTTGGCGGCAAAGGCGGGGTGGGAAAAACGGCTTTGGCCGGAGCTGCCGCGCTATGGCTGGCGGGCCAGGGAAAAAAGACTCTCTTGGCCTCGACGAATCCCGTGCACAGCCTTTCAGGTCTGCTTGAGCAATCGGTCTTTGGCGCACCCACCCTGGTGTGCCCCAATCTCTGGGCCTATGAAATCGATACAAAAGAGACCATCGAGAGATCGAAGCAGGATATCAGAGAGAAAATTCAATGGTTTCTCAAGTTCGCCGACATCAGCACCAAGGCCGACGATTTTGTCGAGTCGGCGACGATGAATCCCGCCTTTGAAGAATCCGCCATGTTCGAGAATATGGTAGATTTGATGCTCAAGGACGATTACGAAATCTTTGTCTTCGACACCGCGCCCACCGCCAATGCGCGCAGGCTTCTTGGCATGTCAAAAGTCTACTCCCTGTGGGTGGACAAGATGCTTAGATCGCGCGAAGAGGCCAGGACTCTGCGCGAAATGTTGTCGTTCAGCAAAAAAAAACAAGAGGATCCGCTTCTCACGTATCTGCTTCAATTCCGCCAACGAATGGCCGAAGCGCGCGAAAGACTGACAGACGCTGAAAAAACTTCCTTTTTTTTTGTGACGTTAGCCGAAGCGCTTCCGATTGCCGTCATATCGCGTTTTATCGGTTGGTTTCACGAATTCGGCATTCCTGTCGGCGGCGTTATCGTCAATATGCTTCTTGACCGGGAAGCTCTGGGACCCGATGCGCCGGAATTCGTTCTTAATCGCGTCCACATGCAAGAAGAGTACATGAAAACCATCCGACAGAAATTCGGTAGTTCTGTGCGGGCGCTTGTTCCTTTGTTCGATCGAGAAGTTCGCGGTCTGGCGATGCTACGGGAAGCGGCAAACAGGCTCATGGAGCCGTCCTGAGAATCACTCGCGGCAGTAGCGCGACTGACAATTTTGGTTAACCTTGGTCTAATTTTCTCCTGCACAGCCGAGAGTTTTCCGTCGTTGTTCAACCCTCCTCCGCTAAGTTGCTGTATTTGAAGCCTTTCTCGTGCTGCCCGCAACGCTTTTTTACTGGCACAGTTCCTGCCTAGTAGAACCCTTCTAGCCAAGTATAGAAGGGAGCTTATGTATGGACGAAATTCTAACGGCGTCTCAGGTTGCCGATCTGCTACAGATACACCCGCGCACGGTCTATAAGCTGGTCAAACAAGGCACGTTGCCCGGCCGCAAGTTCGGCGGCGGTTGGCGCTTCAGTAAGGGCGACATTCTCCTCATGGTTTCAGCCCAGTCAAAAACCAATCCATCACGGTCCCGGCTCACCGAAGAAAGATAGGCAAACCAACCCGTGTGGGCGATTTTTCCCCGATTTGCGCAAGGTCATTGGGATAAGCGCATGCCGGCTGCACGGCATTTCCTGATGTCCCTCAAAATTCTAGTTGGCAAATGTCAAGCGAGGATGTCTGGCGACCTCCGCCGCTGATTATCTCGCCTTGGGACGGCAGGGGGCTGTGCTGGTGGACAAAATTTTGCGGGGGACAGATCCGAAGGACCTTCCCATCGAGTTGCCAAACAAGTTTAAGTTGGCTCTCAACATCAAGACCGCCAAAGCCATTGATTTGCAAATACCCAAAGAAATTCTTCTAAGAGCAGATCTCATCCTCGACTGGCTGGGCGGATGACGGATTTAGCGAAAGATCATCCCGGACCGTTTCGCCGGAGTATCCGGCGACGCTTGACGATCTGGGGATTGGTCCTATTGGGCGCGGCTCTCGTCATGAATACCGTCGCCGGCTCTCTTTACACCCGCGGCCAGATACGCCGCTCAAACGCGGAGTTGCAGGCCGAGATTGCATCAGCAACTGCCAAGCAGATCCATTTCCTGGTGACGCGCAAGTTGGAACGGTTGGAAGACACCGCTCTTGCGATGAGCCCCTATGCCGCGGGGGGGCAGGAACAGAAGCTTCGGGGAGTTTTGCTGTTGAGTCATGATCGCTCGTTCGGAGAGTTTACAATTTTGGACCCTCATGGCATGGAGCTCGTCAAATCCTCCGAAAGAAAACTTTACTTGCCGTCTGACCTGCAAGATCAAAGCAGTTCGGCCGCTTTTTTGAAGGCGATCGGCGGGCAATCCTACATCGGCCCTGTGCGCACGACGGACGAGGCAGAGCCGTATGTCAGTATGGCGGTCCCGTTGAAAAGGGGCGCGCAAAATATCGTCGGCGTATTGACAGCCGAGGCTAATCTAAAATTTTTATGGGAAATTATTGGTCGGAGCCGGTTTGCTCATGGCGGTTATGCTTATGTCGTCAATAGTGAAGGCATCGTTATCGCGCACGGGGACTCCTCACTGGTTCTCAAACGCTTGAGTTTGCGCCATCTTCCGAAAGTGCGCGATTTCATGCTCACGCGATCGGCGGACGCGGCTCCCGCCCAACAAGGGCCGGGGATCAATGGCCAACCGGTGTTGAACACATATGCGCTCGTGCCGCAACTCGATTGGGCCGTCATCGTGGAAGAGCCGGTCGAGCTGGCGCTCGCCGATCTCAGGAGAATGGAACTTTTTGCGATCGCCTTGGTGACATTCGGTTTGCTGATAGGAGGCATTATTATCATCGGGGTGAGTCAGAAGATTACCCAACCGATTCAGCAGCTGCGTAAGAGCGTTCAAACCATTGCCGGCGGGGACTTGAGTCACCGCTCGCAGGTTCGGGCGGGCGATGAGATCGAAGAACTCGCAGAAGAGTTCAATAAAATGACCGCGGCACTACAGAACTCCTACGCGACACTCGAGCAGAAGGTGCAACAGCGGACACGGGAAGTTTCTGCTCTCTATGAGGTATCGACAATCGTAAATCAGTCTCTGGATCTCGATGGGGTGCTTGACGCGCTGAACAAGAAGATCACGCAGCTCTTTCAGTTTGAGACAACCCGGATCTTTCTTTACGACGGTAGGATGCAAGTGCTGAAGTTGCGCGCCTCTTTCCAGACCCATCCGGAACCGTGGGCTCGCGTCAGCACGATCAAACGTGGCGAGAGCGCGGTTGGCAGGGTTGCCAGCACCGGCGACCCTTTGCTCTTTGAAGATATCCAAACGGACGCGCGTTATCTGGCATTGAGCACGAGTAAGGCCGCTTACCAGGCAGGGATGCGCTTTCTTTTTGTCTTCCCGATAAAAACGCAGTCGCAAGTGTTCGGGGCCATCGCGTTCAGCGGCAAAGAGCGTCGCCGCTTGAGTGAGGACGAAATTCGCCTGCTCACTTCAATGTCGGAGCATGTCGGGATTGCCGTTGAAAAAGCCAGGCTCTTCGAACAGGTCAAAGAAAGATCGGAGCATGTCGGCGTGCTGAACACGATTGGCGCTGCAGTGAGCCGTTCATTGGATGTCGACGTGGTTCTCCGAGAGGCTGTAGACAAAATCACACAGAGCCTTGCCTATGATGCCTGCTGGATCTATGTCTTCGACTTTACCCAACAATGTTTTCGCCTCAAGGCCTATAAAGGCCTCTCCGCAGAGGTGGTCCAAGCGATGGATCCGCGCCCCCATGCCGGCGGCATTAGCGGGAAGATTTTCGCAACCGGCGAACCGTTGGTCTTTGAAGACATGAGAAGCGACGCCCGATACCCGCAAATGAGCTCAGGTAGCAAGCTCGGATCTATGGGTTTTACCAGTTCCGCCGGGTTCCCGATTAGGGCAAAAGACAAGGCCATAGGCCTCCTCCATGTGGCCAACAAGGCACGCCGGCGGTTGTCCCCGGAAGAACTGCAACTGTTACAATCCATCGCCCAGGAAATCGGCGTGGCGGTGGAGAATGCTCGCCTCTTCGCCGAGGTCAATGAAAAAACCCGCGAGCTCTCGACCGCTAATCGGGACCTGCTGGAGGCCACGCGGGCAAAATCGGAGTTCATAGCGGCCATGTCTCACGAACTGCGAACCCCCCTGAATATTATCATTGGAAACGCGGATTTGACCGGAGACGGTTTCTTTGGCGATTTGAATGTCGAGCAAAAGGACGCTCTGCGGAAGGTGTCGCGAAACGCGCGGGTGCTCCTGAAGATGATCAATGACGTTCTGGCGCTCTCGCGTCTGGAAGCGAAAAAGATGTCGCTGGATCTGTCCACGGTGGAGATTTCAGAGATCATCGCGCACGCCCGCACCCATGTGGAACAGATTAACCGAGATAATCGTCTGGAAGTGACTTGGGAAGTGGACTCCAATCTCCCATCTCTGTTCACTGATTCGATCAAGCTCGAGGAGATCCTGCAGAACCTGATCGGTAACGCGTTCAAATATACGCCTCAAGGGCGTATTGCCGTCCAGGTGCGCAAGCTTTGCGATCAAGACCGGGTTCAATTCACGATCACGGACACCGGCATAGGCATCGAGTCGGAAAACCTCGGAAGGATTTTTAACGAGTTTGAACAGGTCCAGGAAGCTCACACGGGCGCGTTTAACGGCGTCGGCCTCGGCTTGAGCATTGTCAAAAAATACCTCCAGTTGATGCAAGGAGACATCCGCGTTGAAAGTACGCCCGGCGAGGGTTCGACCTTTATCTTTTCACTGCCCCGCTCGATATCCGCAGAGCAATGACGCCCCTAGCTTAGCTTGAGCTAGGTTGAACCCGAGCTCGAGTGCTAGATGTCGATCGTCTCGAGTCTCGGGTCCAGTCTCGGGTTGAGGAGGGGAGAACTCGAGACCTCAGACCTGAGACGCGGAACGATTGAGCGTGCCATCGTTCCTTCTAACTGCGCTTGACTTCGCAACACGACAACGGCTAGGAAGAACGGGTGGTCGAATTCACAGGCTCGCTCGGAGCAATTTCAGGACACCGACATGAATAGAGCACTTTCGGGCATCAAAATCGTAGAGACCGCAAGTTACGTGACCGGGCCTTTTGCTGGGCAAATGCTAGGAGACATGGGGGCCGAGGTGATCAAGGTGGAGGAGCCCGGGCGCGGCGATCCGTTTCGAGGGTGGGGCGACAAGCTCTACTCCGCCACGTTTTGTAGCCTAAATCGAAACAAGAGGAGCATCACGCTCGATCTGCGCCAGGATGAAGCCCGCGAGATCATGCTCAAGCTGCTGGACGACTCGGATGTGCTGATCGAGAACTTTCGCCCGGGCACCATGGAAAAGCGCGGACTAGGGTACGAGACGGTAAGAAGTAGAAACCACAAACTGATTTACTGCTCGATCTCGGGCTTTGGGCAAACGGGGCCTTATCGTGATATGCCCGGTTACGATACGATCGGACAAGCACGCAGCGGGCTTTTGAGCCTGCTCACCGATCCCGACAAACCGCAAGGAATGGGCATTTCTTTTTCCGATCATCTGACTGGAATGTACGCCTGTTACGGTATTCTGGCTGCCCTCGTGAATCGATCCATCACCGGTAAGGGGCAGCGGGTCGAAACCTCGCTACTGCGTGCGTCGGTCTCTTTTATCGGCGAAAATGCCTCCCGCTATTTCGAAACCGGGGAGATTCCGCGCCGAGCACACCGAACGAAAACCGCAGGGGTTTTTGCTTTTGTCGATAGAGACGGCCTGCCATTTGTTCTCCACATGTCATCGCCAGACAAGTTCTGGCGTGCCATGTTTGAAGTGGTGGGCAGGCCCGAATGGGCGCTTGATCCACGATTCCGTGATCGCAAAGGACGCACACAACACCACGATGAACTATCCACGATGTTACAGGCGATTTTCCGTGAAGGCAGCCGGGAAGATTGGCTCGGCCGGTTGCAAGCAAACGATGTTCCGTCCGCGCCGCTGAATACATTGGACGAGGTATTCGTGGATCCCCAGGTCAAAACCTATGGGTTCCCTATCGAAGTCGAACATCCCAGGTTGGGAAAAGTCAAGATGCTCGGTAACGCCGTCGATCTCAGTCGCACGCCACCGAAGATCGAGCGCCCGCCGCCGGCGCTTGGGGAACACACCGAGGAGATTCTTAATTCTCTGGGCTACTCCGCCGGCACGATCGCGTCATTGCGAACGAAAAGTGTCATCTGAATACTTACGCTGCGGCAGCGAGTGCTCCGCTATTCCGACGAAATCGAAATGCGCCATCCGAGCCTGATTCCTTTGTCTCACGATCACCATCACGCATTGGCCCTGGCGCTCCGATGCCGAAAACAAGCGCTCGGCCAGATCAAGCCCATGGGGACGGCGGGTTTAAAAGAACGCGTGGCCGAAGTGCGCGCGTTTTTTTATAACAGCCTCGTGAATCACTTTCGCGCGGAAGAGGAAGCGTTGTTCCCCACGATCCTCACGCTCGTCGCGACAAGCGCGCCGATGATTGATCAGCTATTGCTGGAACACGAGCAGATCCGTGCTTCGGTGGCGCAGTTGCAAGGGGAGGCGGGTCTCGGGAAGATGCTGTTCGATCTGGGCGATCTCTTGGAGCGGCACGTTCGCACAGAAGAGCGAGAGCTCTTTCTGCTGTTTGAACAACACATCGGCGCCGACGACGCAGATCTCACGGGAAACAAAATCAAAAAGATTTTAAACCGCAATCAAAGCGGCGGCGCCTGAGCTGCCCGAATAACGCAACCCTCAAGCCGTTAAGAATAGTCGCCGCTACGCCATGAGTTTTAAAAGAACATGCCGGCGATTTTTGGTGTGCGGCCTCACTTGCCCCGGCCAGCGGCCTTCCTCGATGGCCTTGTCCCATGCGGTGCTGGTTAATACCTCGGGACTTTCAATTTCATAGATCGCGGTATAAAGCGGCTCGTTTTCGATTCGTATGGTTTTTCGCTCACCGCCGATATTCATGGTCAGTTCTTCCCTCTTGTAGCGCCGGACCGATATGACTCCGGGAACTTTGCTCAAGTTGGGAATGTGCTCCTTGTCATAGACCTCGTTGAAAAGAGCTTCATGTTCGGGGTCTATATCCATGCTCGCAATCATCACATATTTAGCCGTTTCAGGCATAGCTTCGCTTGCTCCTTCTCGCCTGTGCGAGTTTACAGCTTCACTCTAAAATTTGCGTGAGCTAGGTCCCCAGAAAGGTCGAGATATCAGGGGCAGGAGATTTGATTTCGACGACGATCGACTCCTCCAGTCCTTCGACGCCATGAGGCACCCCCTGAGGATGGCGGCAAACATCTCCGGGGCCAAGGATATACACCTCCTTGCCCACAGTCATCTTCACTTTGCCCTTGACCACGTACGCGAGCGATTCGTGTTGATGAACGTGCAGCGGCGCGCCGACCCCAGGTTGATAATGAATTTCCAACAATGTCATTTCATCGCCTTTGATCAGTGGCTTGACGAGGAGATCTCCAATCATCGGTTTGCCTTCGATGGACTTGACCACCAGCCCTTTGACATCTGAATTCTTCGATAAAATCATACGATCTCCTTTGCGCGCGAATTCTTCATAAGCCCCAATCGACTTCGCCACCTCATGCTCACCTAACGGGAGTAATGGAGTAATGGAAACACATGTTAACCGTTCTATACCACTGCTTCCGCACGATGGCTCTCGGCGCACGACGCCTCAACCGATCCTACACTCTTTGGCTCACCGGGCCCAAAAGAAGAGGATGCGCGTACGGACCTCTGCCATACGCTACCGCTCGTATTTTGCATAGATATCCGGACGGCGGTTTTTGAGCAACGGCAACTTTTCCCGCACCTCGCGTACAACGTCAAGATCAAGATCGACGATCTCCAATCCTTCGCGTTCACCCAGGTCTGCGAGGGTCCGGCCAAATGGATCGACGGCCATGCTATGGCCAATGTAAACATTCCCCACCTGATCGGGGGCGATGACGTAGCAGCCGTTTTCCAAGGCCCTGGCGCGGACCATGGTCTGCCAATGTTCCACCTTCATGTCCCCTTGAACCCAACCTGACGGCGCGACAAGTACTTGAGCTCCCATAAGCGCCAACATGCGGGAGAGTTCCGGGAAACGAAGGTCATAGCATATCATCATGCCAATTTGGCCGACAGTGGTCTTTACGGCCGGCGCCGGTTCATTTCCCGCAACAAACTTGTCCGATTCTTTGAAACCAAGGGCGTCGTAGAGGTGGAGTTTTCGATACACGGCTCTGATCTCGCCTTGCCCATCGATCCACAAAGCCGTGTCATACACGCGATTGGGGACGGGGCAGGTCTCATAAATAGTGATCAGCACGTCGATGGCATGTTGTTTCGCGCTGGCTGTCATCGTCCTTGTGAAATTGCCGTCCAGTGTTTCGGCGATGGCGGCCAACTCCTCGGCGGTTTGAGTCGACGGTGAATAGGCCATCGAGAACTCGGGAAACGCGATCGTGCGCGCGCCGTTGCTGCTGGCCTCGGCAATAAATTCCTGGACCATTTTTAGGTTGTCGGCTTTTTCCGTTGAGGCTCTGACCTGCGCAATGGCGATACAGTTCAACCCACTACTCCTTCACCAGATTACTCCACCACTCCACTCTCTATATATCCAATACTCGGCCGGCGCGTTTCTTCTTGATTTCGTCCAAAACCAAAGCTCCGAGGGCCACGTCCGCCACGCCTTGGCCCGCGTTGTTCTTGTAGAAGGTGATCTGATCTCTATTGGTGCGTCCTTCTTTGTTGCCTGCAAGGATATCGCCGATCTCTATGAGCTGTTGCCATTTGATCACACCGCGCTGAACCGGATCGTAAATATCGGCCTGCTCGTCCTGTATCGCTTGTTGAACCGAAACTATACCGAGGACATCGCTTCGGGCCAGGGTGGTGTCATCGATTTCTCGACGTTTGGCTTGGGTGAACCCGCCTTTCACTAGTCCCACATTGCTGCCGACAATGGTCGTGACATGGGTTCCCGGCTCGAGCCACTCGCCGTCGAACACCGGCACGCTTGAATTGGTTGCCGCCAAGACGATGTCCACCCCGCTCACCACGTCGCGGGGTGAAGCAACCGGGGTAATCTCAAGATCCAGGAGGTCGCTCATTTCAACGGCGAATTTCTTACAGTTTTCGGGCTTGCGGCTGTAGACCCTGACCTTTTTAATGCGCCGCACCTTCGTTAAAGCGACGAGATGGTTCTTGGCTTGACCGGCAGAACCAAAGATGCCGAGACTCTCCGCGTCCGGGCGGGCGAGCAGATCAGTGCCCACAGCGCTTGTTGCGGCCGTGCGCAGACCCGTAACCGCGACGTTGTTGGGCAGCTCGGAACAAGTGATCTCGCCGATAATGATGCCTTTGAGTTCACCTTCGCCAACATCGTAAAGAACCGTGACAGGATGATTGAGGCGCGGGTATTCCTGGTGTTCGGCCATTGGTTTGACCCATTCGCAGTGGGTCATGAGACCCGTCGCTTGCGCGGCGGGAACGCCTCCTTGATGCACGCTCACTCGAACGCCGCCAGGTATGTGGATCCTTCGGCGCGGGGCGTTCAGCTGCGGATTCTCCCCCCATTCGCGAAACCCGGTGCGCACGGCCTCCACAGCCGCGTCCATGGAAACAATGCCGCGGATTTCCTGGGGTTCGACAAGAATTGGTTTCATTGAACGCCTTTCTTGTTCTTGATTTCCGGGACAAACTCGTCGATGGGCTTGGCCCCTACTTACCATCCTGGGTCCGGGTTGGCAACGTGTCTGGATTTATCGCGGGTTGCTTGACTTCCTGCGAAAAGCTGGAGGATAGTAGCGCCTCAGTTCAAAAGATCGAGATTGGCAGCCCAGATTCCGGCTCGTAGGAAACAAGGAGGCGTGACATGATATCAGCCAGAGCAATCTATAAAGGGGCGCCCAACCGGTACACTGCTCATTTATTCGCCTCATTCTTGGCGTCAGAACAAGCGCAAAAGATCTGGGAGAAATACAACGGTCACGCCTCGGCTTTCATTCCCGGGTCCAACACTTATAAATTCTTCCAAGGCAAGCAGGCCCTTTTCATGAACCAGGGGCAAGCTCATACCGTGGACAAGTTGGGACGACAGTACGGTAAGATTCTCGGGTTCGAGGGATAGAAGCCGGGCCGCTTCGCTCAACGGCGCGGTTAAGTCTCCACTGCACATTCTTCGCCAACACGGACACCGATGCCCCCGAGGGCGCTTGGGGGCGGAACTATTAGTTTTCGTCATTCATTCGTACAAAGGTAGGGTAGGGGCCCGCTAGTCATCGAACGCTCAGAGCTGCCAGTTTTCGACAACCGTGAATTTACAAGATCCAGTTCAGATGAACGGGAGGGTGCGCACGCTTACCCTCGTCAATTCCATCATCGGTGTCACAATCGCGGGTATTTCTACGCGGATCTTCATGATCTCGGTGCCTACGCTGGCGACAGCTTTGGACACCGACATTCTGGGAATTTCCTGGGCGCTGATAGTTTATCAGATGGCCGGCATCGGGCTCGGCGTCATTTGCGGGAGGTTGGGGGACATCTACGGCCATCAAAGGATGTACGGTTTTGGCATGGGCATTATGGCTCTTGGATCGCTCCTATGCGGGCTCTCACAGAATGTCTTTCACCTGATCCTCTTTCGTTTCGTGCAGGGGATTGGCGGCGCAATCATCCAGTCTTCCGGGCGCGCCTTGGCGTTTCACGCCATGCCCCGTGGCTCGGAAGGAAAAGCCCAGGGATTGATGGCCATGTCACACCAGTTTGGGTTTTTTGTCGGTCCGCCCATCGGCGGTCTTATCATCGATCTGGTTCACTGGCGCGGTATTTTCCTCTTCCTGTTTTTGCCGGCTCTGGTTGGAATGGCGCTCTGCTTCATGACCGGGCGCTCCGTTTCCCAACAGGCCGGGCGGCGGCAGTCGATTGACTATCTGGGAGCATCACTCTTTCTTGGCTTGACGGTTCTGGCCACGATGCTGTTGGATCAAAGGATCGCAGCGGTTTTGGGCGGCAGCGGCCAACCGCTGCTTGCTGTGGCGTTCGCGGCAGCTTTGTGGGGCTTCATTTCTCACGAGAAGAAAGCCGTCAGCCCCATGATGAATCTGTCTCTGTTTTCCGTCCCGACTTTCGGTTACGGCTCGACCGGTCTGCTGATTTGCTGCATCACTCAAGGGCTCGTGACCTTTGTCACGCCTTTCTATCTTCAGGACGTGCTCAAGCTTACGCCGACATTCATGGGAATCATCTTTCTCGTGCCGGCTCTCCTGAGCATGGTGCTTTCGCCTGTAAGTGGTTTCGTCACCGATCGGATCGGCTCTCGTTTTCTCCTGGTAACAGGGATGCTTATCTTGATGGGATCTTTTTTGATGGGTGCCAATCTGCAGCCGGATTCTCACTGGATTTTGCCCACGGTCTTGCTCGCGTTGCTGGGTATCGGCTCGACGCTCTTTAACACGCCGTCGCAGGCAGCCATGATCAGCTCCCTGCCGAAGGAGCACTGGGGCACCGGTATCGGCATTATCAATGGGATCTTTGGCCTCGGACACATGCTCGGTATCGCGCTTACGGGAATTTTTCTAACCTTCGCGTTCCAATACTATTCCGGTATTCCCGGGATAACACCAGACCCCGGGGATACGCAACTTTTCACCGCTTCGATGAACGTGACCTATCTCTTTGCCCTCGGGATTAGCGTCATTCCTTTACTGACTTCCATAAGAGTAAAGAAGATCAGCTGATGAAAATGGCGTGAAGCGCTGAGTCAACGCGATGCCACTGTGTTGCTTGCTTTGCGTGGCCATGCTAAATGGCCCGATAGCACGCGTGGCAAGCGAGCTGTCGCTCGACGGCACTGCACCGCGCTGGTCGTGATCGAAGGGGATTCATGCGGCAAAGGGGGAGCTATGAAAACGCGGAATAGAAAATTGATCCTCATGGCTTTGTTGTGGAGCTTCTTACCGGCACAGCATGCCGACGCGCAGACGCCTGACTCGTTCTACAAGGGCAAGACCATTCGGTTCATCGTGAGTTCCGCGCCAGGCGGTGGGTTTGACCTGATCACCAGACTCATCGCGAGACACCTTACCACGCATGTGCCCGGCCAGCCGCGCACATTGGTCGTAAACATGCCGGGCGCCGGAGGCGTGGTGGCAAATAACTACGTCTACAAAGTTGCCAAGCCGGATGGGCTGACCATCGGTTTCTATAACGCAGGCCTTCTTCATCTCGACCTTATAGGCGCGCCCGCGGTGGAATTCGAATCGAAAAAGTTTCAATGGATCGGTAGCGCCGGTTCGGATGTGGTAGTTTGTCTGGCCCGGCACGACTCGGGATTCAAAACAATCTCCGACCTGATCGGATCTTCCAAGCCGCTCGTTGTGGGCAGCAGCGGGCGCGGCAGCAACGCCAGCGTTTATCCCAGAGCCATCAACGCTGTCTTGGGGGCGAATTTTAAGATTATCGAAGGCTACCCGGCGGCTGCGCCGGTGCGCGCCGCCATAGACCGGGGCGAGATCGATGGCCAGTGCGTTTTCTGGAACGCCGTCAGGGGCACTCGCCCCGACTGGGTGCCGAAAGGGTTTGTTAATGTTTTGCTCCAGGCGGGTCTTGACAAGCACCCGGACTTTCCCGATGTTCCCTGGCTCATGGATCTGATTAAAAATCCAGACGACCGGATGTTTTTAGAGACTTTGATTACACCCTCGCGGATGGCATGGCCGTATGCCGTGAGTCCGGGTGTTCCTCCCGAGAGAGTAAAGCTTTTGCGGGAAGGCTTTATGAAAACGATGAAGGATCCCGCTTTCCGCAGTGAAGCGGAGCGAGCGCAGCAGGAGATCAGGCCCGCCTCAGGTGAGGAGGTGCAGAGCCTGGTCGAAAAGGTGTTTGGCAGCTCTCCGGCTGTGGTCGCGCGAATCACTGAAATTTTGAAATGATTATGCTCGCTTCTCTAGCGCAAGCCTTCCGACGACCCATTGCTTCGCAGTCCGCCATAAACCACCCGCGGCCAAAGCCATGCCAACCACATCCGTTCCATATCCCGGCACGATCAGAAAAATTGCCGCGAAAAAAAGCAAGCCGCGCTCCACGCCTTCATAGTAATCTCGGAACCTGCCAACAAGCGCGATGGCCATAAAGCTCACACCCAGAGCAGCTGTAAGCGTTGTGGCCAGGATTTTTTCGGGAGAACCTAAAAGCAAGAGTGCGGGCTCGCGGGCGAAGACAAACGGGAGAATATACGCGGGGAGCGAGAACAGCGTCGCATAGAGGCTCGCCTTCCAGAAGCTTGTCTGAGCCAGTGTCGCTCCAGCATACGCTGCCAGCGCCACAGGTGGTGTGACCATAGCCATCATTCCCGCGTAAAAGATAAAGAAATGTGCCGCTAGAGGCATGATCCCCATTTTGATCAAGGCCGGAGCAATGGTGATCGCCAGCAGAATGTATGAAATCGTGGTTGGAAGCCCCGTTCCCAGGACAATAGCTGCCAGCATCGCCAAAACTAGGGCTGCGCTCAGGTTTGCTCCTGCCAAAACAACCACGAAATCAGTGAAACGGGCGGCCATTCCGGTCAGAACCGCCATGGCCATGATGATTCCCACGCCCGCCACCGCGCCGCCCAGTTCCGTGAAGCCTCGGGATGTTGTCTCGAAGACAGCGACCGTCTTTTTAGCGGTCAGCCCCTCTTTATCGAGCAGGCTTAGAACTGCCATCGCCGCCATTGCATAGAGGACGGACAGGACCGGAGAGAGTCGTAGAACCAAAAGAATAACCAGTATCGATAATCCAACGGTAAACACCAGTCCACTAAAACGCCAAAGTACGCTTCGCAACGCTGGGAGCTCAGATGCCGGCAAGCCGCGCAGTCCGGAACGCACTGAATATATATAGACCGACATCAAGACGCCGAGGAAGTAAAGAGTTGCAGGAACAAAGGCGGCCTTCAGGATGTCGAAGTAATGGACATTCAAGAACTCCATCATGATGAAAGCGGCGGCACCCATGATCGGGGGCATGAACTGGCCGCCTGTCGAAGCTGCCGCTTCCACCCCGGCTGCAACGGGCGGCTTGAATCCCAGTCTTTTCATCAGCGGGATGGTCACTGAGCCGGTGATCATTACGTTGGCTACGGCGCTGCCGGTAATCGAGCCGACCATGCCGCTGGAGATCACGGAGACCATAGCCGGTCCGCCGCGATATTTGCCCATTAAAGTCCGTGCCAGATCCATAACGAAACCCAAGCCGCCGGTATGTTCCAGAAGTTTGCCGAACATCACAAACAGAAATACGACCTTAAATACAACGTAAGTCGCTAAACCAAAGATTCCGTTGTCCGACAGATAAACGAACGTAATGATGCTCTCGAGATCGAATCCAATATGGCCTCCCCACTCATAGGGAACGAGGTGTCCGAAAAATGCGTACAGAAGAAAGACCGCTGCCAAGATCGTCAGCGCCCATCCCGTCGCTCTGCGCGTGGCTTCCAGGGAGATGAGAACGGCGATCGAGCCGAGGAGGAGGTCCCAAGATGTGGGGATTCCGAGGCGGGCGCCGATCGCTTCATGATTCAAAACGACATGACCGAAGGTCAGAAGCGTCAAACCGGACAGTGTCAGATCAAACACAATACTGGAGAAAGATCTGTCGGGACGCGCAATGTTACTCAAAAAGAGCAGCAAAAGAACCAAAAGGAGGAACAGAGCGCGTTCCTGCATCGGCGGCATGGGCCGAAAAAAGTTCCATATAACGTAGATTGGAAGCCCAATCGCCAATCCACGGGTAACATGTGCAGCGACAGGTTGGAGCCGCATGGCCCGCTACGAGAGCGTCGGCAGTAGCAACTGGCGGGAGCTACGTCTTATCCCGGTTATCTTTGCCAAAGCCCCACCTCTTTCCAGTAACGCACCGCTCCTGGATGGAATGGAGCCCCGACCAGATCTTTGACCATAAAAGCGGGGTGCTCGCGCGCATACCTGAAAAAGCCGACCGATTCGGCCAACTTGGGAATGTTTTGATGAATGGTCCTGGTAATCCGGTGGACCAGTTCCTCGGAGAGATCGTAGCGCACGTACAGTTGTGCTGCGCCGTTGTCGACGGTGGGATAGTCGGCATTCAAGCCGGACAACACTCCCTTGGGAATCATTACCGCCGGCATATACGCCAGTTCTTTTCCCAAGCGGGCTATCGCTTGCGGTTGCATGGGGAGAAATTCCAGATTCTTTGTGGTCATCAAGGCTGTCAAAGCGGGAATAGGAGACATACCACCCGGGACCACCGAAACCGTGGCGTCCAGAATCCCGTCTCCCACCTGATTGTGTAGATCGCCCAGGCTCCCGTATACGGGCCGGATGTCTTTGTCGGGATCGAGGCCGTGTGCGCGCAACATAGGTTTGGTGATGAGGTTCCCCCAGTGGATCTCGCTCACGCCGAGCCCCACGCGCTTGCCCTTGAGATCCGCAATGCCTTTAATCCCCCGATTGGCTAAAGCCACAAACACGGTGGGATGAGGATAAAGATTCATGATCGGACCGGCAGCCTTGTATTCTTTTTCCGCAAACGGCGGTAGCTTGCGAAATGCAGGATACGTTGCATTGGCGGCCGTACCCGCCAAGCGCAAGCGACCGCGGTCGAGAAGGCGGATGTTTTCGGCGCTTCCGGCCGTCGGAACATCGACGACTGGGATACCTAGCTCCTTGTTCAGCACGCGGACTAACGCAGCGCCCCATATGTGAAATGCGCCGCCGATGGTGCCTGTCCCCATCTCCAGGTTACGTGGAAGGTCGGACCGAGCCGGAGCCGCGGCAACCGCAGTCGAAGGATGCATGAGCAGAAAAGCCAGACCCGTGATAAACAAGCCGGTGACAAAGGCGCTACGTATCATTGTGTCTGTCATCCTCGCCTCCTCGAAAAGAGTTGCTCGCGATCTAGCGCAACCATTAGCTACTCGCCAGGGTTGACCGCACGCAGACCCTACAGCGGCTGAAGATCGCGTGTCAAGAGAAAGAAAGAAGGTTGGCGATCTGAAAACTGGCTAGCGACTACGACTGTAGTAGTTCACCAAGCGCGACACGACTCCAATATTTGAGCCAACTCGAATGATTTAACAGCGAAAAACTTGCTGTGACGCTATAAATCTTCGAAACCCTTTAACCGAGATCACTCATTTCGGAATGCTCCTACCGAGACCCGGACGAGCCGCTCACTCAGAACCTCGATAAAAATTCTCGGGGTGACAATTCAGACAAATTTTCGTAAGGGTTCTTTTGGCACCTCTGGCGTGATAACGCGTAGTGTGCTCCAAAGGTGGCGCTTGCTTCGATTTTACTCAGGACATGGCTTGGCGCGAGCTGAAAGACTCGCTCCTTCCACCTGTGGAAAGAAAAGCGACGTAAGGAAAGGATAGCACGCGAGTGCAACCACGCATCAATCGCCTCGTTTTGATCAACGCAATGATCGGGCTTTTTATCGGCGGCCTTTCGGCGAGAATCTTCTTGATTTCGCTGCCGACCGTCGCCAATGGGCTCGGAACCGATATGCTAGGGGTTTCCTGGGCTCTGATAGCGTATCAGGTTGCGGGGATCGGCCTCGGTGTTGTTATCGGCAAGCTGGGAGACATCTACAGCCGCCAACGGATCTATCGCCTTGGCCTGGTTTTCATGACTGCCGGGTCGTTTCTTTGCGGCATTTCTCAGAACGTTCTCCAGCTTGCGCTATTTCGTTTTCTTCAGGGAATCGCCGGTTCGATCATACAGTCTTCCGGTCGCGCGCTCGGGCTCGCCGCCATGCCGAAGGGCTCCGAAGGCAAGGCTCAGGGTTTGATGGTCATGTCGCAGCAGTTCGGATTTTTGCTCGGACCTCCACTTGGCGGCTTCATCATCGAGATGATCGGTTGGCGATGGGTGTTTTTCTTCGTCGTTCCTATCGGTATTATTGGCATTCTCCTAACTTACATGGGGGAAGAGCGAGAGGAGAATCCTGGCCGGCGGCGCCAGGGGTTGGATTATAAAGGAGCCGTCTGGTTCTTCCTTCTCGCAGTTATGGCTACGCTTCTCCTCGATCAAAAAACTGCGGAGCTCTACGGTGCGGAGAGTAAGGGGCTTTTGTTTATCATCTTTCTGGGCGGTGTGTGGCGATTTTTGCGGCACGAGCTCAAGACGACAAATCCTATGCTCGACCTGGCGATCTTCAAAAACCAGGTGTTTGGCTATGGCGCGGCGGGTTTGCTGGCGGTTTGCATTACGCAAGGACTTGCAAATTTCGTCATGCCATTCTATCTGCAGGAGATCCTTGCATTGTCGCCTTCCTTTATGGGAGTTCTTTTTCTTATTCCTTCGGTGTTCAATTTAGTACTGGCTCCGGCGAGCGGTCACATGGCCGACAAAATAGGCGCGCGCGTTCCGTTGATCGCCGGCGTGACGTTCTTTCTCGGCGCTTTTGTGATCGGCGCCAATTTCGAGGTGGATTCCTATTGGATTTTTGCCGCTGCCCTCTTGGCTTTTTCCGGCATTGGGATGGCGCTTTTCAACGCTCCGGTGCAAGCCGCAATGGTATCCACAGTCCCGCAGGAGCGGTGGGGCGTCGCCACAGGGATCATCCACGCGATCTTCGGGTTGGGACACCTTCTCGGGATTGCTTTAACAGGAGTGCTGTTGACATTCGCCTTCCGCCACTACAGCGGAATTGCGGGAGCTGTGCCCGACCCTAATCTTCCGTCGGCATTTGTTTCTTCGATCAACGCCGCCTTCATTGCGGCGATAGCCATCGTTCTCGTTTCGCTATACGCTTCAATCCAATGCCGAACCCGCGGCCAGAAAACGGCGAAGCCGGGAGCCAAATAGCCACAGCCAGGCCACGCCGCAATAAAGCAGAATATCTCGCGCAAAGCCCGCAGAGCATGCCCTAAGTAAGATCGAAGGGGGGCGCCAAGGGAGAGCGAACATAAATTTAACCGCAGAGAGCGCAGAGTTCGCAGAGAAGTTTTATTGGGCGCAAGGCGCGCCCAATAAAGTAGCATCTTCTTTGGTACTCGGCGTCCCTTCGACCGTGCTCAGGGCATGCGTGGCGCGATGAGAGGAACTCATGTCGTCAGAGAATTTGCCGAGCCTGCGAAAATTGAAGCGTAATAAATACGAAGTGCACGAAGTCGGGGCGTTTGTGGCGCTTGACACTTTGTTCACCAACATACTAGCGTTTGCCCAGAGCACATACTCGGCCAGAACCAAGAAAGATGAGGTGGCGAGCATGCTTTTGATTGCCGATCCCGAGGCGCGGCAGGTTCTCAAGATGCGCGACTGTATCGACGCTATGGAACGGGCCTTTGCTGAAGAGGCCCGCGGAATAGCAGTGAACAGACCACGGACACGCTACAAAGTACCGCCCGATCTCGATAAGCCTGGCTACATGGCGAACATCATTCCAGGCGCGGTGCCGAGCTCAGGCGTGGCGGCGCTGCGCTACGACTCCACAATCGTGCAGGAGAGGGTTGTCGGCGGAAGCAAGCGAATGGACTTTCCGTCGCCGCTCAAGCGGAGCTGGGGCTTCGTGCTGCTTTTTAGCCTGCAAACCGGAGAGCCAGTGGCGCTCATCCACGATTTTAGTCTTTCTGCCATCCGTGTCGGCGCCACCACGGGAATTGCCCATCGCGCTTTGGCGAAGAAAAATTCCAAAGTCGTGGGCATTTTTGGCTCCGGCAACGAGGCACGGACAAACCTTGAAGCGATCTGCGCCGTGCGGGAGATTGAGTCCGTTAAAGTCTATAGCATCACCAAGGAGCATCGTGACCGGTTTGCCGAAGAAATGACCGAGTTGTTGAATGTAGAGGTCCAGCCCGTCAGTAGCCCTGAGGCGGTAGTCAAGGATGCCGATATCGTGATGTGCGCAACCAATTCGAGTCAGCCCGTGTTTGACGGTAACTGGCTCGAGCCAGGTCAGTTAATTACAACCATTGCCAATACGGACGGCGTTCACCGCCGTACCGAGGCGGATGCGACCACGATGATCCGAAGCGACTTCATCGTCCTCAATGACAAAGAGACGGCGGTCACGAATCAGCAGCGGGAGCTTCTCGACCTGATTGAGGAAGGCAAGTTCGGTTGGGATAAAGTGTGCGAGCTGGGCGAAGTGCTCATCGGCAAGCACGCCGGGCGAACCAGTGATCAGCAAACGATCTACTACAAAAGCAATACGGGTGTGGGCATTCAATTTGCGGCTGCTGGCGCGCTGATCTACGAGGAATGCAAGAAACAAGGGCTGGGGCGAGAGCTGCCGAGCGAATGGTTCGGCGCAGACTTGAGTCAATGGATGGATAAGGGTTTCATGCCGTCGCCGTAGGCGCGGATATTGATGATGAAGCGGGACCGGATAGATATCGCTTATCCCAAGGCGCCGGAAAGCTTCGCCGTCGAGACAGCACCCAGAGAGCAGCTGCGACAGTGGCAAGAGGAAAGACTTGTTTCCCTCTACCGGCGTGCATGGAAGCATGTTCCCTTCTATCGAAAGCGTTGGAAAAACGATGCACTGGGTCCTGATGACATTCGGAGCTTGGAGGATCTCTCAAGGCTTCCAGTCATCAGTAAAAGCGATTTCGAATCTGACCTCGTAGAGCACCCGCCGTTTGGTACCTTCCAGGGAGATTTTTCCGGTATTCGCGTTCACGCCAGCTCAGGCAGTTCCGGGAGTCCCAAACCGTTTTTTCAAACGCGAAACGATTGGGCAGTGATTGCCAACCTGTGGTCGCGCCGCCTATATGCGCAAGGAGTTCGCGCCGGCGACATCTTTCAAGTTGTTTTTTCATACTCTTTGTTCATCGCCGGCTTCACCGCTACAGAGGGGGCCATGAGGCTGGGCGCGATGATCATTCCCGCGGGGAGCGGCGCGGTGACGCCTAGCGAAAGGCAAATTCGCCTGCTTTCCCAATGGGGTACTACCGTAATCGCCGGCACACCGTCTTATATCTTGCATTTGGCCGATGTCGCGGAACACATGGGGCTGCATTTGAAGCGAGACTTCAAGCTGCGCATCGGCATTCACACAGCCGAGCCGATGTCGGAGGCCGCCCGGAGGTCTATCGAAGCGCGCTGGGGAATCAAGGCCTACGACAACTTCGGCAGCGTAGAGACCGGAGCGCCGAGCTTCGAATGCCAGGAGCAGCACGGCTATCATATGAACGAAGATGCCTACATCTTCGAAGTGCTTGACCGCGACACCATGACGCCGTTAAAGCCGGGAGAAGATGGAGTGGTGGTGGTGACGAGTCTTTTCAAGGAGGCGGCCCCTGTGATTCGCTACAATCTGGAAGACATCAGTTCCATCGTCGATGATCCTTGTCCTTGCGGTAGAACCTTTCGAAGACTCATGAAGATCAAGGGCCGGTCAAGCGAGATGCTGAAGGTCCGCGGTGTGCCCTTTTATCCGACTGCCGTGGAGGGAGTGCTGGAAGATTTTCCCGAGTTGACAAAAGAATACCGGCTTGTGATCGATCGCCTCGGCCAGCAAGACCGTGTGACGGTGCAGGTGGAGCGGCGATCGGCTGCGGATGGGAATGATCTTCGTTTGCTTCGGGAACGGCTCGAGCGGGCGCTGAAGGCGGTAACCGGTCTGGCCATAAGCGCAGAGTTGCTGCCTAAGGGAGAGCTAAGCCGGTCGCTGAAAGTTGAAGAAAGGATCAAGGCGAGGCGGATTTGGGATCGAAGGGAAGAGAACAATGTTTAACGACACCCGAGATTTCATGGAGACTCTGCGTGCCGGCGGGGACTTGCATGAGATCGAGAAGGAAGTTCATTGGGATCTCGAGCTTGGCGCTGTGAGCCGGCTTGCCTGCGAGAAAGACGGCCCGGCGCTCTGGTTCAAGCGCATCACGGACTACCCGAAAGAGATCTCTGCTTTCGCCAATCCCATGGCCACCTGGCGGCGCGTTGCCTTGATGTTTGGATTGCCGCCAGATAGCTCTCTGAAACAGATCTACGCGGAATATGAAAGGCGTGAGGGGCGGTTGATTCCTCCGCTCACGGTAAAGACCGGTGTATGCAAAGACGTGGTTAAACTCGGGAGCGATGTCGATCTTTACGATCTGCCAGCCCCGATGTTGCACGAGGGCGACGGTGGTCGCTATCTTGGCACGTGGGATATCGCTGTCTCCCGCGACCCCAACACGGGTTGGGTCAACTGGGGCATGTACCGTTTCATGGTTTATGATTCCCAGCACCTGACCGGCTTTCCTCGTCCCACCAGCCATTTGGGTAAGGTGTTTCAGGATCATTATGTGGCAGAGAAGCAACCGATGCCTATGGCGCTAGTTATCGGCGCCGACCCAATTTCCCATTTTACAGCGTCTGCGACGTACCATCTTGGCGGCGAGGAGGCGGCTCTGGCTGGCGGCTTGAGAGGCGCTCCTGTAGAGCTAGTCTCCTGTGAAACGAGCGATCTCTTCGTGCCCGCCCATGCCGAAATCATTGTTGAATGCGAGGTGCTGCCGAACTGTGTTGGCCTGGAGGGGCCCTATGGGGAGTACCCCGGGTACAGAACGGGAGAGATGGGCAACGGAATCCTCTGTCGCGTCACCGCTATTACGCATCGCGCGGATCCGATCCTTACGGTCGATGCCACCGGATACCGCGACGACAGCTCGACGATTACAGCCTTGACCGGCGCGGTTGCGATCAAGCGTAGACTCGAGCGCCATGGATTACCGATCCTCGACGTCAATGTGCCCCGTGAAGGCGCGGTGCACATGGCCGTCATCGGGGTTAAATATGGCGGTAAACAGGTGGCGCAAGAGATCTTGGAAACGCTCACCTCGCGGCGCGCTCTACTGTCGAAGATTTTTATCGTTGAGCAAGACGTGGACGTTTATGATTTGGGCCAAGTCCTTCATGCCTTTTCAACCAAGTGTCACCCGGCCCATGGGATTCATGTGACGCATTACGAAGGTCGCGCCAACACTCTGACGCCTTGTTACAGCCAGAGAGAAAGGGCTCTACAAAAAGGCGCTACGGTTCTTTACGACTGCACGTGGCCGGGGGAGTGGTCGCGGGAATGGGAGGTCCCGGTCAAAGCGACTTTTAATACGATCTTCCCGGATCCGATAAAAAACAAAATCTTATCAAACTGGAACTCCTATGGCTTTAAAGACTGAAAAACAAACTTGGGAGACGTTTCTACGTTACCCCGGTGACCTCCACGAGGGCATCGAGATCCCGCTGGTTCTGCGCGATCTAAGTTCAGGACGGAAAAAATATCAAATGCGCCACGTCGTTGCCGTGGTGAGCCGGAAACCTGAGGACATCACCGTTATGGATCGGCTGCAAGTCCGCACAGTGGTCGGAATCCTCCTGCCACAATCCTGGGGCGTAAAAATTTTACGAGAGCTACCGATTGAATTACCGGGACGACCCTACCACGATTTTTATGACGCCCTGAGAAAGGCCGCTGGTTAAGCGCGATTCGTATTATCGGTTACATTGACAGGACGGGGACAATCATAGTAGGCGGGCTTTAGGGAAAAAATCACAGCGTGAGGTGACGCATATGAAGCGGCGAAGCGTTTTTTTGGTTGTATTGTTTTTTCTTGTCCTGAGCTTTATCTATTGGTCGTCTGGCGCAGCTCACGCCTTCACCGAAGGGAAATCCTTGGTAATACTCGTTGGCGTGCCGCCGGGAGGCGGCCATGACCTCGAGGCGCGAGTGATTGCGCGACACTTACCTAAGTACCTTCCGGGCAAGCCGTCGATCATTGTTCAGCACATGCCTGGCGCAGGCGGCGCTATAATGGCCACTCATCTCTATGGTCGGGCGAAGCCGGATGGTCTTACCGTGGGACTCATCGGCCGACCCGCTCTTCTCACGCGCGCTCTACAACGAGACGAGGTCAAGTACGATCCGGCCCGGATGCCGGCGGTTTTTGCGGCGCACAATGGCGCCGTGGACTTCGTGCGTGATTTCGTCAATGCACGGACGGCGCGCGATCTTATCAAGGCGGATGCATCCCAGATCGTCGTCGGAGGTCGCTCGCCAACTGATTCCTCCTGCCTGAGCGGCAAGCTCGTGCTCGACTTGTTGGGAATCAAGGGGTATAAGGCCGTTTGCGCTTATCCGGGAACAGGCCCTATCAGAGCCGCTATGGAAAGGGGTGAGGTCAGCTTCTTCAATGCCATTGACTCGCATCTGGTGGCCGGTGGCGCGTTTGCGGAGATGGCCGAAAAAAGAATGGTGGTCCCGCTCTGGCAGCACGGTTTTCTCACGCTAGACGGGAAAATCGTTCGGTCCGCGCTTCTGCCTGACATTGTTACCTTGGAGGAGGTCTATCAAGAACTGCGCGGAACCCGCCCTTCGGGCGTGCATTGGGACGCGGTCAAGGCAATTTCCAATCTGGCGTTGCAGCGCACCTATATTCTCCCGCCCAATGTGCAACCCGCCCGGATTCAGACATTACGGCAGGCATTCGATCAGATGGCTGTCGACGCGGCGTTTGTGTCCGATTGGGAGAAGGCCTTCGGGCAGAAGTTCGTGACCAGCCACGTGCCCACCCAGCTCGCCGAGCAGATGAAACAAGACTTTCTAAAGCCCGCCCCATGGCAGGAGTTCGTTGCCAAGGAGGTGGTCAAGCGCTAAATCAACCGCTTATCATCTTGTAGAATCGTAGGGCGGACCTATATGTCCGCCCATGGCGCGGTGAGGGGCCGATGAATTTCGGAATTGATTGTTTACTGGAAGAGCGCGCCTTGCGAAAACCTTTGCACGGTCGTCGCATCGCGCTACTTGCCCATCCGGCCTCGGTGACCAGCAATCTCGTTCACTCGCTGGATGCTCTCGCATCGCTGCAAGATATTCACCTGGTTGCGGCTTTCGGTCCACAGCACGGGTTGCGCGGTGATAAGCAGGACAACATGATCGAGTCCCCTGATTTTGTCGATCCGGTCCACGGAATTCCTGTTTTTAGCCTCTACGGCGAGGTTCGCCGTCCGACGGCGGCAATGATGGACACTTTCGATGTTCTCCTGATCGATCTTCAAGACTTGGGTTGTCGGATTTATACTTTCATTACCACTCTACGTTATCTTCTCGAGGCCGCCGCAGAGCAGGACAAAATCGTGTGGGTACTCGACCGGCCCAATCCTGCCGGGCGTCCTGTCGAAGGGCTAAAACTGCGGCCGGGCTGGGAGAGCTTTGTCGGCGCGGGACCAGTTCCCATGCGCCATGGGCTTACGTTGGGTGAACTGGCAAAGTGGTTCGTGAAGACTCTTGGGCTCGACCTCGAATGCGAAGTGGTCACAATGAATGGCTGGCGGCCGTCGAGTGCACCGGGATACGGTTGGCCTCTTGGCGAGCGGACGTGGGTGAACCCGAGCCCGAACGCGCCCAGTCTGTCGATGGCGCGTTGCTATCCGGGGACCGTCATGCTCGAAGGTACCACGCTTTCGGAGGGGCGAGGTACGACCCGCCCTTTGGAGATTTTTGGCGCGCCGGACCTTGACCCGCGCGCTCTAACGGCGCAAATGGAGGCGCTGGCGCCACAGTGGATGCGCGGCTGCCGCCTGCGGCAGTGTTGGTTTGAGCCGACGTTTCACAAGCATGCAGGCGGATTGTGCGCGGGGATCCAAATCCACGTGGACGATCCAAGCTACGATCATGACGCGTTTCGACCCTGGCGGCTTATAGCGCTGGTGCTCAAATCGTTGCGCAAGTTGCAGCCGGATTATCATCTCTGGCGCGACTTCACCTACGAGTACGAGCACGAGCGGCTCGCCATCGATCTAATCAATGGAAGCGAGTTGTTGCGGACGTGGGTGGACGATTCCGCTGCTGCTCCCGCCGATCTCGAAGCCCTTACCACCCGAGATGAAGCCGCCTGGCTAAGTGAGCGCGAATCGGTCCTACTCTACTAGGGTTCAAAATTCAAAGGTTCAAACGGTCAAAGGGTGAGAACCTTGCAGCTGGAATGTTGAACGTTCATTTCCGCGTTAATCGAGCCGCTGAGCCTCTGAGCGGAGTGCGGGCCAGCAACCCCAATTATCTTCGCACAGATAAGAATCCAGCACGGCAAAGCTCTTAGGTTTGAGAAAAACTGCGGGTCCCGCTGGCTTTTACGCTCGGTGAAAGCGTTTCCCGAGCATGGCACCGCTCTTGCTCCTTCCACTTAACTAAATTTTTGGCGATGACTAAGGGGGGAGTATGTTTACCGATAAGATCGAACTCAAGGACTTTGACAAGATGGATCCTGAATACAAGGAGCTTTTGGGGCGTGTGTTGACGATTCAGGCCGACTGCGAGATCGGCGGTCCACATCTTTACGTTCAAAAAATGCTGCCAGCGGCTCCGACGAAACTCGATCAGCTTATCGTTGCGCGCACGGCAGCGGAGGAAATCGACCATTATCGGAAAATCGCGCGCGTCGCCGGAGATGCCGGTGTGGATGTTTCCTTTGTCCTCAGTCAACCGAATGAAAAGCGCTACGTCGACGCTTTCCGCGGGCTTATCACCACGTGGGAAGACAACGCCGTGTTTGGCTTTCTCATCGATCGTGTTGGACGTTATCAGTTGGAAGAATTCTACGACTGCAGCTACCTGCCGCTGCAGCGGATTCTACCCGACATTGTAACGGAAGAATTGGGGCATATTGAATACGGGTACAACAAAACCGTCGAGTTGCTATCCAAAGGCGACGAACAAAAGGAACGCGTGCAGAAGGCAATCGACTATTGGTATATCAGGGCGCTCGACATGTTTGGCCGCAGTGGTTCGAAGCGCGCCGAAAGGTATCGTTATTGGGGGCTCAAGCGGCGCGCGAACGAACAGGCGCGCGACGACTACATTAAAGAGGTGAACCCGATTCTGTTAAAGATGGGGCTCGAGATTCCCGATCCGCTTGCAGGGCGACGTTATCTTTAACGGTGAAAGGAAGTCACATGCCACAACCAGCGCCAAATACTGAAAAGCTCGATGAGCATCTATTGGAAGTTGTGCAAGCTTTACACCGGGCGGTAAGGCAGGGAATCCCGCGTGCGAGAGAGCCAGCGGTCGTCGACCGCACAATTGCGGATTGTCGAGAAATTCTGGATGTCGTCATGGAAGGTAAAGTCGAGGAGTGGCTCAATCCGTGAATTGACAATGGGGATTAGTGAGTTGCGGTCAGGCCTAGTTTGAGAATGCGCTGAATCATCGCTTCATAAGAAAGTCCCGCTTTCACCGCGGACTGTGCAAATTCATCCTCGCGCTCCAGATTCGGATTGGGGTTGGCCTCCAAAACCACGATTTCGCCCTCGGGTGTGATCCGCAAGTCGATTCGACCGTAACCGCGGATGCGCAACGCCCGGTAAGTCGCTTTGCAAATCCGCACAATTTGTTGTGCCAGGCCATTCTCGATGGGTTGGGCGAAGACATTCCTAATGCCCCAACGTTGTCGATAGGCATCGTCCCATTTCGCTTTGTAAGTCGAAAACTTCGGCTGGTCGGCCGGCATCTCGGAAAAAATAACCTCACGGAAGGGGAAGACGCTTAGCCGATCGTTGCCGAGGATGCTTACGTAAAGTTCGCGACCTTCAATATACTCCTCGGCGAGCGCTTCCTGATTCATCCGCTCATGGATGAATCGGACGCGTTCTTCAAAGCCTTCATCGGTGTCAACAAAAGAGTCGAGAGATATTCCACAAGAGCCCTCTTCTCTCAACGGCTTAATGAAGAGTGGGAATTCGAGCCGTTTTGGACGCTTTATGGTCGAGCCCGGAGAAAAGATGGCAAAACTCGGCACCCGAATGTTGTGGTAGGCCAATAATTCTTTTGCCATCCCTTTGTTTTTGCACAGAGTCAGTCCGGTGGGACTCGAACCTGTGTAGGGCACATCCATCATTTCCAGCAGCCCGGCGACATTACGATCATAGGCTGAAACCTCGTTGAAGTGCTCGGTAAGATTGAAGACGACATCGGGAGGATGAGCTTTGATTTCGTCAATGATCATTCCAGGTTCGTCCCAAATACCGAGGGTTCGTACTTCATGTCCCAGTTTTTCAAGCGCGTCAATGACGTGCGCCTCGGCGGCCCACCACTTGTCTGTTTTTAATTCTTTGGAAAAATCCTGATCCGCCGGGGGTGTACCGGCAGTGTCGAACAGGACCAGAACTTTGTACCGTTTTCGCGCTTGCACGTTTGTCAGGACTCTTTGAATTTACCGGTCAATCGGTAATGGGAAGCAAGGGTTGCGAGATAGGCGGCGATCTCGACGCCGGCGGCATCCGAGCGCAGCCGCAAGTCCAACTCAGCGCAGCGCTCAGTCAGCGCGCGAAGCAGGCGTCTGACGGTGAACTTGGGCTCTCCGGTCCACGTGGATACCGCATTCAATATCGGTCTCATCGACCGCCGCAAAAAGATGGCAGCCCTCTCACCATTCGGCTCTGCAGCCGGTTCGGCAAAAAGCTTTTTCAGGTCTGCGTCGAAAAAATCGGGAAAGTCTTGTGCGTAGGTGCGCCGGCGTCTCTTGTAATAGGCTTCCAGCCGGGACCGCAAACGTGCCGCTTCACCCATCTTGGCGCGCGAAAACACTCGCGGCGGCTTGCGGACCAGCTTCGCCATCAGCGCATCGACGTATTCCAGTTTGCTCAGGGCTTTCCACCCTTGATACTGCCGTTTCCAATCCAATCCGGGTGTGAGCCAGATGGCGAGGGTCTCGGCAAAGTCCTCTTCAGGGTGGCTTTGAGCATACCAACCTTCCAAATGGCGCACGAACCGTTTGCTATAGGGCCGGGCACGATAGCTTTCGGAATATTCCAGGGAGGGAGGACCAAACACTTTCTGCCAGTGCCGGTCTTTTTCGAGCAGGTAACTATGGTTGAGGACATGGCCCATCTCATGGCGCAGAAGCCGCATGCACCAGGATTCGGTACCGCCTTCGACTTCGAGCATCATCTTTTCCTCGAGCTTTTTGAGGCGGGGATGAGCGAGATAAAAGGGTATGGCGATGGCGGCCGATCCTTCGGGACAGAACCATTCGCTGCCGAGATAGCAGAGCGGCCTGATGGAGAGTCCTTTTGCTTCGAGCTCCTGGTAAAATTTCTGAATGCGCGGCTCCAGCTCCGTGCCGGCTATCTTCAGCTGCAAATCACAAATGCGCATTTGCAGCAACTCATCATCGCTCAAGGTGGCAAGGTCCGGCGCAGCAACCGGCCGTTTTGCGGCCGGCGCTGTGGCGCCAGGGTCAGAATCGTCCATGGTCCGCTATAATAGCAAAGGGAGAGAATACCGGCCACTGACGATGCTAGTCCTGCACAGATGGTGCCTCTGTCGGCTATATTGTGAGCAGCACCTTGCCAAAGTGATCGCGGCCCTCGAGGTAACGCTGCGCCGCCCGGGCTTCCGCCAAAGGAAAGGTTTTGCCGATGATGACGCGGAACTTATTTTCCTTGATGAGGTCAAGAATTGTCTTTACCTGCTGAAAATCTTCCGGTTTGGCCTTGAGATAGTTCGTGATCGAGAAACGCGTTGCCTTACGCCCCTCCGGCAGGGTTGGTGGGGTTTCCGGAATGGCTCCGAAAGCGCCGCCGATGGATACCAAGCGTCCACTGGGTGCCAGCGTATTCAAGCTCTTCTGATACACCTCGCCGCCGATCATCTCCAGGACAACATCCGCACCGCGCTGCTCCGTCGCGCGCTTCACCGCGGTTGTAAAATCGGTCTTCGTGTAGTCGATGACGACGTCTGCGCCAAGCTCACGAACCCGCCGGGCTTTTTCTTCCCCGCTCGTGGTTGCGATGACTTTGGCTCCGAGGTGCTTGCCGATCTGAATTGCCGCCATGCCCACGCCGCTGCTTCCCGCTTGAACAAGAAGAGTTTCCCCCGATTTGAGAGCACCGTCGGCAAGTAACCCAAACCAGGCGGTAAGGAACACAGTCGGAACGGCCGAGGCGGTCGCGGAATCCATGCCGTCGGGAATAGGGCAGACCTCCGAGCTCTTGGCGACCGCGTATTCGGCATAGCCGCCCTTTCCCGTGTACGCAACCACGCGCTGGCCAACCTTAAACTGGGTGGCATTTGGACCTATGCTTTCGATGGGTCCGGCGAATTCACGCCCCGGGATGATCGGCAGCTCCTCCGGAGAAACGCGGTACGCGCCTTTGCGCAGTCCGAGATCGGCGCGGTTCAGAGATGCGGCCTCGACTTTGATCAATAACTCGTTGGCACCCGGCTCCGGTTTTGGAACATCTTCGTACTTGAGGACTTCCTCGGTGGGACCAAATTGATGAATACGAATCGCTTTCATGATTGCCTCCTGCATGCAGTTTGTTTCAATTTATCGGGGACAAGCTTGTTAATGCAAGCGTCGTGCGCGAGAAGATGTGAACCGCAGAGAACACAGCGGCAACGCCGCAACCAAAAACCCGGAGTATCTCCCGCAAAGCATGTCCTGAGCTTTGCCGAAGGAAGGCAAAGGCCGCAAAGAGAAGACGATTGAACCACAGAGAGTGCAGAGAACTTGGGCGCAACGCGTGTGCGCGAGTTTGCTCCTTGCCTTGAAAATTTTAATCCAACAGCTTTCCACGACCCCGTCTACCGGGTAGGGCTGGTGAAACCGGGCCTTTTTGTTTCCGCTCCGCTCCCATGGTGGTACAATCGCTAGAATGCCAGGGAGAAAAATTAACGCCCGCTTTAGAAAAGGCTCAGGAAAAAGGCATCGACTTGAGTCTGCTCTATGACCGCCTTTCGTGGAGCCCTGCCGAGCGCATCGAAAGACATCTCAAAATGCTCGAGTTCGCAAATGAACTAAGAAAGGCCGGTGCAAAACATCGTGGCCAGTCTCAAGGTCGAGAACCTTCTAAAGGAACTTCGCCTTGAGCCGATGGTTTTCGCCATCAGTCTAGTCGTAAGACGCGCAGATTAGACAGGCACATCAATGTAGGTTGAATAGGAGCTGGGGGAGGGAACGCTGTAGCCATCCTGGCGTAAACCTTCTAGATGGAACTCGATTGCCTCACGCATCTTCTGTTCAACCTCCTGTTTGGTTGCGCCCGTGGCAACACAACCGTCGACATCGGGAGAATAGGCGGAATATCCAGTTGCCGTCTTTTCAATAACAATCAGATACTGCATTCCTTACTCCTTCTTCAGGCCAGCTTGTTTGAAAATGCTGTTCAATGTTCCGGCAGCGAGGTCGTCCCCGGGTCTGCCGGGTAACGTCACGAGACCAGTCTTCGTCGGGTACTTGTATTGTCGGTGACTGCCTCGAATACGAACCAAATACCATCCGTCATCTTCTAGCAATTTGAGAACAACTCTGACTTTCACTTAAATCGAGTTTAGCACCGGAACCGGCGAGCTGTCTAACACTGAAGCTCAGCTAGCGCGCTTTCATGGCCAAGCGTGAGCAGCCGAGGCGCGCGAGCTTCACAAGCGGGTTCGAAGATCCGTCTCATTGCGAGAATAGAAGAGCCCGACGGTGCTTACTTCGCCGCTGGGGCGTATCTCGTTAACATGAAGCTTTTCCACGGCTGCTACCGCGACTTCGGCGTCCCGTAGCCGATTTGCTTGCGCTCTTTTCATAAAGGCCCTGTAGGTCTCGGGATATTAAAGGGGCAAACATCAACGCACAGGTAACAGTACTCATCGCAAGCCGCGTAGGGTTTCACAAACCTGCCAGCCACGCAAGAAACACGACAAGGAGCCGGGTTTTCGCGTTCACAACGTGGATAGGATATAAGATCTGGGAAGATTCCCGTGCAGTTAAACTTCAGAGCGCTGCCAAGCACGACTAATATCTAATATAGAGAGGAGCGGTGATGAAAATTGCTGTTATCGATGATTACCAGAATGCTTTTCCGAAGCTTCGCTGTTATGCCAAGCTCAGCGGCCATGAGGTCGTGGTATACAACGACACTGAAAAAGACCCCGGCAGGCTCGCTGAACGTTTGCAGGACGCCGACGCAGTGATCCTGACACAGCAGCGCTCGCGTTTTCCACGCGCCGTGATCGAGCGGCTTCCGAAACTTAAGCTCATTAGCCAGACCGGGCGTAATACGGCTCACATCGATGCGGATGCATGCACCGAATATGGAGTTGTCGTTTCAGCCGGAGGGGCAGGCAATCCGACTCCGACCGCCGAGCTCACATGGGGACTGATACTCGCGGCGCTACGCCACATTCCCTACGAAGTGACCCGCTTGAGAGAGGGGTACTGGCAATCGACGCTTGGGACGGCTGTCCGCGGCAGCACGCTGGGGATTTATGCCTATGGGCGCATTGGTAGCATCGTTGCTAACGTGGGTCGAGCTTTCGGAGCGCGGGTTGTATGTTGGGGTCGCGATGCCTCGACCTCGCGCGCCCGCGCCGATGGTTACGAGGTCGCTAGCAATCGCCAGGATTTCTTTGCCGCCGCCGATATCCTGAGTCTTCACATCCCACTCAACAAGGAGACCCGTGGAATTGTGACGCGCGATGACCTCGCGCGTATGAAAACCAACTCGTTGATTGTAAACACCAGCCGGGCTGGACTGATCGCCGACGGGGCGCTGGTGGAAGCACTCAAAAACGGCCGGCCAGGGTTTGCGGCGGTGGATGTGTACGAAGATGAGCCCGTGCTTGGGGGTGAGCATCCGCTGTTGAAGATGAAAAACGTTGTTTGCACCCCGCATCTCGGATACGTCGAGAAGGAAACGTACGAACAATATTACGATGTCGTAGTCGATCAGATTGTTGCCTATGCTAGGGGTAATCCTATCAACGTGGTGAATCCGGACGCGCTGACAAGCCAAAGACAACAATAAAGGTGTGGGAGGGGAAATCGAGACTCGAAACTGTTTCTCAACCCGAGACGCGAGACCCGAGACTTAAAGCTGCGTTTACGAAACCAAAGAGAATTCGATATCGATGTTTTCCTCTCTTTGGATTTCGCTGAAGCGTTCTCGCAAAAGAGATAGATCGGTCGTTACAGGGACCGACACTGTAGCCTCCAGCCGAAAAATAGGAGTTCCGCTCACCGGGGCAGCGTACGTCTTTGTTTCCATTGCCTCGATATTGATGCCCATAGCGCTCAAAACCCGGCTCAGTCTGTGAACGATGCCTGGATGATCCAGGCAAGAAGCCGTGACTCTGTAGGGCAGAAGAGAAGCAGTGGGTTTTCTTGTGGACGGTGTTTTTATTGAGATCGCGAGGCCGGTCTGAGCTTCCAGCTCATGGTAGGCACCGGCAATCTTCGCGAGATCGGTCTGGGCGCCCGTGATGAGAATGATCACCGCGAACTCGCCGCAAAAAACCGCCATCTTGCTATCCTCAATATTGCAATTCTGGCGCGCAATAAAGGCGGAGAGTTTTTCCACGAGACCTACCTGATCCGGCCCTACGGCCGTGACAATAAGGTGACTTTTGTCCGCCATCATTCTTACCCTCTATTCGATGGAAACGGGCGATGTCAACGACGGGGCTGACAACGCATCTTTCAGAACACGGCCGCTGGCTTGTTTCGGAGCAGGTATTCCCAAAAGTTTTGCTAATGTGGGCGCGAAATCAATGATCCGCGCTTTGTACAGGGGCCGGCCTTGCCTTACTCCGGGCCCATTAAGGACCATCAGCGTACGCATCGAGGGTCGATCGGGAGAAAGACCATGGCTGCCCATGGGTGATCGCACGTTCACGATCTCATCTGAGCCTGCCGGAGCACCCCACCGTGGATCAATGTCATAACCGGCGACGGGCTCGAGGTAGATGTCGCCCCCGGCTTCGCCGCCGATCCCAAGCATCATTCCGTCGGACGCGGCATCGTAGATTCGATGGACAACAGGCCTGTCGCCGTCGCGTAATTCCAGCAGCAAATCGCTCAACAGTTTGACGACCTGGGAACGCTCTCCTGCGGGGACAACACCGCCTTTACGGTCGGTGGTATTCAGGAGAAAATAACCGTTGTTGATCGGGGGGTAAATGACTTTTGTCTGGGCGAGGTCGACAAATCCTCGTACATCGGTCACCAGCAAGCCGGCGCGCTGCAGCGCTGTATTAATGGCAATGACCTTGTCCACGCCCTCTAAACCATGGTCCGAAACGAGTGCGAGGATCGTATTGGCCGGTCTGTTTGCCATGAATACACCCAGGAGTTCATCGCAGCTCCGATACACTGCCGAAAGGAAAGGGCGCAGGCGCGCGGCAATCTCCGGACGATGGCTCGAAAGCGTTTGATCTAAATAGCCCCGCCAGAGATGTTCCGCTTCGTCGGGAAACGGTGTGTAAGCAAGGAACAGATCCCAAGTGAACCGTCCAAGTGCCCAGCGGTTGAGTTCGATCAGCTGCCGCTGTGCCATAAGCACGGTTTCGAGGTAGCGGGCTTCGGCGGTGCTGTCGCCGCCGTTGGGAATAATGGGGCCGAGAGCTTCTTGGGCGTACAGCTCGTAGGCGCCATTGCCGATGAAGGCCCGCGCCATTGCGCTCGAACCAGCCAGCCATTCCTCTTCGCTGGCGGTTAAAGAAGCGGGCCGCGTGAAGTACAAAAGAAAGTCGCTCCCATCTTGAGCGAGCTCAAACAGCCGCAGATAAACGGTTGCCTTCCGTTGGTTGCGGGCGGTGATATTGATCGGGCTGCTCCACCAACTCCGGCCGTCGGTTCCTGCAGGCGTTGGTTTGAGGCGGGCCTGTACTTTGCGTGTGTCCCGGGCCGTTGAGATCAGGAGAGTATCATAGCCACTGCGCGGATCGATGGGATCATCGATAAAGAGACCGAATAATCGTGAGGCGCCGATCGTAAAAGTGATTTCGAGTGGAAGCGCAGCGCTGGCGGGAGTGTTGCGCCACTTGGCTACCGGTACCGTTTTGGCTACACGGGCATTGACAATGCCAGCTCGGCCCACAAGCGCGTCGTACCCGCGAAAATTGACGGCATCTGCCGACATCTCGTTTCCCAGTGGGGCGTGCGTCATTACTACTTTTTTACCCGCTTGGTGGGCGGCGGCCCATATGGGCTCAGCTTGTAAGGGCGCGCCGCGAAAGCCCGAGACGCCTTCCAGGATCGTGTGCCGGCTTCGTGGCGCGCGCGGTACGCGGTTGCCGCTGATGCCGGTTACCCTCGGCGGTGCGCCGGTCCACAGGGATGCAAATGCGGAAGCCGTCTTTGAAGGAAAGACCGAAACGACGGCGTCGGCAAAGACGCCGCCCTTGATGAGCGCTTGAAGATGGGGCAATTCTCCCTGCTGGAGCAATTCATTCACGAATACAGGAACCGTTCCGTCCCATGCCACGACGATCGCCTTGGGCGTGCCGTGCGTCGCCGCAGGCATAGTGCCGCTGCCGATAAGAAAGACGAGTCCAAAAACAATGGTGAGGCGAAGGGTCAACTTGGTGAGTCTATGAAGTATGTATATCTCAGCTAATGGGCATCTCTCGGCCAAGGCGGAGACGGCGTGCGGGAACGGTGGAGTGACGGCTCTGAAAATCAATACTCCAATGCTCCAGTACCCCAGCACTCCATTTGCCTGTGGAGCGTAGCGAATGCCGTCCACGCTGTCAACGCGCCCGGGATTGCCTGGAGCCAGAGTTTTGCGTACGGTCTGTTTTTGTGCAAAAAGGCATCTTTGGTTGGGGACGCGGAGGGCGGAATATGGTGAACAAGTTAAAAAAAATACCGACGACACTGGAGAAACACGGTCATGTGCGAGTGGATGATTATTACTGGCTGCGGGATCGCGACAATCCCGAGGTGCTGGAATATCTAAAGGCAGAAAATGACTATATCGATACTGCCGCCGCGCACCTACGCGCTCTCGAAGATAGCCTTTTTGAGGAGATCAAGACGAGGTTCAAACAAACAGATATGTCGGTGCCGTACAAACGGGAGGGCTATTACTACTACCATCGATACGAGCAGGGCAAGGAGTATCCGATCTACGCGCGTAAAAAAGGGAGCCTCGATCAATCCGAAGAGATTATGCTCGATGCCAATGAGCTGGCCCGGGGACATGAGTTTTTTTCCCTGGGTGGCTGGGCCGTCAGTTCGGCACAAGACGTGATTGCCTATGCGGTCGACACTCAGGGCCGCAGGATTTTTACGATTAGCTTCAAAAACCTGGCGACGGGCGAGAGCCTTGCGGATTGTATACCCGAAGTGACGGACAACTTTGCCTGGGCCAACGACAACAGGACGCTCTTCTACAGCAAACAGGTTCCCGTCACGCTCCGCCCGTGGCGCATCTACCGCCACTCGGTTGGCACTGACCCGGCGCTCGATGAGCTCGTCTTCGAGGAACAAGACGAAACGTTCTGGCCTTACATCTTTCAAACCAAAACCAAAAAATATCTGATGGTCGTATCGTCGCAAACCGTGAGCCAGGAGTATCGTTATCTTGATGCTGACGGCCCCTTGGGCGAATTCACGGTGTTCCAGCCGCGGGAGCGCAACCACGAGTATCATGTGGATCATCTCGGCGATCGTTTTTTTATCCGTACCAACGATCAGGCGAAAAACTTTCGTTTGGCATGGACACCGGTGGGACAAACACGAAAAGAGCATTGGCAGGAGGTCGTGCCGCATCGAGAAGATGTTTTTCTCGCCGATTTCGATGTTTTTAGCGACTATCTTGTGCTCGAGGAACGCAGGCGCGGGTTGACTCAGCTCCGCGTATTGCGGTCGGCCGGTGGCGACAGCCACTATCTGGAATTCGAAGAGCCGGCCTATCAAGCCGGTCTCGGCGCAAATCCGGAGATCGAAACTTCGGTGGTGCGTTTCGAGTACACCTCGCTGAAGATTCCACTGTCCATCTACGACTACGATATGCAAACCAGGCAAAAAAAATTGCTGAAACGCGAGGAAATTCTAGGTGGCTTCGACGCGGACAACTATATCTGCGAACGGCTCCACGCGCCGTCCGCCGATGGTACGGAGATCCCGGTCTCGCTGGTCTATCGCAAGGGAACCCTGAAAGGTGGCCGCAATCCTCTGTTGCTCTATGGATACGGGGCCTACGGGGCCAGTATCGATGCGGCTTTTTCTTCGCCCCGTTTAAGTCTGATCGATCGCGGCTTTGTCTATGCTATCGCTCATGTTCGTGGCGGCCAGGAGCTTGGCCGCCAATGGTACGAAGACGGCAAGCTCTTAAATAAGAAAAACACGTTTGTTGATTTCATCGCCTGTGCGGAATATCTGGTGGCGCAAAATTTCACGTGTCCGGAGAAGCTGTTTGCGATGGGACGGAGCGCTGGCGGGCTGCTCGTGGGCGCCATCGCCAATCTGCGGCCTGATCTCTTCAGGGGGATTGTCGCCGAGGTGCCCTTTGTCGACGTTGTCACTACGATGCTCGACCCCACGATTCCACTTACAACAGGGGAGTACGATGAATGGGGCGATCCGAACTGCAAAGAGCATTACGATTACATGCTTTCATATTCTCCGTATGACAATGTTGAACCCAAGGATTACCCGAACCTGTTGATCACGGCCGGGCTTCACGATTCGCAGGTGCAGTACTGGGAGCCGGCCAAGTGGGCAGCCAAGCTGCGCGCCTTGAAAACGAACAACAACCGTCTGCTTCTGAAAACCTACATGGAAGCTGGACATGGCGGGCCGTCAGGTCGCTTTAGACGCCACCGGGAAACGGCGTTGTCGTACGCTTTCTTGTTGGCTCTGGCGGGACTCGCGGAATATTAAAGACCGTGCGGCAATGTCATTCTGAGGAGATCAGCGACGAAGAATCTGTTTTTTCTGGTTGAAACCGAGAAAAGCAGATCCTTCACTTCGTTTCAGGATGACAGTAAGGCGAAAATGGCTATGCGAAACACCTGGTAGTAAAAGGGGACTTTAGGTGCTTTTCTTTTTTTCCTCCCAGAACCGCAAGCGTTTCTCTATCTCTTGTTCATATCCGGAATCCGCCGGCGAGTAGTACTTTCTGCCCTGGAGTTCTTGGGGCAAGTGCTCCTGCGTGACGATCCGATTGGGAGCATTGTGAGCGTATTGATAGTCTTTGCCATAACCGAGTTTTTCCATCAAAGGCATGGCTGCATTGCGCAGATGCAAGGGAACCGGCAAGGCGCCGTGCGCGTCCACATCCTGCCCGGCCGCCAGCATGGCTTTGTAGGAAGCATTTGATTTCGGCGCCGTCGCCAAATACGTCGTGGCTTGCGCGAGGGGAATCCGGCCTTCGGGCAAGCCGACGAAGTGAACCGCGTCTTTTGCCGCCAGAGCGAGTTGAAGCGCTTGTGGATCGGCATTGCCGATGTCTTCGGATGCAAAGATGATCATCCGTCTTGCGATGAACAGTGGATCTTCGCCGGCGTCGATCATCCGCATTAGCCAGTAAAGCGCCGCATCGGGGTCACTGCCCCGAAGGCTTTTGATGAATGCGGAGATGACATTGTAGTGTTCCTCGCCCGCCTTGTCGTAGAGAAGTGGCTTACGTTGTAGCGCTTCTTGAACGCACTCCACCGGGATGGCCTTAATATGCTTCTTCTTCGCGAGCAAGGCCGCGGTTTCCAAGGCATTCAAGGCCACGCGACAGTCGCCGTGAGACTGCTGAATCAGAAAGTCACGGGCCTCCGGGGTGATCTGCAGACCCAATTCTCCCAAGCCGAGCGCCGAATCGTGCAAGGCCCGCTCAACAATGGTTCCAATTTCGATGCTGGAAAGCGGATCGAGCACGAGGACCTGACAGCGGGAGAGAAGCGGCGCAATCAGTTCAAATGACGGATTTTCTGTCGTGGCCCCGATCAAGGTGAGCGTGCCTCGCTCCACGTGGGGTAAGAAGTTGTCTTGCTGCGCTTTGTTGAAGTGGTGAATCTCATCAACGAATAGAACGGTCGATTTGCCCATTTTGTGCAACTGTTCCGCTTCCTGCACTATTCTCTTGAGGTCTTTGACCCCCGAAGTGATCGCCGAAAAGTGTACACAAGCTGCTTCGGCGGAGCGTGCAAGAATCAGCGCCAGGGTCGTTTTGCCCGTACCGGGAGGTCCCCAGAGAATGAGCGATCGCAATTCGCGCGATTCAATCATTTCACGAAGCAACTTACCTGCGCCCAGCAGATGGCTTTGACCGACAAAATCGTCTATGTTTGTGGGCCTCATTCTCGACGCCAGCGGACTGGCGTCACGAGAACGCTGAGCCGGATTCGGGGTAAATAAATCCATGTGCCTATCGTAACACAATTGAGAGCCATGCTGGCAAGCTTGAGCCGGCGGCTTTTGTTCCAAGGGACGTAATGCTATCGTAGCGGCGCGCAGCGGGAGGCTCTCCGGCCGTGGACGAAAACTCGAAATATCAGAACTCCAATTCCAACCAATCAGCGGTGAGAACTGTGCTTTTCCAGGATTCGGCTGTTTCAGGCAAGCTGAATTACAATTTGCCGGTCAAAATCGATAGCCGCTTCAGCGGCGAGGTCAAGGCCAGCGATCTTTTGGTCCTGGGTCCCAACGCGCAAGTGGATGCTCGTATCTCGGCGCGGTACTTACAGTTGGAAGGAAAATTGGTCGGCAAGGTCCACGTGATTGGCTGCTTTGAAATCATGTCGGGCGGGTACTTTCAAGGGGAGGCCAAGGCGGGAGAGTTAAAGCTGCATCCAGGAGCCGTGTTCGTGGGCAAAGGCAACGTACTTGGAAGAGACTGATCTCGGCGCTCAACCGCCGCGCACTTCTTCGCTGGACAGTCGCGCTGCCTTACCCGATCTTTGCCGCAGGTAATAGAGCTTGGCCCTGCGCACCCTTCCACGGCCAATGATTTCGATTTTTTCTATGCGGGGAGAGTGAATCGGGAAGATACGTTCTACGCCGACTCCGTAGGAAACCTTTCTAACCGTGAAAGTCTCACGATTGCCCTTGCCTGAAATGGCGATGACAACACCTTCGTAGATCTGCGTTCTTTCTTTTTCCCCTTCAACGACTTTGACGTGGACACGGACGGTTTCCCCCGGTCTGACGGCAGGGACATCCTTCTTGGAGTGTTGCGCTTCGAGTTGGTCGACTATGTTCATGGCGACTCCTATGCGTAGTATTCGTTTGGCCCCAAAAGGCGATCCAGGATGATTGCGGCGGCGGACCGCACGGACAGATGGTTATAGTCCGTTGATCCGTGAATGGGTTCAAGAACGTAATCGGAGGCTGCCAATACGTCTTGTGTCAATCCCCACCCCGTGCCCAGCAGTACCAGGAATGGTTGAGTCTTCTTTCTTAACATGTCTCTCAGCTCCGAGAAAGAGGTGCGTTTTTCGCCCGGTCTTGCCGAGGTCACGACAATCAACGGTTTCTCTCCGCATTCACGCTCGATATCGATCACAACCTCGTCAAGTGTATCTTTGATGCGAGCCAAACTCAGCGCCTCTTTGCGGGTCTGGTTATATTGACTGCCGTAACCTTCTTCCCAGTGTTGAATGATTTTTAGCGCCAGTCGCTGGAGCGTCTTGACCGGGGTGACTACATAGAAAGCGCGGATTCCGTAGGTTCTCCCTGAGCGGGCAATGTCGTGGATATCCATATTTGTCACGGCGGTCGTCACGATTATGCCATTCCTGTCATAGACTGGGTAATGAAGAAGCGCCAGGTAAAACGGTCCCTGCACCGCGAACAAGCGGCGCTTTTCCTCGAGCGAAACGACGGCTTTGGCCAGCAGGTCGGGTCTTCGCTCGCGCGTCAATTCGATGCTCTTTTCCCGCCGCCATTGTCGTATGCGCTCGTGATCGCCGGATCGAAGCACATCCGGCACTTTCATGTCGCGAAAAATCTCCGGACGGGTGTACTGAGGGTATTCGAGCAGGCCATCGGAGAATGATTCATCGGCGGATGAATCCTCGTTGCCGAGAACTCCAGGGATCAGCCGGGACACGGCATCGATGATGACCACCGCTGCAGGCTCGCCGCCGCTTAACGTGTAGTCCCCTATCGACAGCTCTTCATCAACGAACGCTTTCACCCTCTCATCCACGCCTTCGTACCGGCCGCAGATCAAAACGATCTCGCTCTCGCGCGCGAGCCGTTGTACTGCGCTTTGATTGAACACTTTTCCTTGCGGAGAGAGGAGGATGATCCGGGCCACGGCGTTCCGGCTGCGCACCTCCTCGATGCCCGCCACGACCGGTTCAGGCTTCAAGATCATTCCCTGGCCGCCGCCGTATGGGTAATCGTCCGCAACGTGGTGCCGATCCCGGGCATAATCGCGCAGATCGATGAGACGAATGCTAACGAGTTCCTTTTCTTGCGCCCTCTTGAGAATACTGTGACTCAGCAGCGAGGCGAACATCTGAGGGAAGAGGGTAAGGACGGTAAACCTCAGCATCGTAACATCCAACAGAACGGATCAGAGATCCAACAGCCCTTCGGGGGGGTTGATAATGATCCTGCCTGAAAACAGATCCACCTTCTCGACAATTTCTCTCACCGCCGGGATCAGGTACTCTTTCGCCGGTCCTTGAATAACGTACAAATCTCCGCCCGGCGTGGACAGCATTCGAGTGACGAGACCGATGCGCTCTCCGTGCGTGTCGAAAACTTCGAGGCCGATGACTTGATAGTGGTAGTATTCTCCGGGCGGCAACTCCGGCAAGGCTTCTTCGGTCACCGAGAGGAGAAAGCCAACCCACTTTTCCGCTTCTGTAAGGCTGTCGACGCCGTGGAGCTTGACGAGAAAATGCCCGCCTCTATAGCGCTTGCTCGATTCTATTTCCTGAGACGAGCGACTACCGTCTTTTTCGAGAAACACCTGGCGTCCGGGAGATAAAGCAACGGACTCTGGATTATAGCAGCTGAGTTTCAGCCATCCGCCGATACCATGGGTGGTGACAATCTCACCAAGTGGCACGAAGCGTGGATACACCGGAATCAGCTGTCTCGGTCTTATTTCTCTTCGACGATTTCCAAAACTACTTTACGGTTGGTTCGCGACGCCGCGGCATTTAGAATGGTACGAATAGATTTCGCCGTTCTACCTTGTTTTCCAATAATCCGTCCCAAATCCTCTTTTGCTACTTTCAACTCCAGGACCGAAGCGGTGTCTCCTTCGGTCTCCTTGACCTCAACAGCATCCGGATTGTTCACCAAGGATTTAGCCAGGTACTGCACTAGTTCCTTCATGGAGGAGGTCACCTCCTGTGCGTGAAGTTTAGTTGGTCTTTTTGTGCTTCATGATCAACTCCGAAACCGTCTGCGTGGGTTGAGCTCCGTGTTTGATCCACTTGTCGATTTTCTCTTGGTCGAGCCTAATGCTGCCGCTGGCGGCATTGGGATCATACGTGCCGACTTGCTCGATGTACCGGCCGTCGCGCGGGGATCGTCGATCACTGACAACGACCCGATAGAATGGTTTCTTTTTAGCTCCGTGTCGACTCAGGCGAATGGTAACGCTCATGACGTTTTCTTTCTTCTCCTTTAGAAAGGGTTCGGCATACGACCCAGCAACGATCGCATTCCGAGTTTGCTTACTCTTTGCATCATCTTTTTCATCTCCATAAATTGCTTCATCAAGCGGTTAACGTCTGTCACGGTGGTGCCGCTTCCCTGAGCGATCCTGCGGCGTCGGCTACCGTTCAAGAGTGCGGGGTTGCGCCGTTCTTCCAGAGTCATGGAATTGATAATGGCCTCGACCCGTTTGATTTCATGCTCGGCCTGTTCCGCGTCCACTTGATTTGCGAGTTTCTTGCCGCCCGGAATTAATTCCAGCAGGCTATCCATCGAACCCATCTTTCTGATCTGTCGCAGCTGTAGTTGGAATTCCTCGAGCGTAAATTGCTGCTTCTGGAAAGCCTTTTGTAGCCGGGCCGCTTCTTTCTCTTCGACGGTTTGTTGCACCTTGTCGATCAGTGAAAGAACATCGCCCATGCCCAAAATGCGTGACGCTAGCCGATCGGGATAGAAGGGCTCCAGAGCCTCCAATTTCTCCCCAATGCCGGAAAAAAGGATCGGTTTCCCAACCATCCCGCGGATTGAAAGAGCGGCGCCGCCGCGTGCGTCCCCGTCGAGTTTCGTGAGAATAATCCCCGATAATCCCAACCGCCGATCGAATCCGATCGCCTGGTTAACTGCATCCTGGCCGGTCATGGCATCCGCCACAAACAGAATGTGATGGGGCTGGACAGCTTCCTTGATTGAGAACAGCTCCTGCATCAGCTCTTCATCGACGTGTAATCGGCCGGCCGTGTCCAGCAACACAACATCGTAAAATCGCTTCTTTGCTTCCTCGCAGGCTTGCCTGCAGATTTCGATTGGGGAGATCTCAGGGCTGGAGTCGTATACCGGCAGGTCGAGCTGTTTGCCAAGTATCTTAAGTTGATCGATGGCGGCCGGACGATAGATATCGGCGGGCACCATATACGGCTTTCGCTTTTTGTCTTTCTTTAAATGCCGCGCGAGCTTTGCGATAGTGGTGGTTTTTCCGGAACCCTGCAATCCAACCATCATGACGACCACCGGGGGGGCCGCTTTTAGGTCCAGTTCATGGTATACGCCGCCCAGCAGTGAGGTGATCTCGTCTCTGACAATTTTAATGAATTGTTGGTCGGGTGTGAGGCTCTGGAGCACGTCCTGGCCGAGAGCCTTGGTTTTTATCGTTTCGAGGAAGCTCTTAACGACATCGATATGAACATCCGCCTCAAGCAACGCGAGACGCACATCACGCAGTGCCTCATCGATGTTCTTTTCAGTGATTTTTCCCTGCCCTCGCAGCCGCTTGAAGGTCAGTTCCAGTTTATCGGTTAAGGATTCAAACATGTGGCTAAGCTATGATATTTTCAGGGAAATCACTCAAAGAAGAGTATTATGAAAAACACCGAGTGTCAAGCTAGGTAGAATAAAAAAGAGCCCGTTATGCGCACTTTGGCATAACGGGCTCGGCCAGTTGAGCAGCTTGAGTTCCTTACATCATGCCGCCCATGCCCCCCATGCCTCCCATGCCGCCGCCGTGAGGCATTGGCGGCATGGCCGGTTTATCTTCAGGTTTTTCCGCCACCATCGCCTCAGTTGTCAAAAGCATGCCGGCCACGGAGCCTGCGTTTTGAAGGGCGGTGCGGACGACCTTTGTAGGATCGATAATACCGGCCTTCATGAGGTCCTCATACTCCTCGGTCGCGGCATTGAAGCCGAAGGCTCCTTTGCCTTCCTTAACCCGTTGTAACGCTATGGAACCTTCGACGCCTGCATTCATGGCAATGCGGCGCAACGGCTCTTCGCACGCCCGCTTGATAATGCTGACCCCGGCCTTCTCTTCATCAGGAACTTTCACCTTATCCAAGGCTGCCGAAGCACGCAGCAAAGCCACACCACCGCCCGGTACGATTCCTTCCTCTACTGCCGCGCGGGTGGCGTGGAGCGCGTCTTCAACACGAGCCTTTTTCTCTTTCATCTCCACCTCTGTGGCGGCGCCGACATTGATCACAGCAACACCGCCAATTAGTTTGGCGAGACGCTCCTGTAGTTTCTCACGATCATAGTCTGAGGTGGTCTCTTCGATTTGAGCTCTAATTTGCTTGATGCGGCCTTCCAGGTCCGACTTCTTGCCGGCGCCGTCGACGATGGTCGTATTGTCCTTGTCCACGACGATCCGTTTCGCTCGCCCCAAGTCCTGGAGCGATATGTTTTCCAGTTTGATGCCCAGTTCCTCGGCTATCAACTTGCCACCGGTCAGGATGGCGATGTCCTCAAGCATTGCTTTGCGCCGATCGCCAAATCCGGGAGCCTTCACGGCAACGCATTGCAAAGTCCCGCGGATCTTGTTCACCACCAGTGTCGCCAAAGCCTCGCCTTCAATGTCTTCGGCGATAATAATAAAGGGCTTGCCCGATTTGGCGATCTGTTCCAATACGGGCAGCAATTCCTTCATATTGCTAATTTTCTTCTCGTGGATAAGGAAGTAGGCGTCCTGCAGCACGCACTCCATTCTCTCCGGGTCGGTGACAAAATATGGCGAGAGATAGCCGCGGTCGAACTGCATGCCCTCTACCACATCGAGCGTGGTTTCCAGACCTTTGGCTTCTTCAACAGTAATGACGCCTTCTTTGCCGACCTTGTTCATTGCTTCGGCGATGACATCGCCAATCGTCGGGTCATTATTCGCTGCGATCGTGCCGATTTGGGCGATCTCTTTTGGATCCTTGGTCGGCTTGGAGAGGTTTTTAAGCTCGTTCACCATGGCTTCAACGGCCTTGTCGATACCGCGCTTCAGCGACATAGGGTCGTGTCCGGCGGCCACCAGCTTTACGCCCTCGGTGAAGATTTGGCGCGCCAGAACGGTGGCAGTCGTCGTACCGTCACCGGCGACGTCCGAGGTCTTGCTGGCGACCTCCTTTACCATCTGAGCTCCCATGTTTTCGAATTTGTCTTCCAGTTCTACTTCCTTTGCTACCGTGACCCCGTCTTTCGTAACGTTGGGAGCACCGAAAGACCTGTCCAATACGACGTTGCGTCCCTTCGGCCCCAACGTAACGGTTACAGCGTCCGCCAGGATATTGACGCCTTTCAGTATCGCGTCCCGCGCATCCCGACTAAACTTGACCATCTTGGCTGCCATTGTGTTACCTCCTAAAAGTCTTTAATAATTTATTTCTCGATCACCCCGAGGATATCGTCCTCGCGCATGATCAAGTGTTCTTCGCCGTCAATGTTGATCTCGGTACCGGAGTATTTTCCAAATAGCACACGGTCGTTCACTTTGACATCAAGTGGAATGATCTTCCCGCCCTCATCCATCTTGCCTTTACCAACGGCAACGACCTTTCCTTCCTGCGGCTTCTCTTTTGCCGTATCAGGGATGATGATGCCCCCCTTACTTTTTTCCTCTTCGTCGATTCGTTTGACAATCACCCGATCCTGCAAAGGCCTAATCTTCACCTGCTACCTCCTTTCAATCATTGTGCCCAAGTATTTGATTTGGTTCGAAATTTTTGGTCTGGTGGTCACATTTAATAACGCGTGTCAAATGTAAGCATCAATTCCAGCTAGTCAAGCGGTTTGCCTCGGAAGGCCAAAGTTTTCTCGGCGAGCGGCTCCTACTTCCGCCTTTTCCGCGCCTCTTCCTCATGATATTTGCGATAAAGGATATCCCATTCCCGGCTACCGGGAGGCACATGTCGCGAGAGCGACGCAATCTTGTGCCGCACAATATCGTCGAACTCGTCTTCCCCTTCAAAAAAGTCGTGCAGCACTTGCTTGGTCTCCGCCAGTGCGCGCCCTTGATGGCGAAACTGTGCGAGATCGTTTTTCGATAAACCGTCCAGGATCAGGTGAGCCAGGTGAGAAATGCGATTTTCGGAAAGCCGGCTCACAGGACAAACCCTTTCTTTGCGGCAAGTTTTTGCTTGGCAATCAGAAACATTTTGTACGGGTCCATGTTGCGCGCAGCCTGAGCATGCGACGACAGCATCCTGCGCGCTTCTTCTTCAATGGCTTGCTCTTCGGCGAAATTTTGGCTAACAATTGTCACAATCTTGTTCTTGATCTCGTCCTCGCTGCTATTTGCCTGCAACAGTTCCGTTGTCCGGTAACGCTTCATAAGCTCGGTTGCCAGCCGGTCAAGTTCTTTCAATTTGATCTTCATCGGCAGTGTGAAAAACTTGTGGATAACCTGGGTAGAGCAGTGGCAAACTGCGGTAGAACCAGCTCATTTCTTATCTAGCTTGGCGCCGGAAGTCAAACTAAGGCCGGCGCGAATGAAAGGGCCGCCCGAATTAGGGTCACCTCAAAACAAATCCTTGTGCTGTCGAGACTTTTCTGAGAAAATGCATCCGGAAAAAGATGCCTCAGACTAAAGCTTCCCGCCCGCGTTGTTTCGTCTTTTGTCCACATCCTCCTTTGCCGCAGCTGCCGATGTGCTCGGTTCTTTCTGTGGAGAAGTCCATTGGCTGTCAATAAGCCTCCGGCGCTCAGACCGGGTGGACGAATCGGTGTGGTGGCACTTGCCGGGTGCGTTGATGCGGACGCTTTGGCCAGAGGAATCAATGCTGTAAAAGCCGACGGATTCGAAGTGGAGCTCGCGCCGGGTGTCCGCGCCATGAAGGGATACTTGGCCGGGGATGAGAGGCAGCGCGCAAAAGACTTAAGCGACTTCTTCATGCGTGACGATATCGATGCGGTTTTTTGTGCTCGCGGCGGATTTGGCTCCGTTCAACTCATTCCCTATTTCGTGGACGAGTGCACGAGTTGGCCGGCAAAAATCTTTGTCGGCTATAGTGACATCACCGTGTTACTGAATTGGCTCCTGCAGGCCCTCGGCATGGTAACGTTTCACGGTCCGATGGTTGCGATGGATATGGCACGAGGGTTGACGCCGCTTTCCCGGCAGCACTTGTGGGCCACTTTGACGGGGACAAAAAAACAGTGGACCGTGCAACTCTCTGAAAGTATTCGGTGCGGCAAAGCGGAAGCCGAGATGATTGGCGGATGCTTGTCGGTCCTGGTGACCACTCTGGGGACTCCTTACGAGGTGCAAACGTCGGGAAGGCTGCTATTCTTGGAAGACGTGGGCGAAAAACCTTACCGCATCGAACGCATGCTCACGCATCTCAGGATGGCTGGAAAGTTGGATGGGCTTGCCGGGCTGGTGTTCGGCGATTTCACCCGTTGCGAGGGGGAAGGGAGTAGGGGGGTGCGCCAGATTATCGGCGAATACTTTCATAATGCTCCCTATCCGGTAGTGATGGGGCTGCCCGCGGGACATGGACAGGAAAACCTGTTGCTGCCGTTCGGCGTGCGGATGGCTTTGGACGGAGGCGCATCAACCTTGTCTTTGATCGAGTCTCCGGTTGCGTGATCACAATCAGTTTCTAGTTGCCAGTTCAAGAAACCAGGAACCAGGCCGGATTATCATGTTATGCATAGATGGGAAACACACGAGACACGGGACCCGAGACTCGGGACAGGCGACCCTTGAGCGTCGATTTCGGGGCAGTAGAAAACGCCTTCCATAAGGCTTTGGAGGAGGGAGTATTCCCCGGCGCGGTTTTGCTTGTCGCGAGGGAAGGGGAGGTCCTATACGAGGAGGCCTTCGGCTCACGCTTCCAGGCTCGCGCCAACGAGCCGCTAAGGAAGGACACCATTTTCGACCTTGCTTCACTGACCAAGCCGCTGGCGACAACGGTCGCGTTGATGTTGCTGGTGCAACAAAAGAGAATTGACCTGGAGGAACGGCTAGCGGGGCTTCTCCCGACGTTCGGCAGCTTCGGCAAGGATCGTGTGACGTTTCGCCAGCTGTTGAATCATTCCGCCGGTCTGCCTGCATGGAAGCCGTACTACGAGGAGATCATCAAGCTTGAAAAAGCCGGGAGAATCAACTTCATTTGCAGCCCGGAGGCAAAGGCTTTCGTGCTGGAGCAGATCCATCGCGAACATTTGTCGGACTTACCAGGAAGACACGCCTTATATAGCGATTTGGGATTTATGGTTTTGGGTCAGGCCATCGAGACGATCACTGGCCAACGGCTGGATCATTTCTGCGAGCAGTGGATCTTTCGACCGTTAGGCCTGGGTTCGATGAAGTTTATAGATTTGACGCGAGTTACAACGCGCCAGAGCGGCCTCCTCCGCGGGATGATCGCGCCTACTGAACACTGTCCCTGGAGGCAAAAAATCGTCTGTGGTGAGGTGCATGACGACAATGCCTATGTCATGGGTGGCGTCGCGGGTCACGCAGGGCTGTTCTCCTCCGCCCGTGACATTCACGCTCTCGTAGCGTGTCTCGGTCGCTGCTTGCAGGGCGGAGGTTCCTTTTTGTCGCGAGACATCCTGCGAGAGTTTCTAACCCGGGATGAAGCTGTGAAGAATTCCAGTTTCGCTCTTGGCTGGGATACGCCGTCGCCGGGAAAAACAACGAGCGGCAGTTACTTCTCCAGCCGAACCGTGGGCCACTTGGGTTTTACTGGCACCTCGATCTGGTGGGATCTCGAAAAACATTGCCACGTCGTACTGCTTTCCAACCGCGTGCATCCTTCGCGCCTGAATGAAAAGATCAAAGGTTTTCGACCGTACATTCACGACCTTATTATGAAGGCGGTTTTTGCCAATGAATGATCTACCCGCCCCCGGTAGCCATGTTCACTTTGTCGCGATTTGCGGAGTTGGTATGGCTTCACTTGCCGGATTGCTCCAGTCCCGAGGATACCGTGTTACGGGTTCCGATCAGAATGTTTATCCTCCGATGAGCACATACCTGAACAGCATTGGGATAGAGGTCCTTGGCGGCTATAGCGAGCAGCATCTCGAGCCCCAGCCCGATCTGGTAGTCATCGGCAACGCCGTGTCCGCTGGAAACGCTGAGGCACGGCGTGCCCTGACTTTGAACATCCCCTACATTTCGTTTCCCGAGGCTTTGGGTAAGTTTCTTATTCGGAATCGCCAGGCATTTGTCATAGCCGGGACCCATGGCAAGACGACAACCGCTGCTCTCGCAGCCTGGGTGTTGACAAAGGCCGGTTTGGACCCAGGGTTTTTCGTTGGCGGTGTGCCGCTTAATTTCAGCGGCGGCTGGCGCGAGGGCAGAGGGGAGCATGTTGTCGTTGAGGGCGATGAGTACGACAGCGCTTTCTTCGACAAGGGGCCGAAATTTCTTCACTACCGCCCCCGGCACGTCATCCTAACCAGCATCGAATTTGATCATGCCGACATTTATCGCGACCTGGACCATCTTAAAAGCGCCTTCCGAGGGCTCGTGGCGCTGGTCCCTGCCGACGGGAAGCTCGTGGCCTGCACTGACTATGCCCCGGTGCTTGAAGTTGCCTCTGCGTGGCAGGGGCGGCTAATCACGTACGGGCAGACACCCGGCGCTCACTGGAGCGCGGCGAATATTGCAGTATCTGAAGGAAGGAGCTTCTTCGAACCCTGCTACCTTGGGAAACCGGATGGGCGATTGGAGGTTTCTCTCATTGGGCGCCACAACGTCCAGAACGCGCTTGGTGTATATTGCATGGGACGCGAATTGGGTATCCAGCGGGAAGAGTTGGCGGAGGGCTTCGCCACATTCGCCGGCGTCAGAAGAAGACAGGAGATCAAAGGCAGCGCTCGTGGGGTTCTGGTCATCGATGATTTTGCCCATCATCCCACGGCGGTTCGAGAGACCATCGAGGCGGTACGAGCGGCTTATCCGGGACGGAGGCTTTGGGCGGTCTTTGAGCCACGCAGCAATACCAGCCGGCGCAACATTTTTGAACGTGATTACACAGAAGCGCTGGCCCGCGCCGATCGAGTTATCATGGCGGGCGTTCATCAACCCGAGAAGGTACCCGATGAGCAGCGATTGTCGGCGGACAAGGTGGTCTCGGATATCAACGTTCTCGCGGGCGAGCGTCGCGCCGCATTCATTGATAAAGCTGCTGATATTCCAGATTATCTGGCTGAAAACGCCTCTCCTGGAGATATCGTTCTGGTCATGTCAAATGGTGCTTTCGACGGCGTGCAAGAGAAAATTCTCGGAGCGCTAGCGGGATAAGTACCGTCTGGCGCACTCAGGGCTGCAAAAAAAATGGCCCTCCTGAGAATACGCCGATCCTTTGGCAACGTAGCTTTGACATTGCGGGTCGAGGACAAGTTCCTCACTGCCGGGTACGTTGGTAGAACCTGCCGGCGATGAATCTTTTCTCCGCCAGGTTATCCATATGCGCAGCACCTGGAAAGCAAGGTAGATGAGAAGAATTAATATGATCAGGCGAAGTAGCAAAGTCTGACACCACCGGCTTCTTGCCGGGAACGCGCAGTCTACGAATGATACAGATGGATTTTCTTGTCGTCTTTCACGCTTACCAGGAGCTCTGAAATCGTGACGCCAAGCTCCGGGTGAATCACTTGCGGCGCGATCTCGCTAAGAGGAATCAGTACGAACTTGCGCTTGTGCATTTCCGGATGAGGGATCCTAATGTCTTTCTTTTTTAACACCAAAGCATCGTACAACAAAATGTCCAAGTCAATAATCCGGGCGCCCCACCGCTTTTTGCCTTTTTTGCGACCCATGGCGCGTTCTATGTTCTTAAATTTCTTCAGCAGCATGTCGGGCTTAAACTTGGTCTCGATTTCTATAGCTCCGTTGACGTACCACTCCTTAGAGTCGCCGAGCGGTTCGCTTTCATAGAGAGAAGATTCCTTGACAATCTTGGTATCAGGAAGCTTGGCGAGGCGGCTCAGGGCTTCTAGAAAATTTTCCTTCTTTTTGCCAGCATTCGAACCCACGCCGATATAGACTTGATGGGCCACAGCGTTCGCCATCGTGCCCTTGCCGGAAAGACTCCTATAACTTCACCTTGCGGATTCTCTCCGAAACCTCCTTGAGTCGTTGTTTGTCCACGCAAAGTGTAAAGCGCACGTATCCTTCGCCGGCATCGCCAAAGCCGTTACCGGGAGTGGTGATAACGCCGGCCTCCTCCAAGAGTTTTCCGGCGAATTCGGCGGAAGAGAACCCACGGGGAACACTGACCCAAACATAGAAAGTCGCCCGCGGTTTTTCGCATTCGAGCCCCACAGCGCGCAAGCCGTCGACCAAAACGTCGCGGCGTTCTTGATACACGTTTCTGGAAGGCTCCACGATCTGGTCGCCGTAGCGCAAAGCCTCGATGCCGGCTTCCTGAATGGCCTGAAAAAGCCCTGAGTCCAAGTTGGACTTGGCTTGTGCCAAGCCCCCGACCAGTTCGGCATTGCCGACAGCCATACCGATACGCCACCCGGTCATGTTGAAGGTTTTCGACAGCGAGTGGAACTCGATACCCAGATCTTTCGCGCCATCAATCTCGAGGAAACTTGCCGGCCGATAACCGTCATACCCCATTTCGGTGTAAGCGGCGTCATGGCAAACAATAATGTTGTGTCTGTTTGCGAATTCCACCACCCGTTTGAAAAAATCGCGGTCGGCGGCAGCTGCCGTTGGATTGTTGGGATAATTGATCCACAGAAGCTTGGCTTGCCTGGCCACCTCGGCTGGAATCGACTCGAGATCCGGCAAAAAATGGTTCTCCTTCTTTAATGGGAGGAAATAGTTTTTGCCGCCGCTAAAAGCTGTGCCAATGTGGTAAACAGGATAACAGGGGCTGGCAATGAGCACGATGTCCCCAGGATCGACGAAAGCAACGGCCATGTTGCCGATTCCTTCCTTGGAGCCAATCAACGATACGACTTCTTTTGTCGCGTCGAGGGGGACGTTAAAGCGCTTTTTGTACCACTCCGCGACGGCCTGCCGAAACTCGATTAACCCCGCGCTGTTGGGGTAGCGATGATTGGCCGGCTTACTGGCGCTTTCCAGCAGTTTTTCTACGATGACTGTAGGAGTTGGGATGTCGGGATCACCAACTCCGAGGTCGATGAGATCGACACCGCGTGCCAGCGCAGCGCGTTTTTTGCGGTCTATTTCGGCGAATAAATATGGCGGTAAATCATTGATTCTTTTAGCTTTCTTTATTGCAATCGCCAACGGGACACCCTCCGCGTAAAAGTCGGTTGTTTGTACATGTTTTTTGACCTTTTGACAACCGCTTTTGAATATCGCTAGTTTCACGAGAATAAGGGACCTTTGATGGACATTTTGGTAGATGGGTACAACGTGATCGGCAGTGATTCAGGACTTACAGGCATGCTGGAGCAGAAAAGAAACTGGCTGGTCCAACAGCTCTCTCGCTACCAACAATTGAAGGGCTATTCTGTGACGGTCGTGTTTGATGGATGGCGTTCCGGTTCAGTTGACGAAACGGAGGAAAAGCAGCATGGGCTGACGATCGTCTATTCCCAGCGCGGAGAAAGGGCCGATGCGGTCATTATTCGCAGAGCCCGGCAGAGGGGAAGTGGGGTGGTGGTCGTCAGCTCTGATCGGGAAATTCGCACCGCCGTGCGAAGGTTCGGCGCGGTCGCCCTTTATGCTGGAGAGTTCATGAAGATGCTGGGAAGTCTCGAAGCACTGGGATTAGATGAGGAAGTGGAATCCCCGGCGCCGGGAGTTTCGAAGAAGGGAAATCCAAAAAGATTATCGAAAAATGAAAGAAAGCGGCGCGACAAGTTGAAAAAGCTAAGACCATGATTCCATGGCGTTATTCTAAACTCGTCCGGACATAAACAAAAAGCCTTTAGGCCACATCAACGCTTTCGAGTTTCCTCGCCACACGAAACGCGAGACCCGGGACCTGAGACAGAGCTGTCGGTTACCGGTTCGGTTTGCCGCTCGATTCGATGCGGCTCAATAGGCCGTTGTGGAAAATCAGCACTGCGCCGTCCGCATATATCCATTGCTCTTCGATGTTTGCTTGGGGTTTTCGGACTTTACTGCTACGAGCAGGCTGGCCAATGACTTTCCTGACCTCATGGGTTCGCATGCCAATCACCGCCTGCTTTTTGATTGCCGCTTCTTTGACGGCCATTGACCAAGGCTGCGCTTGAATCCAGGCGATGCGTTTCTCCTCTTCTTCAGCCGCGACGGTTTCCTTTCTTTTTTCGTTCGCATGCGGATCAACGCTGAAAAAAGACAGGTTGAGCTCTTCAAAGAAAGTTTCCGGCCGAATATAGCCTTGCTGTCCCGAAGCGAAGCGGAGCTTGTAATAGGGATGTTCGCTTTCTCCTTCAACCAACTCCGTAATCTCGAACGAGGTATTAGCCTCGATATCAATCGGGGCAGCGCCTGGAGCGGGCACAGCGAGGAAAGGCGGTTTGCGGCCAGCGGCAAGGTCGATCCAGTACTGCTTTCCAATCCGGCTCTCCAGAGCCTCCAATTGCCGCGGAGTGTAGTGCTGTGCAGCGAAAACCGAGGAAAAAGCAATGCCGGATAAGAGCAGCAGAGTCACCGCAGCGGTTCCGGCTGTGTGAAACGCCCTTTTCTTTGTGCTAAGCATAACCGCATTTCCTCCATATCCGCGATATCCTGTTCGTATCGTAAGGTGGAGTTGCTTCGGTTGGCTGATCCGGATCTTTCGTGATGGAGTAATAAGTAATATTAGAATGTTCAACTACCTTGGGAAATTTTAGCTGGTGAAGGTCCTTTTGGACATAGCTTTTTTTCTATGGCTACCATGAACTTTATATATTTGACATGGGAGGCTTTTTCCGCGTACGTAATCAATCATATATAGCATCCGAGAGCCCAGACGAACTCCCGAACCGAATTAAGTCATGAAAGGCCGATCCTATGATGGTCTGTCCCTATGGTAGCTCGCATTTCTTGCTGATTCTCCAGATCGATCATTCACGCATAGCGGGATTATTGGCCGCGCACTGGGGAAATCACGAATTCACAGATCTCAAACCCTATGCTTCGATGGTTCTGGCCGCCCAGGAGCACGATAGCGGTTGGTGGGATTGGGAGATCAAACCCACCTTCAACGAGCAGGGATATCCGTCAGACTACATAGGCAGCATCAAACATCTTGGTCAGGGTGTTTGGCTCGATCTATATCGGCACGGAATAACTCGTTTGGCTGCGCGGGACCTGTATGCCGCCTATGAAGTCTCCATGCATGGGGAGGGATTGCTCACGCGGGGCATGGGACTACTGCCTACGATGCCCGATTACACGGGCGACCCTGCCGTACAGGAGTTTATCTCTGAGCAGCAAGAATTGCGCTCGAAGTGGCTGCAGGAGTTGAGAAAAGATGAAACCTTGCGGGACGTCGCGAGCGATTCGCATCTCTGGACGAATTTCAAGCTAATGGAGGTTTTCGATCAGTTCGCTCAGTTTGTTTGCAACCGCTACCCGTTCAACAGCCAGGCAAGGAAAAACGGTCCCACAAAAACGTTGAGCAACGTCCCGGTACCGGTCGGGCCAGGAAAGCCGGATACCACTTTCTTGGTCGATGTTAAAAATGAAACCGAAGCCATAGTGCATCCTTTCCCGTTTGACATAAACCCTTTGCGCCTCTCCTTCGAGGGACGGCTCGTGCCCAACCGCCCCTACGTTCGGCAAGAGGAATTTCTGCAAGATTTTTACAGAGCGGAGCGGGTTGCCATCAACTATACTTTGCGCGCGGCTTAACTAAAAACACCGATAAAGGGGAGACTATTATGGCGCCGCCGTTCCGCCGGTAAGTTCCCTGTGGCGATGCGGGTCCCTCCAGATTTCGAACAGGGTAAGTAGCGTTTCACGGAGGCGTCAATATGGTTAAGACCATGCAAACCCCAGTTAGTGAACCGGAGTGGCGTGATCTCCGAGATTGGCTCGATTTGGTGGATGGCATGGGCGAGCTGAAACACGTCCGTGGGGCAAATTCAGAGGAGGACATCGGCGCCATTACCGAGATGTTGGACCACGCGGACGAAAGCTGCTGTGTGCTTTTCGACGAGATTCCCAACTATCAACGTGGCTATCGCGTTTTGGTGAACAGCATGGGCTCGCGCAGGCGCCAGGCAGTGACACTTGGCTTGGATCCCGCAGCGGCCTCTCACGAACAGCTACTTGACTTTTGGCGCAAACTGCTTAAGGGCTTTGCGCCTCTTCCACCAGTTGTAGTCAAGCGCGGACCGGTCCAAGAAAATATCCTGCGGGATAATGAAGTGAATTTGAATCGTTTTCCTGCTCCAATATGGCACCCGGGCGATGGAGGCCGATTCATTGGCACCGCGAGCGTTAACATCATGCGCGATCCCGATACAGGCATAATCAACGCCGGCACCTACCGCAACCAGGTTTTTGATCGAAACGGCATTGGCATACGAGTAGCCCCACCGCACGATGGTGGAATCATTAAAGAGAAATACATGAAACGCGGGAAACCGTGCCCCATTGTCACTGTGGTCGGCTCAGATCCGCTATTGTTTCTAGCTGCGTGTGTCCAAGGCACTTCCTATGGCGACAGCGAGTTGGATTGGGCAGGGGGTGTGCGCGGCTGTCCCATCGAAGTTATTGAGGGGGAGATTACAGGACTGCCAATCCCCGCTCATGCCGAAATCGCGCTCGAGGGATTCATAACTACCGACGAATTTGCAAAAGAGGGTCCCTACGGAGAGTGGATGGGTTATTACCAGGACGGTTATCCCAACGACAGAATTGTCCGCGTTCATCGCGTGTATTATCGTGATGACCCAATTCTTTTGGGATGCCCGCAAGGCAAGCCACCCCACGAAGACAATCGTTTTCTTGCCTACCTCCGAGCAGCGATGATCTGGGATCAGCTCGAGAAAGCAGGAGTGCCGGGAGTATGTGGGGTGTGGGCTCCGCCCGAAGGCGGCAACCGGCTGATGACTGTCGTGGCCTTGAAAACTCAATACGTGGGTCATGCCAAGCAGGCGGGACTTATCGCATCACAATGCTCCGGTGGAATAGAGATGAACCGGTTGACCGTGGTCGTAGACGATCATGTCGACGTTACCAGTATGCAGGACGTTCTCTGGGCGATTTTGGCCCGCTCCGATCCGGAACGTAGTGTCGAGATCATCAAGAATACCAAAGGGAGCCGCATCGACATGGCGATTGCGCCGAATCAACGCGAGGAAAACGCAAACTCACGGATGATTATCGACGCCACTACGCCGTTCCAATGGAAGAATCACCCGTTGGCGGGAGACATCATCAGTACTCCAGAACGGACGCGGAAAATTCTGCAACGATGGGGCTGGATTTTGAAATGATCTCCACATCAACTCTCATGGGAATATCTTCTAGAGTGCAGGTTCTCTCTGTCACATCGCCGTTGCGGTAACAAATAGAGGGTGTGTTCGGAATACCGGTAGCTAACAAACCACATAGGATTAATTCGATGACAGTTGGACAACCCATCCGCATGATCGACTCGCAACTCCGTGTCACCGGCGCAATCGAGTATACGCTGAACCTCGAATTGCCGCGTATGCTCCACGCGCGGATCCTCCGGAGCCCTCATGCGCATGCGCGAATCTCCAAACTCGACACCTCGCGAGCCGAGCGACTTTCGGGTGTCGCCGCCGTGCTGACACGCGATGATCTCAGCGGCGGCGAGATTGATCCCTATTTCGGTCTCCTCATCCAGGACCAAACACCCGTCGCGCTGGACAGAGTCCGCTTCGTTGGCGACCCAGTCGCTGCGGTAGCGGCAGTGGACGAGGACACCGCAGCAGAAGCCGTGGAGCTGATTGATATCGAATATCATGAGCTGCCGGCGGTTTTTGACCCAGAGGAAGCCTTAAAGCCGAACGCCCCAATATTACATCCGGGCCCCAGACGTATCATTCCCGGACGGCCTGACGTTGCCGCAAGGTCGCTGGCAGGAACAAATATCGTTCACTTATTTAAACAGCGAAAGGGAGACATTTTTCAAGGCTTCCGCGAATCGGATCACATCTTTGAGAACACGTTCCTTTCACCACCGGCAAATCACGCAGCCCTTGAACCGCACGTTGCCTTGGCACAGGTGCACAATGGCCAAATCACGGTATGGACCTGCAGTCAGAATCCATGCGTCGTGCAGCGCCAGCTCGCCGGCATTTTAAAGGTTCCCATGGCCGACGTTCGGGTGATTGTTTGCACTCTCGGCGGCGGCTTTGGCGGAAAGCTCAATTCCAAGTTAGAGCCGATCGTAGCGCTGCTAGCGAAAAAAACCGGCCACCCAGTGAAAATAACCGCTCGCCGCAACGAAGTGTTTCTCCTCGGGGTGCAGCACGAGTGCAAAATCAAGCTGAAAACCGGGGTCAAACGGGACGGCAGCCTCGTCGCGGTTGAGGCATACTGCTATTACAATTCAGGTGCCTACGGCGATACAACGCCCAACCTGATTACGCGCGGGTATGCAGCGGCAGGACCTTATCGCGTCCCGCATCTTTTTATGGATTCTTACGGTGTCTACACCAACACCGCCCCAAGCGCTGCGTTCCGGGGTTATGGCATTACACAGGTTGTTTGGGCGCACGAGTCGCAGATGGATATGATCGCAGACGGCCTCGGCTTGGACCCGTTGGAACTACGACTTAAGAATGTGCTTCAGAAAGGGGACCCGTTTTCTACAGGCGAGCCGATGCCGGAAATGCATTATAGTGAATTGCTCGAGGCGGCGGCGAAAAAAATCGGGTGGAAAGATGCTCCGATTGTGATCAGGGAGCGCAACAAAATTCGTGCTAAAGGAATCAGCGCGATTGTGAAAGGGATGGCGACGCCGACCACGTCAACCGCAAACGTCAAACTCAACGCTGACGGCAGTCTGAATGTGCTGACTAGTTCGGTCGAGATGGGTCAGGGCCTGAAAACGGCCCTTGCACAAATCGCGGCTAGTGAAATTGAGTTGCCTGTAGAGCGGGTGCGTATCTCTGATCCAGACACTTCGTTCACACCATTTGATCTGATGACTGCGGCTAGCCGGGCAACCTTTTGCATGGGAACGGCTATCCGAAGAGCCGTCGCGCAGGTAAAGGAGCAGCTCCTAGAATCGGCCGCAGCACTGCTGGAAGCAGCCAGAGAAGACTTAGTACTGAATGCTGGAAGAGTGATGGTCCGGGGTG
>CAYPHJ010000002.1:0-68948 GCA_964410485.1 uncultured Syntrophobacteraceae bacterium
GTGCACGAGGATACGTCGGGAAAATGGCACAGTTCCGTAGCTAGGTCAAGCACACATTCTTGTCAAACCCCTGAGGGATTACCGCCTCACAGATTCGCCGAATGTCCCATGCAAAGATTATGAATGCGTGGCGTGCGCGACAGGCTCGAGGGGGCAAAAATGTTGCGCTTATCTGTCCCAACGCTTCAATCATATATCAGTATTAGTTTTTTTCTTGACAAATGAAAGTGGTCCTTAATATAAACCGGCTAAATTCTTAAGTGGACCCCTTTGAACATATAGGGGGTGAAGGAGGGGTGATTATGGAAGAAGCACATTTTTTTCTGCGATGGATTCACTTTCTGGCGGGAATAACGTGGATCGGAATTCTCTACTACTTTAACTTCGTCCAAACACCATTTTTCGCGGAGACCGAGGCTCCCGTTCGTTCAGGCGCCATTCAAAAACTGGTGCCCAGAGCTTTATGGTGGTTTCGTTGGGCAGCGATGGTCACGTTTCTAGCGGGCATCTTGATGTATATAATGCGCTGGGGCCAGATGGGAACAGAGGTGTTCTTTATCTCGAATTATGGTGTGATTATTACTTTGGGTGGCTTAATCGGGACGATCATGTTCTTGAACGTCTGGCTTGTGATCTGGCCCAACCAGCAAATTGTCATTGCGTCCACAAACCAGGTGGCTCAGGGAGGGCAGGCACTGCCTGCCGCTGCGGGAGCCGGGCGTCGCGCCGCTCTGACCTCGCGGACGAACGTTGTCTTTTCCATACCGATGCTGCTTTTTATGGGAGCGGCCAGTCATTATCCTTTCGTTGGCCCTAGGGCCTCCCACGGCATTTTTTGGGTTATTTCGCTCATTGTCATAGCAGCGATCGAGGTAAACGCCTTAATGGGCGCTCAGGGCGCAACCAAAAAGCCACTCGACTCCGTACCTGGAGCGCTGTGGTCGGGGTTCATTCTTACCGGCATTTTTGTTGTCTTATTGCTGGGACTTATGGGGTGAGCCGTTATTTAGATATACCGCCAGGTAAGGAATATCGTCGCGCAAAAATGGAAATGTAGGCATCACTTTAGTATCGCGTTTCGGTGTGTAGCCAGGTGGATAGTCAATTCGAAGCACCCTGGCTTCAAGTAGCTCCCGTGGTGATCCCTTAACAGCAGGGCCGATGGGACCCTCCTTTGATGGATCGCTATTGTGGCAGGCAACGCAGTTGGCGATGTAGATCGCCCTGCCTCTCCTCCAATCTGGATCCTGGCTCTGCGGCTCTGAGTCTTTGGCGCATCCACTGGCAAACAGGATCAACCAGGCGGCAAACAAAAAACTCCTCGCTTGTGGCATCATTGCTGTCGGCTTGTCAGCAGCGCCTTTCTTGAGTATTAAAATTCCAAACCCACTATCCAATACGGCGTTACTCCAATTATTCGGCCGTTCCCTTCACCTTCCGCGAACCTGGTCCGCCGCACCCTGGGATCAACTGAGGTGAATGTGGGATATTCGAGAAAGTCCGGTTTCTATGCTAGATGTTTGTGCTACTTGGTGCGAAAGGGGGGAGTCGAACCCCCACGGGTGTTACCCCACAGGATCCTGAATCCTGCGCGTCTACCAGTTCCGCCACTTTCGCGTCGAACCAATGGCTACTTTGTCGATTTTATGTAACGTGGGGTTGTTGAGTTGTCAAGGTAACCAACCGGCAACGGAGTTTCTATGAGCAAGATTCTTGTTATTGAGCCATATCGAATGCTGCAACATGCCGTCTCTACCACGCTATTTCCGGACCACGAGGTTCAGACGCTGGAATCGGTTCCTGATGAAATCGTCGGGCTCAATCCTGACCTCGTTATTGTCGATGCTATGTCCTTGCGTACGAGAAATCTGCTCGGCTCCGAGCCGCCCCGATGGCTGCAGGATGGAATTGTCCCGATTGTTTGGGTGGATGATGGAGAGCCCCCGGATGGGTCGAAAACTAAAAAACTGATTGTGGTCCAGATCCCGCTCACCAGAGACAGGCTACTGGCTGCTGTCGCCGAGTGTTTGAAGCTCCTTTCCGAGCAGAACTCTAACGGCCAGGCAAACATGGCACACGCCGCGCCTGAGCAGCAATTGATTGAGCTGGTGGACGTCATCGAGGAGGAGTCCGCAATCAACAGATCAGATTCCGAGAAAGAAAAATAAATCCTATGGAACTCGCCAAAGCTTACTCCCACAAGGACATTGAAGCCAGATGGTATCGTTACTGGCTTGACTTAGGCGCCTTCGAGCCGGCAGAGGAGGGTCCCGTTTTTTCTATGGTGATACCGCCGCCGAACGTGACCGGCTCGCTTCATATGGGACATGCGCTCAACAATACGCTCCAGGATATCCTCTGCCGCTACAAGAGAATGGACGGATACCGTGTTCTTTGGGTTCCGGGCACAGATCATGCGGGTATCGCAACGCAAAACGTGGTCGAACGGCGTTTGGCTGATCGCGGCTTGAGTCGAACACAACTTGGCCGATCGAAGTTCATCGAGACCGTATGGCTTTGGAAGCAGGAAGCCGGCAATGCCATTCTCCACCAGCTCAAAGCGCTTGGGGTTTCATGCGATTGGAAACATGAACGCTTCACTATGGACGACGGATTGTCACGCGCGGTGCGTGAAGCTTTTGTACGCCTGTGGGAGGACCGCTTACTGTACCGCGCCAAACGACTCATCAACTGGTGCCCGCGCTGCAAAACGGCGCTGGCGGATATCGAAGTCGTTCATGAGGATTCGGACGGCAGCCTTTGGTACATCCGCTACCCGTTGGCCGACGATCCCTCTCGGGCTCTCGTTGTCGCTACGACGCGTCCTGAAACCATGCTGGGGGATACGGCTGTGGCTGTAAATCCCCAAGATGCGCGTTATCAACAACTTGCCGGTCGAAAGATCTGCCTGCCAATCACAGGACGGGTGGTGCCGCTGATTTTCGACACTTACGTCGACAAGGAGTTCGGTACCGGGGCGTTAAAGATCACCCCGGGTCATGACTTTAACGACTTCGAAATCGGCGAGCGATCCGGGCTTGAGACAATCAGCATCTTCGACGCGGATGCAAAGATCGATCGTGCCGCGTTCACCAGCCGGGGCGAAAGCGGTGAATGGGTCGAGCGATACCATGGCAAGGATCGCTCTGAAGCGAGGAAACTGGTACTTGCTGAATTGAAAAGGGACGGTTTTATTGAAAAACAGGAACCCTATCGACATGCGCTGGGACATTGTTATCGCTGCCATACCATAATCGAACCGTACCTGACGCCACAATGGTTCGTCTCGGTCAACGCCTTGGCCGATCCTGCGATCAAGGCAGTCAAACGAGGCGACATTCGCATGATCCCGGAAGGGTGGAGCAACTCCTACTTCGCATGGATGGAAAATATCAAGGATTGGTGCATCTCGCGGCAGATCTGGTGGGGCCATCAAATTCCGGCGTGGTACTGCAAGAACTGTAACGCGGGAAACCTCATCGAAACAAAAAGGGGAGAGTTCATTGTATCGAGTGAGGCACAACCCATCGTTGCGCGGGAAACCCCGTTGCGTTGCCCTCAATGTGGTGGTGAGAAGTTAGTGCAGGACCCGGATGTGTTGGACACGTGGTTCTCATCGGCCCTGTGGCCATTCTCCACCCTGGGCTGGCCCGGCAAAACCGACGATCTGCGGGTTTTCTACCCCACGTCAACTCTGATCACAGGCTTCGACATCCTTTTTTTCTGGGTGGCGCGCATGATCATGATGGGTCTCAAATGCATGGATGACGTGCCGTTTCGCGACGTTTACATCCATGCGTTGGTACGTGATGAACAAGGCCAGAAGATGTCAAAATCGAAGGGGAATGTTATCGATCCGCTGGAGGTGATGCAGCAATATGGGACCGATGCATTTCGCTTCACATTGGCAGCCCTGGCGGCGATGGGGCGCGATATCAAGCTTTCGCAAGACCGGGTTTCCGGCTATCAGAACTTTGTCAACAAGCTTTGGAACGCCGCCCGATTCGTGCTCCTGAATCTGAACGACGAGGCGCGATTGGATCACCTCGATCTTCTCAATGATAGCAACCTGAACCTGCCCGATCGCTGGATCCGCTCACGGCTCGCCGCCACGATCGTGGAGGCCAGAAAGACCCTCGAGGCGTACCGGTTTAATGATTTTGCCAACGTTCTTTACCAGTTTACGTGGCATGAGTTCTGTGACTGGTACATCGAAATGAGCAAACTATCTTTGAACGGGACGGTGCCAGGCGAGCCAAAAAAAACTCAGGAACGGCTGGTTCAGATACTGGAACAGATACTTCTTTTATTGCACCCGGCGATGCCGTTTGTCACGGAAGAGATTTGGCACGCGTTGAGACCGAACCGCAGCACGATCATGCTGCGAGCTTACCCGAGCCCGGGGGACGGCTGGCGCGATTTCGATGCCGAGCGGGAGATGGATTTTTTGGTCGGGACGATTCGCGCTGTGAGAAATCTTCGGACAGAAATGAACTGCCCTCCCGGTAAGGAAGTCACGATTGTAGTCTATGGCTCAAAAACCGATATCGAGACGCTGCGCGCCCACGAGCCTTATTTGCGAGCTTTGGCGCGAATTGGCGAACTGCAATACCTGACCACTGGTGAGCGGCCCAAGGAGGCGGCAACCGCGATTGTCGGGTCCACTGAATTGTACCTTCCGCTCGGAGACTTGCTCGATCTCCAGGAGGAGCGCGCGCGGCTCAGTAAGGAAATTCGCAAGGTCGAGGAGGATCTGTCGCGCATTCAAAAAAAATTGTCAAATGTGGATTTCTTGAACAAAGCAAAGGAAGCGGTCGTGCACAAGGAACGCGAGAAAGCGACTCGCCACGAAGAAAAGATTCGCGCCCTAACCCGTAGTCTGGAAAAGATCCAAGAGATTCAGACAGGAAGGAGTTGAAGCCATGGACATTCTCGTCAGTCCACAGATCGAAAGGCTAATTCGTGATTCATTGGATGAGGACATAGGCGCCGGCGATTTGGCCACTATGGCAACTATTCCCGCCGAGGCTCAAGGTACGGGACTGTTTCGCGCCAAAAAGGATGGCGTCGTAGCCGGGCTGGTACTTTTGGATCGCATCTTTTACTTTATCGACCCTAAAGTCGTTGTGCGCGTTCTTGTTAAAGACGGCAGTCAAGTGCAGCAAGGCACAGTGGTGGCCGAAGCCCAAGGCCCGGTTCGGGCGCTGCTCCTCGCTGAACGGACGGCGTTGAATTTCCTTCAACGCTTATCAGGAACGGCCACACTGACGCGGAAATACGTGGAAGCGGTGAAGGATTTTCCGTGCAAGGTTTTGGACACGAGGAAAACAACGCCCGGACTGCGAACTTTGGAAAAATACGCCGTGCGAATGGGAGGTGGGACCAATCACCGAATTGGCCTATATGACGCGGCTCTGGTCAAAGACAACCATATCGAGGCGACAGGTTCGATCCGAGAGGCCGTTCAGCTGGTCAGGCGTCACGCCCCGTTCATGGCCAAAGTCGAGGTCGAAGCGGGTAATTTGAAGCAAGTGCAAGAAGCCATTGAAGCCGGCACGGATGTCATCATGTTGGACAATATGACGATTTCCCAAATGGCGGAAGCCGTACGGGTCGTGGACAAGCGTGCTTGGGTGGAAGCGTCGGGGGGAATCACCCTGGAGTCGATTCGGCAGGTGGCCGGCACCGGCGTTGACTTTATCTCTTCGGGAGCGCTAACGCACTCGGCTCCGGTCGTTGACTTCAACATGAAGATCACGATGAACAATTAAAATCCTCCTTCCAGGCGTGAAAGCTCTGCCCCTCCAACTCGCTCGAGTCGAGAACGATCTCACAACTCAACGTCTGGGCAAGAAATTCCATTATTTTTTTGAGCTCGATTCGACGAATCAGTACGCTCGCATGCTCGCCGATCAGGGTGCCGCAGAGGGAGAAGTCGTTATTGCCGAGCAGCAGACCCGGGGACGGGGCCGGCTCGGCAGAACATGGATTTCGCCACCCTATGTGAATCTTTATTTCTCGGTTGTGCTTCGTCCCACGCTCCGTCCGGAGCATGCGCCGCAGGTTACGTTGACCGCCGCTGTGGCGCTTGCGGACGCGGTGGATGCGTTTAGTCCCACAAGAGCGGCGATCAAGTGGCCCAATGATATTCTCGTCGACGGTCGAAAACTGGCTGGGATTCTCATGGAGGCCTGTTGCAGTCAAGACCGGGTGGAGTATCTGATTCTGGGGATCGGCATCAACTTGAACTTTTCACTTGAATCCATGCCGCGTGAAATACGCGAGGGCGCTACATCGCTACTGGCGCTCCGGCACGAAAAAGTCAATCGTGAAGCATTCTTACGTCGATTGATTCAGGACCTCGACCGGTGTTATGGAGTTCTCGAGGGGCGCGGTTTCGGGGCGATTGGAGCGCGCTGGCAAGATCGCTTCTATCTCAAGGATCGGCGGGTGCGCGTAGTCGGCTTCGATCAGGTGTCTTTCGGGACGGCCATTGGGATTGATTCGGACGGGGCATTGATCCTAAGAAAAGAGGATGGCAAGCTCGAACGCATCATTGCCGGTGATGTCATGCCGGTGTTGGAATAAAACATGCTTCTCGCGATTGATATCGGCAACACCAATATCGTGCTGGGCCTATACCAGCGACAAACGCTCATCACGCATTGGCGGTTGCTGACTCAGGCGGAGCAAACCGCAGATGCTTACGGTGTGATCATTTCTCACCTGGTGGCTGCCGCGGGTTTCCGTTGCGATCACATTCGCGCGATCGTGGCTTCCTGTGTGGTTCCACCCATGGTAAGCGTTACTCAGGAGCTTGGCGAGAAATTCTTCAAGATCAAGCCTCTGATGGTCGGCCCCGGGGTTAAAACAGGCATGCCGATTCTTTATGACAGCCCCAAGGACGTTGGCGCGGACCGCATTGTCAACGGGATCGCCGCCTACGAGAAGTTCCGGGACGTCAGCATTGTAGTTGATTTCGGGACGGCCACCACCGTCGATCTTATCTCCAGAAAAGGGGAATACGTCGGTGGCGCCATTGCTCCGGGACTCCTAATTTCACTGGAAGCATTATTTCAGCGTGCGTCAAAGTTACCACGGATCGAAATCGTCAAACCCAAGGAAGTGGTGGGGCGGAATACTGTTCAGTCGATTCAATCGGGCGTGTTCTATGGCTATGTCGGGCTGGTGGACGGGATCGTCCGGAGAATTCAACAGGAGCACGACGTCCAGGCTAAAGTGGTCGCTACCGGCGGGCTGGCGCCCCTGATCGCACCGGAGTGTGCGACGATAAGCGAAGTAGATGAATTCCTGACACTGGAGGGACTCAGAATCGTCCACGAAAGAAACTTGGTTCAAGAACTCAAGGCGGCGCGCTGATTACGAAAGGAGGAAGGCCACGATTATGGCTGCAACGGAGCTGGAAAGACTGCGCAATGTTGGAATGCTTGGACAGGGAGGCTCGGGAAAAACTTCACTGGCCGAGGCGATGTTGTTTACAGCAGGGGCAACCCAGAGGCTGGGCAAAGTCCAGGACGGCACCTCCGTCTTTGATCACGAGCCTGAGGAGATCAATCATCTAACATCGATCTCAACCGCATTTCACTCATTAGCGTGGAAGAAATACAACATTACTTTGATTGACTCGCCCGGTTATGCGGCATTCTTGGCGGATACTATAAATTGCATGCGTGCTTTCGGGGGCGCTGTCTTTGTGCTCAATCCTTCCGTCGGACTCCGAGTCGAATCAGAGCGCTTGTGGGAGAGAGCGGGCGCGCTCGGCATGAGCCGGCTTTTCTTCGTCAGCAAAATGGATCATGAACAGGGGGATGTGGAGGAACGTGTGAACCCTGTTCTCGAGACATTGGGAGCGAAGGGGGTGTACCTTCAAGTGCCCATCGGAGCGGAAGCAGGTTTTAAAGGCGTCGCGGACCTGCTTTTAATGAAGGCCTATCTGTATGAGGGGGACACAGGGAAGTTTGTGGAGTCGGAGATTCCGGCCGATTTGAACAGTGCGGTCCAGGAAATGCGGCAAAAGCTCGTGGAAGACGTGTCGGAGACTGACGACGCCTTACTGGAGAAATACCTCGATGGTAAAGAGTTGACCGTCGAGGAGTTGAAAAAGGCGCTTCGCGAGGGTGCCCGACAAGGGAGGCTCTATCCCATTCTGTATGGTTCAGCGACGCGGCAGATTGGTATCCAACAACTGTTGGACGCTATCGTTGATTATCTGCCTTCGCCATCAGATGAGCGTGAATGGCAAGGAAAGAACCCGCTGACGGAAGAGAGGGAAGCGCGGCGCCACGATCCGAGCGCGCCCTTTTCGGCTTATGTTTTCAAAACCATCATCGATCCGTTTGCCGGTAAGCTCTCGGTCATGCGTGTGGTGTCCGGTAAAATTGCGCCGGATGCGAGTTGCTATGTGGCTAATAAACAGGTCAAAGAGAAGGTCGGCCACCTATTTCGTCTGGAAGGAAAGAAACAGGAACACGTGAAAGAGATCGGGGCGGGAGATATCGCGGCCGCCGCGAAATTGAACGAAGTCTCCACGGGAGATACGCTTTGCGACGAGAAGGCGCCGATAGAATACGAGGGGCCTGTTCGGTTTGCGCCCATAATGTCGTTTGCGTTGGAGCCGAAGAGCAAAAAAGACGAAGACAAGCTACCCCAGGCTCTGCAACGAATGATGGAAGAAGACCCTACGATCGAAGTCCACCGAGACGAAGAAACGAGAGACTTTATTCTTTCCGGCATGGGCCAGCAGCATGTGGAGGTTCTCGTTGAAAAAGCAAAACGAAAATATGGCTCCGAAGTCGTGCTCAAAGCGCCCAAAGTTCCATATAAAGAAACGATCAGGGCTGCCGCCAGCGCCCAGGGGAGGCTAAAGAAGCAGTCCGGGGGGCGCGGCCAATACGGTGATACCTGGCTCAAGATCGAGCCACTGCCGCATGGCAAAGGGTTCGAATTTGTTGACGAGATTGTGGGCGGGGCTATTCCACGAAACTACATCCCCGCAGTTGAAAAGGGTGTCAGGGAGGCGATGACCGGGGGCTATCTGGCCGGCTACCCCATGGTTGATGTGCGCGTCACTCTGTATGATGGCTCCTACCATGATGTCGATTCGTCGGATATGGCCTTCAAAATCGCCGGCTCACTTGGGTTCAAAAATGCCGTGGAAAAGGCCAAACCGGTGCTCCTCGAACCTATTATGAATATGGAGATAACCGTTCCCGATGAAAGTATGGGAGACGTAATCGGCGATCTCAACAGCCGCCGGGGAAAGGTTCTCGGCATGGATACCAATGGGCGCAACCAGGTCATCAAAGCTAAAGTGCCCATGTCGGAAGTTCTGAAATACGCGCCGGATCTTCGCGCACTGACCAGTGGGCGTGGCGAATTTCAACTCGAGTTTTCTCACTATGAGGAGCTGCCGCCCCATTTAACGGAAAAGGTGGTCAAAGAAGCCAAGGCACGCCAGGCGGCGGAGCAGACTGAACACAAAGCTTGATCATAGACCGAGGTTGTCCTATGGAGCAGTCGTTTGATCAATTCAACGCAGCGTTGTTGTATTGCAATCAGTGCCGGCGGGCAATGCCGGTAAGAGAGCGTTTGCTGTTGATTCTGCCGGATGGGGAGCTGTATGACTACACCTGCCAAGGCTGCAACAGTTCTATTGGATCGAAGACCGAGCGCGTCAACACCAGGCAAAAGTTAACGAGAACGAATCTCGGAGGATAGTCCATGGCTGTAATTGATGCCGATGCCCATGTGTTAGAGACAGAGCGGAGCTGGGCGTACATGCTCGACTCGGAGCGAGCCTACAGGCCGCGTGTCGTGCCCACGCCGGACAACGATAGCTCGGGCGGTGAATCCTGGTTCGTGGACGGTACCTATATAGGCAAAGCGCGCAACGTTGGTCTTGAGACGCCCAGAGAGTCCAGAGAGATGGACGATATCCAGGCGCGGCTGAAGCATATGGATGAATTGGAAGTGGACGTGCAGGTCCTCTACCCGACGATCTTCTTGCGCCCCTTCACCCGCAAGCCGGCAGTCGAGCTCGCCCTGACACGGAGCTACAATCGTTGGCTCATCGATATCTGGAAATCGGCCCCGCGTCGCTTGCGGTGGGTAGCCGTTCTGCCATTGTTGTCGATGGAGAAAGCACTGGAGGAAGCTCGCTTTGCACGGGAAAACGGCGCGTGCGGCATCTTCATGCGGGGTCTGGAGGGGGACAAGCGTCTTAGTGATCCCCATTTTTTTCCGCTATATGAAGAAGCGGCGCGCCTCGACATACCGATCTGCGTCCATTCAGCCACGGGAAGTTTTGCGCTGCACGATTTTTTTGCCAACGAGTGCGGGTTTGCAAAATTCAAGCTGGCCGTGGTGGCTTCTTTCCACGATCTCCTCTTCAGTAAAGTTCCGTCCAAATTTCCCAGGACGCGTTTTGCTTTCATCGAAGTCAGCTCGCAGTGGGTTCCCTACGCGCTCCACGATTTTTTTCGGCGCTTCCAGCGTCGCGGTGAGACGGTGGAACAGAAGAACGTGCTGCGCGACAACCGGATCTACGTCGCATGCCAGACCGATGATGATCTTTCATACGTGCTCGGGTATTCGGGAGAGGATCAGCTGGTGATCGGCACGGATTACGGCCACAACGACACGTCTTCGGAAATCACCGCACTGCGCAAGCTCAAAGAAGATGGGTCGGTCGCGCCGCGAGTGGTTCAAAAGATCCTGGATGACAACGCAAGGCGATTGTACGCGATTTAAGAAGAGTTCAAGACGTTCCAATCGTTCAAGCTGTTCAAGACGGTTGGAACCGCTTGTGACGCACAACCGGTTACAAACAGGCCCTTCTGAGATCTGACATGTGTAATTTGAAATGTTGAGCGCAGCGAAGCAGAGGTGGTGTTCTAATGGTGATAGACTTTCAGGCGCACGTATTTCCCGAAACATATATTGACGAGATGAAACGCCTGGACGGCGCAGTGGTTCTGGAACCGCCCGATCCGCACAGCGGCATGCAGTATTTTTACGACAAGAAGCTCGGGTGCCGCATCAATACGGCGACCTTTCAGGGACGCGACCTGGAGCGTCGCATCGAACATATGGACCGGCTCGGCATCGATGTGCACGTGCTGACGATTCCTGCGCCGGGGGCGGATCGATTCGACGGTCAAGATGCCGTTCGGATTGCGCAAACGGCCAATAACGCCATCGCCAGCATCTGCCGTAAGCATCCGCAACGTTTCGTCGGGTTTTTCACGCTGCCAACCGCCTCCGTAGAGGCCTCTTTGGAGGAGCTGGAACGAGCAGTCAATGAATTGGGTTTGAAAGGATTTGGTTGTTTTTCGAATCTTAACGGCCAAGGGCTGGACCGCGAAGGGCTATTTCCGATCTATGAGCGATTGGCCAAGCACAAGTTGCCGGTCTATATCCATCCCACCGCGCCGCTCGCCAGCGAAGCGACACGGATCGACATCATGCCGACTTTGATCTTCGGCTGGGCATTTGACAGTACGGTAGCCATGACGCGATTGGTTTACGGTAGAGTCCTGGAGCGATTTCCCGAAATCAACTTCGTTGTCGCCGATGTCGGTGGCGTGCTCGCCTTCTTTGCCCAACGCGCGGCCAATATCTATACCGGGCGTACCGAAGAAATCCGCCAGCGCTACGGTCTCAAGGAGAATCCGCTAGATTCGTTCAAACGGTTTTTCGTCGATACCGCCGACCATCCTTCGTCAACCTTGCGCTGTGTAAAGGAGTTCTTCGGCGTAGAGCGGCTTGTGCTGGGCACAAACTATCCCTACGGACCAGAGGAGGGCTGTGTGCTGGTGAAAAACAGTTTGAAAGCAATTGAGGAGCTGGGCTTGAATCAGGAAGAAAGAAACAAGATCCTGGGCGGCAACGCAGCCGAGATTCTTGGGTTGGGAGGGTCATGAATTTCGTCAAATCAGCAAGACCGGTAGTGATGGGCGACAGAGGAATGGTCTCGGCGGGCCACTATCTTGGCGCTGTTGCAGGCGTGAAAGCATTGCAGGATGGCGGCAATGCGGTGGACGCGGCCCTGGCAGCGGCATTTGTCATGGCGGTCGTTAAACCGGAATCGTGCGGGCCCGGCGGCGATCTCTTTGCGCTGGTCTACATCAACAAAACCGGCAAGGTCGAAGCGATCAATGCCAGTGGTCCTGCACCAGGTAAGGCAACGATCGAGTACTTCCGTGACAGGGGCTTGAGCCGCATACCCACGTCGGGGCCTCTCAGCGTTGCGGTTCCCGGCGCCGTTGATGGCTGGCTCGAACTGCACAAAAAGTACGGGACGCTGGATCTCAAGCGCCTCACAGCCGAGGCGATCCATTGCGCGCGTCATGGATTTCCGCTCCACCTCGAACTGGCGGAAGCGATCGAAGAATTCAGTCCCGAGTTTCCCTCGATCGAGCGCGTCTTTCGCCGACCTTTGGGCGCGGTGAGGCCCGGCAAGTTGGTGGCGCAACCAGGCTTGGCGGACGTCTTCGAGAACATGGCCGACAAGGGACGGCAGGGGTTCTATAGCGGCAAAACAGCCGAAACGATTTGCCAGGCTCTGGCAAGCGAAGGTGGAATCCTCGCGATCGACGATTTGGAGGGAAATGTCGCGCGCTGGCTGGAGCCGCTCAACTCACTTTACCGAGGGTATGTGGTCTACGAGCAGCCGCCTGTATCTCAGGGTTTTATGGTTTTGGAGATGCTCAACATCGTAGAAGGCTGGCCATTAAAGAACCTCGACATGTCGCGTGCCGATGTTATCCACTGTCAAATCGGCGCCAAGAAGCTCGCCTTCGAAGACCGGATACGCTACCTCGAAGATCCTGATTTCGGCGATCCGAAGATTGCCATGCTGACCTCCAAGGAATATGCGGCAAAGAGACGCGCGCTGATCGATGATCAGGGGTGGCAACCACAGCCGACTCAGGCCGCTCTGGGTGGAGATACCACCTATCTCTGCGCGACCGATCGAGAGGGTAACGCGGTATCGCTGATCCAGAGCATCTTTGCCCCGTTCGGATCGCGCGTCATTGCCGGAGATACCGGAGTGATTATGAACAACCGGCTCTGCAGCTTTGGCCTGGATCCCGGTAATGCCAACTCGCTCAAACCGGGGAAGCGGCCTGCCCACACGTTAAATACTTACATGGTCTTCAAAGATGGCCGTTTTTTTGCGGTCGGCGGCAGCCCTGGAGCCGATGATCAACCACAGACCAACCTCCAGGTACTTCACAATCTCCTCGACTTGGACATGGATCCTCAAGCAGCAGTTGAGGCGCCGCGTTGGAGCCATCTGCCAGGGACGCCGCCACGCGATCAGGAGCCTGAGCAATTGCGCGTGGAGGCGGGTTTTGACGCTCGGGTGGTGGAGGAGTTGCGTGAGAAGGGGCACAAAGTCTCCCTTGTCGATCGATGGTCCTTCGGCAGCGCCAAGCTCATTGTGCTCGAACCCGAGAGCGGCACCTGGATGGGGGGCGCCGATTCCCGGCGCGAGGGCTATGCGCTCGGCTGGTAAGCGCTGTCGCGCTCGACGACCGAAGACCGACGCCGCCGCTCGGATCATGGTACGGAAAATTAGGACGATTCTCTTCTAGGATGTTGTCGGAGCATTTTGTTGGCACCGCCGGTGCCGTTTTGTCATTCTCGCGCAGGCGGGAATCCAGATTTTCCGCGTCTCTCCTGGATCGGGGCTCTCGCGTGCGTCCGCCCGCTCGGCTGGATGACCCTGAACGTATAGCAACGAACCACTAGATAGGACGCACGCCGTATCGCCAATGAATGTTAGCCTGTTCACGGAGATTCAGTGCCCGGACGGCTCGTCTCCCGCACTGCGTCTGAGCGAATTTCTCGAGCAAGCGGTGCTTGCCGATACTCTTGGCTACCGCGGCTTTTGGATTGCGGAGATTCATTGCCAACCGCGCTTTTCGCTTCTCTCCGCGCCTTATGTTGTGCTGGGCGCCGCATCGCAAAAGACGCGCCGCTTACGCCTGGGCGTGGCGGTTAACACGTTGCCGGTTCATCACCCGGTTCAATTGGCAGAAGAGGCGGCGCTGCTCGATGTCTTGAGCGGCGGGCGCATGGACTTTGCGGCCGGTGGTGGCCATCCGCACAGTCGCGTGTACGAATGTTTCGACATCAATCACAAGAGTACGCATGAGATGATGGAAGAAAGCCTGACGATCATCGGCAAAGCATGGCGTGAGGAAACTCTTACGTTTGCCGGCAGGTTTTATAATATTCCCGAGGTGGTGGTGAATCCAAAACCGGTGCAGAACCCGCCGCCGCCATTTCATATGGCGACCAGTTCGCTCGAGGGCGTGGAGGTCGGCGCGCGGCTGGGGCTTAATTTACTGTTGCCGATCCACACCCGCACACCCGAGCAAGTAAAGCAATTTGCCGGGGCCTATTGGAAGGGCCTGGAACAACACGGCCACCCTCGAGCGCGCCATGACTTGGGTTTACTAGTGCCTGTGCATCTCGCAAAAAAGTTGTCTGAAGCCAGACGCCGAGCCGAGGGTGGGATGATGAGCTACTTTAAAATCATTGCCGACATGCGTGCAAATTATATCGAATGGTTGGCCCGTCGCGGCGAAGCGCTGCCTGCGCGGCTTGGCCGGAGCGGAGCGGGGCTGCCAGTAAGTTATCAAACGGTATGTGCCGATCATGCGGTGATCGGCGATTCGGAGTTCGCGCGCGAGGCGCTGCAAGAACTGGCCGCAAGAACTGGAGCGGGCCACTTCATTGTTTGGATGAACATGGGTAACATGCCGCATGCGTTGATCATGGAATCGATGCGCCAGTTTGTCGAAGAAGTCATGCCACACTTATAACACGGAGTAATGGAAGTATTGGAGTATTGCTTTAAAGCCCAGCACCCATTACTCCATCACTCCAATACTCCATTACTCCCTAAATACTTGGAGGCGTTAGACCATGGAAGAGTTAACCGAACAGAGATGTGAAGCCTGTCGTGTCGGCGCGCCGGCTGTGAGCGACGAAGAGAGAAAGCAACTGCAGCCGCAAGTCCCCGAGTGGCAGATCATCAACGAGGATGGTATTCCCAAACTCGACCGATCCTTTCGCTTCAAAAATTTCCGGGACGCCATTGCATTCACGGATGAAGTCGCAGCAGCGGCGGAAGTGGAAGGGCACCATCCGCGCATCACTACCGAATGGGGCAAGGTCGCTGTTACCTGGTGGACACACAAGATCCGCAATCTACACAAGAATGATTTCATTATGGCGGCAAAGACCGATCGGCTGTATCACAAATATTCGCAGAACTAGCCGAAGAGACGGAGTGTTGGAGTCATGGAGTCCTGGAGTATTGGTCTAAACGCCATCGCTCCGAGGTCGTGTCTTCGCGCGCAGCGAAGCACCTGCTTTGGTCTTGGGTATTTCCTCGCCCTGTGGGGGGGTGAGGGCAGAAAGGGTGACAGAAGAGAATTTGTCAAGGAGGGTTACATGTTGAGGGCAGCTTTTCGATTGACGGTCAGTTTTTTAATGATGGTTTTGATCATCGCTATCACTGCCGTGGGTACGAGTCACGCCGCGGCGGACGACGGGTTTTACAAGGGCAAGAGCATGAGAATGATTGTCGCCTTCTCGCCAGGCGGCGGTTTTGACACCTACACCCGCGCCATCGCGCGGCACATGGGCAAACACATTCCTGGCAATCCCTCCATTATTGTCGAAAACATGACCGGAGCGGGCGGCTTCATTCATGCGAACTATATGTATCAACAAGCGCGACCCGACGGTCTTACCATCGGCAACAATATCGGCGGTTTGACCTTGCAGCAGATCATGGGCGCCAAAGGAGCCAAATTCGACGGCAGAAAATTTGAATATCTCGGGGCTCCAAGCGTCGACAATCCGGTCTGCGCGCTGACCAAAGCAAGCGGGATCACCAATATGGAGCAATGGTTTGCGGCGAAAGAGCCTATCAGGTTGGGCGGCGTCGGCGCAGGTGGAACCGCGTCAGATGTGGCTCGAACAATTCAGGCGGCTTTGAAGCTCCCAATCCGATTGGTCGAGCCTTACAAAGGGACTGCAGATATCAAACTTGCTGCGGAAGGCGGCGAGCTGGCTGGTGGATGCTGGGCATGGGAATCGATCAAAGTCATGTGGTCCAAGGCCATCGAGGCGGGCGATCTCAACGTTGTTCTCATGGTAATGCCCAAAAAACATCCCGAGTTGCCGCAGGTCCCACTGGCAATCGATTATGCCAAAACCGAAGACGCGCGCCGCCTGCTGAGGTATGGCGTTCACGACATCGCAACCATTACCCGCCTGTATTTTACTCCGCCGGGAACGCCTAAAGACCGGATGGCGATTTTACGTACGGCTTTTGCCGATACTCTGAAAGATCCGGAGTTCCTCGCCGATGCCAAAAAGTCGAGGCTCGATATTGATCCTGTAAGCGGCGAAGAGATGACGAGAGTGGTGCATGACCTCTACAAGATCGAGCCGGCACTGCTCGCCCGGCTAAAAGAAGTGTTGTTGCCGAAATAGGCGGTTGCTAGGCAATCCATCGTCGCGCGTGTCATCGATCAGCGTGCGGGCGATCTTGTAGGATCTCATGAGGTAAGAATGTGTAGCGCAAGTATTCGACTCTTGCTGTTGTTGCCGTTCGCTCTGCTCGCACCGGCTAACCCGGCCACGGCAAATCTAACGCCAGTCAAATGGCAAGAGAAAATCGTAGTTGCCTCGGGTGGTGGATACCAAGGGCCGTGGCGCATGAATGAGTCGGACTGGCGCTACGTGGACGATCCCACCGTCGCCATCAACGATGCGGGCGCTATTGCAGTTGCCTGGGCTGACCAGGCGCGGAAAGATATTTTTCTCCAGGTTTACGAGGCCAATGGAAAGCAGCGATTTGATCACCCAGTGAACGTCTCCAGAAGCCCGCGCGTTTTTTCCTGGCTGCCGCGCGTGCATATCATGTCAGGCAGCGCAAGCGAGATCTATGTCCTCTGGCAGGAGATCGTTTTCTCCGGTGGAACTCATGGTGGCGAGATCTTCTTCGCGCGCTCGGCCGACGGCGGAAAAACCTTCAGTGTTCCGATCAACCTATCAAACACGACTGCCGGTGCCGGCAAGGGACGCCTTACCAGACGCCACTGGCACAACGGCAGCCTCGATCTCGCCATCGGGCCTGCGGGCGAAGTCTACGCCGCGTGGACGGAATATGAAGGCGCCTTGCGTTTTAGCCGGTCGAGTGATGGGGGCCGAAGCTTTGCGGATCCGGTACATGTTGCGGGAGACGACGCGGTTCCGGCACGCAGCCCCGCGCTGGCGGTTGATGCAAATGGCACGGTGTATCTTGCCTGGACGGTGGGTGAAAGCAGGACCGCCGATATTCACTTTGCCAAGTCACCCGACGCTGGGCGGTCATTTGATGGGCCGCGAGTCGTCTTCAAAAGCGGCGGGCACTCCGATGCGCCAAAAATCGCCGTGGATTCCGAAGGCACGGTTCATCTTGTTTTTGCCGAGAGTCCTGCCGGACCGTTCGAGCGCTATCATATCAGCTACACCCGCTCGACCGATAGCGGGCGTCAATTCGAACAACCGCGGGAGATTTCGAATGGGCACACGGAAAAATTCGACAGTGTGAGTTTTCCCTCACTTGCGTTTTCTGGCGCAGACAAGATGTACGCAATCTGGGAGCTATTCCCTAGTCGCCGCGAGTTTCCCCGAGGACTTGGTTTCACCTATTCAAGTGATGGCGGGAAGAGTTTCGGGGCGCCTGCTACCATTCCCGGCAGTGCCGATCCCGCATTTGGCTTCAATGGTAGCCGTCAAGGCTTTTTGATGCGTAAGCTCGCCGTTAACCGTAGTGGAACGCTCGCCGTCGTCAACAGCTCGTTCAAATGGAACAAAGCCAGCCGCATCTGGCTCTTCCGCGCGCACACGGGCGCACCCTAGAGGCTCTGCGCAATTTAGCCATTTCCAATCGACAGCTCTTACCAGCGTTGAACACCCCATGTCCGGCTTGCACAGAAGGAAGCCGCAGGGAGGAAATCCGCGAATCGTTGGAGCGAAGCGAATGCACTCGAAATGTAGAGAAAAGCAGATCCCTCGTTTCGCTCGGGATGACACAGAGGGGAGTCAGGATGACAGGTCGGGAGAAGGTCGGAATCTTTGTTAAAGGGGGGTTCACCCAGTACATTTATTTGGCTATTTGATCCAGAACGATGTCGGCGTTCTTTGCGCCGACTTCCACCGGCTGTTTCGACCCACCGGATAAGTCTCCTGGGTCACGCGTCATGGCGTCGCCGTCTTTGTCGAGACGCGCGCTGATGAGCAGTTTGCCGCTGAACGGAGTTCCCTGGATCATGACATTTTCAGGGCCGAGGGAATAGGATAGTGGAAAACTTGGTGTATCGATTCTTTTCACGGCCAATGGCGGTCCGCCGGATCCTCCGGCAGGGCGCGCGATGATGAACAATGTCGCTTGCTTGTCCACTTTCCCCTGGAGCTTTGGATCGACGCGAATCGTGCCGCTGATTTGCGCCCCCGCAGATGGTGCGGGTGCCGGCGACGCACTCTGAGAAATTTCGGCAAGCGCTTTTTCCACTTCGCTGCGCTCTTGACCCGGCGGTAGCAAGGCCGCGAGTTTTTCCAGGGTTTGCCGGGCTCCTGTTGCATCCTGCTTGGCTTGGTACAACGTCATGCCCTTGCCCCAGAGAGCCATCGGGAGATCCGGCGCGATAGCAAGTGCTCTGTCGAAAGCCATCAGCGCACCCTCTGCATGCCCTGCCTGAACCAGGATGTATCCCATGTAGGTGTGGGCCTCGGGCTCGTTGGGGTCCAGGGTGAGAACCCTCTTGAAAGCCTCAATGGCCTTGGGCCAGTCTTGCTGTGCGAAAGCGGCCTTGCCGTCGTTTAAAGACGATTGAACGTCGCGGCGCGGGCTGGTGCCGGTGAGAAAATCTCCGGTGATCGAGTCGCTTTCGGATAGTCGGGGGCGAAGGGAGCCCGTCAACGCGATACCCAGCGTCAAACCGAAGAGCAGCAGGAAGGCTCCTCCCGTTGCAAGCTTCCAACCGCGAATCGGTTTGTGGGCTGGCGAAGGGGCCACGGCCCGTTGGGTCTTCTCCGGTTGTGTTTTTAAATTGAGCCCTGCGCCGGGCTCAGGACCAACGGCTGGCGGCTCGGCCACCACAGTTCGGTCAGACTCTTCCAGCAGCCTTGCTGCTTTCAGTTCTATCTCGCGGCGCAAATCATGAAAGTCTTCCTCAGACAGTTTGCCCGCCTGATAGTCGAATTGAAGCTCGCTCAAGTCGGCATAGAGCCGCGCACGTTCGCGCGCCAATGGCGAGCGTGGCTCGGAATCGTCCGGTTCCATAGCTTGCTCGGACAACATCTCACTTTGGACGCGGGCGAGTAAGGCCGGATCAACCGTACGATCGTCGACCTTTTGTTTGCGCCGCGCCCAGTGCCAGGCTAGCCCAATGGCGACTGCCAGCCCTGCCACCAGAGCGACAAAGGGAAGGACCCAAAGCAAAAGACTGAACCCTTTTGGCGTCGGCGCGAGCAGCACCCATTCCCCATACCTTGAAACGAAGTAGCTTCTCACTTCGTCGGGCGTTTTTCCTGCTGCGAGTTGGTCGCGCACAATGGCGCGCATCTGCTGCGCCATCTCCGACGGAGAGTCAGCGACAGACAAGTTCTGACACACCACACAGCGCAACTCGCTGGCAATAACGCGGGTCTTTTCTTCGAGTTCATCGCCGCTCAACGCCCACAGCGGAGTGGCCACGAACAGGACAACAAAAACGATCAAGCGGGCAAACATAAAATCACCGTATGGGCTGATAGTTTTTTCGCCCTTCTCTCGCGCTGACAATCCCCCGCGCCGCCTCTTCGAGTTTGGCGATCACGGTTGCCGAACCAATGGCGCCCACGTGCTTGTATGTGATTCGCCCTTGCGGATCTATGAAGAAACTCTCCGGGATACCCCACACGCCGTATTCCACAGCGATCGTTCCGCTCTCGTCTCTGCCGTTAGGATAGGTAATCCCGAACTCTTCGAGGAACCCCTTCGACGCTTTTTCCGTGTCCTGAAGCGCCACTCCGATGAAAATCACATGATCCTTGCCTTTGACTTTTTGCCACGCCGCTTCCAGGTCCCTTGCTTCGGCGCGGCACGGAGCGCACCAGGAGGCCCAGAAATTTAGAAAGACAGCTTTGCCGCGCAGGCCCTCGAGCGTTACCGTCTCGCCATTGAAAAGCGTGACTGTAAACGGCGCTGCCGGCTTGGCCACCAGCGGCGACGCGATATAACGGGCATCGCGGCTGAAGCCAAACGCCAGCAACCAGAGAATCGGCGCGACGATGAGGACCACAATAGCCAGACGGCGCCAGGCCATTTTACACTTCCTGACGGGAGACCCGTCCCATAGGCAGCAGGCAGATCAAAGTTCCCAGAAAAATGACGAAGCCGCCGATCCAAATCCATATGACGAGAGGCCGCACAAGTGCCTTCAGGGTTGCTTCGTTTTTTTCCAGCTCGCTGAAACCCGAAAGGATCAGATAGATATCTTCGCCGAGCGTGCTTCGATGCACAGCACGTCCCACAGGGGAGTCCTGAGTGGGATAAAACCTGAGCGCAGGGGATAAGAGCCCCACTTCACGGTTATCATTGAGAACTCTGAAGAGACCTTCAACGCGAAAATGAGTGGCATGTTGCGACCCTTTCAACCCTTCGAACTGGATGAGATAGCGGCCGATCTGGAGACGTTCCTTCATCCCCAGTGTGGCTTGCCGCTCCACGCTGTAGGACATGGAACCGGCGATTCCCATGATGATCAGCACGACTCCAAGATGAACCACGAGGCCGCCGTAGCGCCGTTGGTTCCGCCGGGTAAGCGTCGCCAGTCCGCTGAGAATCCCCTCACCGGCTACGCGGCGACGAGCGCGCAGCGCAAGCGCGGTGTCATAGATAATTGTCAGCACTACAAACGCTAACAGCGTAAAGCCCAGCAATGGCCAGAAATCGCGCACCTGCCAGATGAACAATACGAGCCCGATCAGCAGTGAGCCGCTGGCGGGCCAGAGAAAATTGCGTTTGAGATTGTCCCAGGACGCCTTGCGCCACGCGATCATCGGCCCCACGCCCATGAGGAAGACCATGAAGACAAACAACGGTGTCGTAACGGCATTGAAATAAGGAGCGCCGACGCTCACCTGAACGCCCGCCACGGCTTCAGAAATGAGCGGGAAGATTGTGCCAAGAAAAACCGTGAAGAGCGCCGAGACCAAAACGATATTGTTGAGCAAGAAAGCCGACTCGCGGCTAACCATTGAATCGAGCTCGGGTTGGCCTTTCAGGTGTTCCGAGCGGTAGGCCAGCAAGCCAAACGATCCCAAGAGCACGAAGCCGAGAAATACCAGAAAGAAAGCGCCCACTGGACCGGAAGAAAAGGCATGAATGGACGAAAGAATGCCGGAGCGCGTGAGAAAAGTGGCAAAAATCGTAAGGCTGAACGCGAGGATGATCAACGAGAGATTCCAGACCTTCAGCATCTGGCGCCGTTCCTGCACCTGGATCGAATGGAGGAAAGCAGTGGCTGGCAGCCACGGCATAATCGCGGCATTTTCAACCGGGTCCCACGCCCAATAACCGCCCCAACCCAAAACGTGATAGGACCACCATGCCCCGACGAGATTCCCCAGTGTCAAAAAGAACCAGGCAATAATCGTCCAGCGGCGCGTCGTGACAACCCATACGTCGTCGAGCCTGCCACGAATGAGCGCCGCCATTGCAAAAGCGTAAGGGACGGTTAGGCCGACAAACCCAGTGTACAGAAGGGGCGGATGGGTCATCATGTTGGCGTCTTCGAGTAGCGGGTTTAAGCCGCGGCCGTCGGCCGGAATCGGCGAGAGGGTCTCGAACGGATTGGACGCAAAGGCAATGACGCCAAGGAAGAAAGCCGAAACAATTGAAAAGATCATGAGCACCCAGGGCAGGAGATCGCGCTGACGGTCGCGATACATCCAGGCGACCAGGCCGGAAAAGATGATCAGGATCCACTCCCACAGCAAAAGCGAACCTTCGAGCGCGCCCCAGAATCCGGTGACGCGGTAATAGATCGGTGTGGCGCGCGTCGTATTGAAAGCCACGTACCTGATGGAAAAATCTGTGATGACGAAGCCGTAGATAAGAGACAAAGCGGCCAGCGTCACCAACGCGAACTGACCGTAGATCGCCAGGCGGGCCCATGCGAAGTAATGCTCGCGCCCACGCCGCGAGGCGAGAACCGCGACGGCGATCCCGACGAGGGCTAGGAGAAATGCCAGAAGAATGCTGGTATGGCCGATGACTGCAATCACTTCCCGGTGAAATCCTTACCAGGAACGAAACTCTTGGGGTACGCATCGGTCCCCTCGGCATGCGGGCTGTACTCCTCGGCGTGCTTGGCCATGATTGTGGTGGCTTGAAAGACGCCGTCCTGGCCGATGCGACCTTCCACCACGGCGCCCTTCCCCTCGGAGAAGAGATCCGGCGGCATGCCTTTAAAAAATACCGGAATCGAAGCCGTGCCGTCAGTGAGATTAAAGCGGTAAGTGAGATTCTTGACGTCCTTCTCAAGCGAGCCCTGAACAACCATGCCGCCCATCCGAATAAACTGCTTCATCGTAGGGGGCTCCGCCTGGAGCTCCGAGGGCGTCTTGAAATAGACGATGGCTTCCCGCATTCCGCCGTAAATAATGTAGGCCAGAGCGCCGACGATGATCAGCCCGCCAATAGCGAACCGCCTATTTTTGTTCATCGCTGGAAAACTCCTCCGCCGAGCGCAGCTCTGCGAGCTCAAGCTCGGCGCGCTTGAGCCTCCGTTTCAGGCCCACAAGATACAGGAGAATTGCGGTCCATACGATCCCATAAGCTAGAAAGACAAAGCCCCAAGCGCTCATGGCTACGCTCGATTCAGCCTCAATGATCTGATCTCTTCTTTTATTTCGCCGAGACGAAGACGAAGCGAGAGCAGATAAAAAAATAACAAAATGAACCCTACGAAATTGATGCCGAGAGCCGCCAGCATTTCCGGATGCACGTTATCCCACGGAGCTTTGTCGGGCCGCAGGATCGATGGCGGCTGATGAAGCGTGCGCCACCAGTAGACCGACATGTGAATCAGGGGGATATCGAGAAATCCAATAATGCCCAGTACCGCGGCCGAGGGGGCAACGCGGCTTTCGTCTTCACTGAGAGCGCGAAGCATCAAATATCCGGTGAAAATCAACAGCAGGACCGCAGTCAGCGTCAGGCGCGCATCCCACGTCCACCATACTCCCCAGGTAGGTTTGCCCCAGATCGAACCCTCGATGATGGTCAGCGCCGTAAAGAGGACGCCGATTTCCGCCGCTGAGTGAGCAAGAATATCATCGCGTCGCTCCCTTTTCCACAAGTAGAGGCAACTGCCCACGAACACTATAAAGAAAGATAGATATGCGGTGAGAATGCTCGGAACATGCAAGTACATGATCCGTTGAACGTCGCCCTGAAATGCGTCAGCCGGCGCGTGAATGAGTCCCCAATACAAACCGACGATGATGAAAATCAGCGCAAGAGCGCCGAGCGCGCCGCTTTTTTTCCGGCGCGCGCCGTGACGGACTGGAGCCATAGATCAGTTATCAATCACCCAATCGAACATCAGTATGCCGGCAGTGAGAAACATCACATCAAATCCAATCAGCAGACGCAACCAGTGGGCGCCCTCGGACAGCTCCCCGCTTTGAATGAACGCCTCCATGCAGCGGATTGTCGCCAAAATGACCGGAATCATGAGCGGAAAGAGAATCAACGGCAGCAGCAGCTCACGCGCCCTGGCGCGCAGAGTCATCGCGGCCAGGAGCGTGCCGAGCACGCAAAATCCCACCGTTCCCAACACCGTGATAATAAAGAGAAACGGCAGCAGATTCCAGCCGGGCAAATTAAAAAGAACCCAGAACAGCGGTATCACCACTATTTCCACCAGGACCATCAGGACAAGGGTAAAGCAGACTTTGGCAAGAAAGAAAGCGCCCCTATCCAGGGGTGACATGAGTAGGGCATCCAGGCAGTGGTTCTGGCGCTCGGATTGAAACAACTGCGCCAGCCCCAACGTGCCGGTGAATAGAAAAGCGAGCCAGAGCAGGGCGGGGGCCATATCGAGCGCCTTCTCGGGCGCCAGATCGAAAGAAAAGTGGAATACGAAAAGCAGGAGCGTGCCGAAAAAAAACATCGTCAGCAGAGTTTCCCGCCGGCGCAGCTCCAGGCGCACATCCTTGACGAGGAGCAAGCGTGTCTGCTTGAGAAAACTCATCTTTCCCCGCGCGGCAGGAACTCGCTGAAGGCGCGTGCGAAATTATCCCAGGGTTGCTGCCGGGGCTCATCGAACTTGAGCCTCCCCTGGTCCAAGATAAGCGCGCGGCTGCAGAGATCGAGCACGCGCGAAACGTGGTGTGATGCGATGACGACGATGCGGCCCTTGGCGCATTGCTGCTTGAGAAACGTCTCCAGCAGGTCTATCCCGCGCCCGTCTAACACCCCGTAAGGCTCATCGAGTAGTAAAAGCTCGGGATCGAGCAGCTGCCATTTGGCTATAGCCAGGCGGCATTTCATGCCGCTCGACAGCGTTTCTCCGAGCTCGTTTGAGCGGCTGATCAGGTTCACTGCCTGCAGGGTATGGTTAAGCTCGGCGGGAGAAATTCTCTTTTGGTAAATGCCGGCGAAGAATTCCAGGTTTTCCCGTACCGTCAGGTTGTCGTACAGGTGTTCTCCTGGCACAAGGAAGCCGATCTTGGCGCGCCATGCCGTGGCTTGCCGTGCCAGAGGTTCTCCGTCGAACTGGATCGCACCATGCGTTGGCTGGATCAGGCCGCCCAGGAGTTTCAACAGGGTGGTCTTGCCGGCCCCGTTCGGGCCGAGAAGAGCAATCAGGTCGCCTGGCGAGAAATCGCAAGTGATGTCTTTAAGCGCCCATAGCAGTCCATACGCTCTGGCAAGCTGACGAATCGTTATGTGCAACGTGGAAGTCCCAATGCGCGAGTTTGTTGTGGCCGGCCCAGATTCCGAAAGACTATAGTGGTCAGGGAAGGGGGATTCAAGTGGCCGGAGGGCTAGGGTATCCTCGTTGCCCTGTTCCGGTCATCCTGAGCGGCAGCGAAGGATCTGGTTTTCCCGTTGCTTGAAGCCCGGCCCAAAAGCAGATTCTTCGTCACGGTGTTCCTCAGGATCACACAGCAGGAATACACTCTGCGAGACCGTCACGATAACTCCAAATCGGACGCAACAGATGCGGTCAAGAGTGCTGGGGTGGTATACCCAAACACCATCTCCTGCCGTGACGCTGACCGCAAAATGCAAGTTGACATTTTCGGCTTGCCTCCCCTATGTAGTAGGGTCATAACATTACCGGTCCAGGGGAGGAACTATGAATCCTGTGGTTGCCGTAAGCGGATTCTGGGATGCCTTTGTGGCTCGAATCGCCGTGTTCTTACCGAACCTTTTGTTTGCTATTGCCATCATTCTGGTAGGTTGGGCTGTCTGCAATATCGTCAAGCGTATCACGGTCCGCCTGCTCAGATTGTTCCAGTTCGATGTGGTCGCGGATCGTACCGGGATCAAGCAGGCGCTCGACCGCGGCGGCATCCGCCAAACCCCGTCTGAAATCGTCGGGCTGCTGGTTTTTTGGTTTCTGTTTTTGATTGTGATTGTGACCACATTGGAAACGCTCAACTTGAGCGGCGCTACCGATACACTGCACACGATTTATCTTTATATTCCCAAGATCGCGGCGGCGCTCGTCGTGCTGATCCTGGGACTTTACTTTGCCAATTTCCTTGAAACGGTAACCCGGACCTCCTGCGCTAACGCGGGACTGGCGCAAGCGGCCTCTATCGGCCGGGTCGTGTACATTGCCACAGTCGTCTTTGTCGTTGCCGGAGTGCTCGAAATCCTGGAGATTGCCTCGGAAATCGTGATCTGGGCATTTATCCTGGTCTTTGGCGCGCTCTGCCTGGCGCTTGCCCTCGCCTTCGGTTTGGGAGGCCGTGATGTGGCAGCGTCTTATCTGCAGAAGTGGTTGGAACCAAAGAAGAATAATGAAATCACACCACCTTGACTCTCCCTTGGTTATGGGCTAAGTTCAACGCGTTTAAAAACTTTTCAAGCTAAATAGCCTAAGGGGGGCGCCAAGGCTGAATTCCCTTAGGCTATTTTTGCGCATGAGGAAGACTATGGCGGACTACAAAATCGTTACAGTGCCGAAGGACGGTGAAAAAATAGCGCTGACGGCGAACAAACAGCTGAATGTTCCCGACAACCCCATCGTTCCGTTCATCGAAGGAGACGGTACGGGCCGCGACATCTGGCGTGCTTCGGCGCGCGTCTTTGATGCGGCCGTCGAAAAGGCCTATAGGGGCAAGCGCAAGATACATTGGATGGAGGTGTACGCGGGCGAGAAGTCATTCAAAATGTTCAACACCTGGTTGCCGGACGAAACGGTAGAGGCGTTTACGGAATTTCTGGTGGGAATCAAGGGGCCGCTGACGACCCCGATCGGCGGCGGTTTTCGCTCGCTCAATGTGGCGCTGCGCAAGCTCCTGGATCTGTATGTCTGCCAGCGCCCGGTCCGTTACTTTAAGGGCGTGCCTTCTCCAGTCGTTCATCCTGAATATGTCGACATGGTGGTGTTCCGCGAAAACACGGAGGATATCTATACCGGCATCGAATTTATTAACGGCACCCAGGAAAACAAGAAATTCAGGGGCCTGCTCAAGGAAAACTTCCCCACAGAGTACGCCAAGATACGCTTTCCAGAAACGGCGGGGATCGCGCTCAAGCCGATTTCCGTCGAAGGGACCGAGCGACTCGTGCGGGCGGCGATCGTCTGGGCGCTGGCGAACAAGCGCAGGAACATCAACTTGGTGCACAAGGGCAACATCATGAAGTACACCGAGGGAGCCTTCATGGAATGGGGCTATGCGTTGGCGAAGCGTGAGTTTCGCAATGAGATTGTGACCGAACGCGAGACCTGGATCCTTGGCAACAAGGAGCAGAAGCCGTCGCTGAGCGTGGAAGAGAACGCGAAGATGATCGATCCGGGCTTTGAAATGATGTCGCCCGAGCAGCAGAAAGACATTAAGAATGAAGTGGAGGAAGCGCTTAAACTTTGGCCGACGCACGGCGACGGCAAGTGGAAAACCAAGCTCCTGATCAAGGATTCGATTGCAGATGTGACATTGCAGTTCGTGCTCATCAGGCCCAAAGACTACGACGTGATCGCGACGATGAATCTAAACGGCGATTATCTCTCGGATGCTCTGGCCGCGCAGGTCGGCGGCATCGGCATCGCGCCGGGGGCCAACATAAATTACGACAGCGGCCATGCGGTATTCGAAGCAACCCACGGCACCGCGCCAAAGTACGCCGATCTCGACAAGGTCAACCCGGGCTCGGTTATTCTCTCAGGCGAGATGATGCTGCGCTACATGGGCTGGACAGAGGCGGCCGACCTTATTATCAAAGGACTGGAAAGAGCAATCGGCAACAAGACGGTAACCTACGACTTTGAGCGGCTGATGGCGAACGCGAAGCTGGTGAGTTGCTCCGGTTTCGGCAATGAGATCATTGCCAATATGTAGAGGATGCAGGTTAAGGTTTAAGGCTCAGGAAAACATCGGGCTATGACCTTCCGGGTGCCGAAACTCGTAACCCGAAACTCGTAACTCGAAACAGGACATAGAGGAAGTTATGGCACGAAAGAAAATCGCCTTGATTGGCGCCGGAAATATTGGCGGCAGCATGGCCCATCTCTGTTTGCTCAAGCGCTTGGGCGATGTGGTTCTTTTTGACGTGATAGAGGGTCTGCCGCAAGGCAAAGCGCTCGATCTTTCTCATGCGGGACCGGTGGAAGGCTTCGACGGCAATGTGATCGGAACGAACAAATACGAAGATATTGCCGGCGCCGATGTTTGCATCGTCACGGCCGGGGTTGCGCGCAAGCCTGGCATGAGCCGCGACGATCTGGTCGGAACCAATGCCAAGATCATTAGCTCGGTTGCGGAGAACATAAAGAAACACGCGCCGAACAGTTTCGTCATCGTGGTTACAAACCCCTTGGATGCCATGGTGACGTTGACAAAGCGCGTTACCGGTTTTCCCAAAAATCGCGTTGTTGGCCAGTCGGGCATTCTCGACTCCTCGCGCTATCGATCTTTCATCGCACGTGATCTCAACGTCTCCGTCAACAGTGTTGCGGCTATGGTTCTTGGCGGGCACGGCGATGACATGGTTCCGCTTCGAAGTACCTGCTTTATCGGCGGTGTGCCTGTTGAAAAACTGATTTCCGATAAGCGCCTCGCCGAGATCGAAAGCCGTGTCCGCAACGCCGGGGGGGAAGTCGTTGCCTTGTTGAAAACGGGTTCGGCTTATTTTTCCCCCGCCTCCGCGGCGATTCGTATGACCGAGGCATATTTCCTCGACACCAAAGAGATACTGCCATGCGCAGCGCTGCTGGAAGGCGAGTATGGAGTCACCGGCTACTATTTCTGCGTTCCGGTGATGATCGGCGCCGGGGGCGTGGAGAAAATCATTGAGATTGCTCTCAACGCCGCGGACAAGAAAGCGTTTGATGAGTCACTGAGCCATGTGAAAGACATTGTTCAGGCCATGGATCGCATTTTGGCCGTTTGACCGAATCGTGGCTCGTGTTCGTGGTTCGTGTTCGTTCGATCGCGAGCACGAGCACGATGACTCTATGAACATTCACGAATACCAAGCGAAGGAAATCCTGCGGCGTTACGGCGTCTGGGTGCCCCGGGGGAAGATCGCAGTGACGCCGGCCGAAGCGAAAGCCGCTGCCGTGGAACTGGGTGGCCGTTGCGTAGTCAAAGCGCAAATTCACGCCGGCGGGCGCGGTAAAGCAGGAGGCGTCAAGCTCGCGACGAGTCCCGAGGATGCCGAAACGAAGGCGCGCGAGATCTTGGGGCGAAAGCTGGTGACGCATCAGACCGGGCCGGAAGGACGGCAGGTAAGAAAAGTACTGGTCGAGGAAGGCGTCGATATTGACCGGGAGCTTTACCTTGGGATGGTTCTCGATCGCTCCCAGTCCCGGGTTGCGGTGATCGTCTCTTCGGAAGGTGGTGTCGAGATCGAGGAGGTTGCGGCCAAGAGCCCCGAGAAGATACTGAAGGAGCTCATCGACCCCGTTCTTGGTCTTCAACCGTTTCAATGCCGTAAGCTAGGCTACGCGCTGGAGGTTCCACAGCCACTGTTGCCCAGGCTGGTAGCGATGATGCAGGGATTGTATAGGGCTTTCGATGAATGTGACTGCTCGTTGGCCGAGATCAACCCGCTTATCTTGACTAGGGATGGGCAGGTTATGGCTTTGGACGCCAAGATGAACTTCGACAGCAACGCTTTTTTCCGCCAGAAAGAGATCCTGGCGCTGCGTGATCTGAATGAGGAAGACCCCCGCGAGATCGAAGCGAGCAAATACGATCTTTCCTATATATCCCTGGACGGGAACATTGCATGCATGGTCAACGGCGCTGGTCTGGCGATGGCGACCATGGATATCATTAAACTCGCGGGCGGAGAGCCGGCGAACTTCCTCGACGTGGGTGGTGGAGCGAGCAAGGAGAAGGTCGCTCAGGCTTTCAGGATCCTGTTAGCGGATTCACGAGTGCGCGGCGTTCTCATCAATATTTTCGGGGGAATCATGCGCTGCGATGTTCTGGCGCAGGGTGTGGTGGAGGCGGCCCGGGAATTGAATGTGGGCGTCCCGTTGGTGGTGCGCATGCAGGGTACGAACGTGGAAATCGGTAGACAAATACTTGCTGGCTCCGGCTTGGCGATTATTCCGGCCGAGACCATGGCCGAGGCCGCGGAGAAGGTTGTCGCCGCAGTCAATTAACCGACTAGCATCGTCAGGAGTTTTGTAGGAGGGCATTTCGACTCGCGATTGTAAGACTAATCAACGAGCGCATACGATTACACCACGAAGGACGCGAAGGACACGAAGGTTCGGAAAATTACTTTCTTGAATCTCCTAACTTCGTGACCTTCGTGGTTAACTCCACTGTTTCTGCTTTTGATATGGCTATACTGGTCAATAAAGACACGCGCGTTCTGACCCAGGGGATTACCGGCGCCACCGGTCAATTTCATACCCGCGCCTGCAAGGAATATGGAACGCAAATGGTTGCCGGGGTTACGCCGGGCAAGGGTGGAAGCTCTTTTGAAGGCATTCCGATATTCGATACCGTGGCCCGCGCGGTTGCGGAAACGGGAGCCAACGCGACCGTGATCTATGTGCCTCCTCCGTCTGCGGCTGATGCGATTTTGGAAGCGGCAGACGCCGGTGTTGCGCTGCTGATTTGTATTACCGAAGGAGTGCCGGTTCGAGACATGGTGCGGGTCAAGAGGTATTTGAGCGGTCGCGCTTCGAAGCTTCTTGGGCCAAATTGTCCCGGGGCCATTACTCCGGGTGAATGCAAGATCGGTATCATGCCCGGTCATATCCATAGGCCCGGCCATATCGGGGTGGTATCGCGCAGCGGCACCTTAACTTATGAAGCCGTGGATCAGTTAACCCGGTTGGGTTTGGGTCAGTCCACTTGTGTCGGCATCGGAGGCGATCCCGTGCATGGCTTGGAATTTGTCGACATCCTGGACTTTTTCAATCGCGATCCCGAAACCGAAGCGGTCATCATGATCGGTGAGATCGGCGGGAGCGCTGAAGAAGAAGCAGCGGCCTGGATCGCGGCGAATATGCGCAAACCTGTAGTTGGCTTCATAGCGGGACAAACGGCGCCGCCGGGAAAGAGAATGGGCCACGCGGGCGCGATCATTTCGGGCGGGAAAGGCACGGCCCATGAGAAAATCGCAGCAATGACTCAAGCCGGAGTCCAAATCACTCCGTCGCCGGCGTTGATCGGAGAAACGATGCGGGAGGTTCTAGGCAGAAAATGAGCTTGGAGAGGACATTATCGATGATCAAACCGGATGCCGTGGAGCGCCGGTTAATTGGTGAGATTCTGAAGCGTTTCGAGGCCGCGGGCCTGAAAATCGCTGCGGCCAAATTGGTCCGTCTAACGCCGGAAAGTGCCCAGGCCTTCTACGCAGTCCACAAGGAACGACCGTTCTTCGCGAGTCTTTGCGCATACATGTCGTCGGGACCGATTTTCGTTTCGGTGCTGGAAGGGGAGAACGCCATTGCGAAAAATCGCGAGATCATGGGCGCCACGGATCCTGCGAAGGCGGCAGTCGGAACCATACGCAAGGACTGCGGCCAAGACGTGGAGAAAAATGCCGTCCACGGCTCGGACAGCAATGAAACCGCGGCAACCGAGATTGCCTTCTTTTTCAAACCCACCGAAGTTTTTTCGTCAGCGGGATAGTTAGATTGTCTTGCCCGCTGATGGCCAACGCGTGGCCTGTGAAATTGAACATCAAAGATTTAAGTCTGACGGAATTTGAAACTTATTTGACGGAACATGGCCAACCGGCTTACCGCGCCAGGCAAGTGTGGCAGTGGTTGTACCAAAAGCAGGCAACTTCCTTTGCCGCAATGACCAATCTTTCCGCCTCGCTACGTTCTCAGCTGGATCGCGATTTCACGATGAGCGGGCTTTCGTTGGCGCGCAAATCGGAGTCGAGCGATGGCACCGTAAAGTTTCTCTTTACCCTGGATGATGACAAGACTATCGAAAGCGTGCTGATTCCGGAAACCAAGCGTCTCACGCTTTGTATTTCGACCCAAGCCGGGTGTGGGTTCGGCTGCGCCTTTTGCGCCACGGCGTTGTTGGGGTTAGAGCGCAACCTGCGCGCAAGTGAAATCATCGACCAAGTACTCGAAGTCAGTCGAACACTAGACCCTCACCCCTCCCTCTCCCAAAGGGAGAGGGTGGCAGCGAACGATGAAACACCATCCCCACCGCACAAGCGAGCTCTGGATTCCCGTCAAAAACACCCGGGAATGACGTACGGAGAAAGGCTGGAACAACCCTCTTTTGCCCTCTCCCTTCCAGGGAGAGGGAGGGGTGAGGGTTCGCCAAGTAGGATAACCCATGTCGTGCTCATGGGCATGGGTGAGCCGCTCGCCAATTACGGACAAACCTTGAAGGCGTTGGAAGTGCTTAGCGAGCCCAGTTGGGGCATTGGCATTTCGCCTCGAAGGATCACCTTGTCCACCGTCGGCTTGATTCCTCAAATGGAGAAGCTGATGGCAGAGACGCGCGTGAATCTTGCTGTTTCGTTACACGCCCCCAACGAAGCGCTGCGCAGCCGGCTGATGCCCGTCAACCGGAAGTATTCGCTTAAGAAGCTCATGGAGGCCTGCCGTTCTCTGCCCATTCCGCGCCGCAAAAGGATCACGTTTGAATATGTGTTGCTGCGGGGCATAAACGATTCAGAGGAACATGCAGCAGAGCTCTGCAAGCTTCTTAAAGGCATTCGCTCTAAAGTGAATGTGATTCCTTTCAACCCGCATCCCGGCAGTAGCTTTCAACGACCGAAAGATACGGAAATAGAACGCTTTCAACAGGTCCTGCAATCTCAGGGCGTTCAAGTCAACGTACGCCGTCCGAGGGGCGACGACATCCAGGCCGCCTGTGGGCAGCTGCAAGGAGAGGAGTCTCGGCCGCGGCGCAACTCTCTTGCCGTATTGACCGAGGCGCAATAAGCATCGATGCGCAAAAGCATTCTTGGGGTCATTGGCGGCAGCGGGTTGTACCAGATGGAGGGTTTGGAAAAGGTACGCGAGGTGGGGGTCACGACTCCCTTCGGCAAGCCCTCGGACAAGCTCATCAAGGGATGGCTGGGAAAAACGGAGTTGCTGTTCCTGCCACGCCATGGCCGGGGCCACCGCCTGTTGCCAACCGAAATAAATTTTCGGGCAAACATTTTTGCCATGAAAAAGCTTGGCGTTGAGCGGCTCATTTCCGTCAGCGCTGTTGGCAGCTTGCGCGCGGAGATCGAACCGGGGCACATCGTCGTGCCGCATCAGTTTATTGACCGTACGACGCAACGCGCCAGCAGTTTTTTCGGCAGAGGAATCGTGGCGCACGTTAGTCTGGCAGATCCCTTTTGTAGCGAGTTTACGCGGCTACTCGCCCAGGCCGCAACGCAAGAAGGCGCCCCCGCGGTTCATGGGGAGGGAACTTACTTGTGCATGGAGGGGCCGCAGTTTTCAACCCGAGCGGAATCAAATTTGTACCGAACTTGGGGAGCGGACGTTATCGGAATGACCAATCTTCAGGAGGCGAAACTGGCGCGCGAAGCGGAGATTTGTTTTGGCACGTTGGCGCTGGCCACGGACTATGACTGCTGGAATCAAGCCGCGGGGGACGTGGAAATTGAACACGTTCTGGCAGTACTCAAACAAAACGCGGACCTGGCGCAACGGACGATCCGGCGGGTTGCCATGGCGCTGGGTGAGGCGCGTTCCTGCGCCTGTGCCTCTGCCTTAAAGGATGCTATTATTACCGACAGATCGCGCATCCCGAGAAAGATCAGAAGCGATCTGCGACCAATCATCGGGAAGTACCTATGAGCGTGCTGGTTGTCGGTACCGTTGCCTTCGATTCCATCGAGACCCCGTTCGGCTCCGCGGAGCGGATCCTCGGGGGCTCCGCATCTTACTTTGCGTTGGCTGCAAGTTTCTTCACAAACGTGCGTCTCGTCGGTGTCGTAGGGCAGGATTTTCCTGGAGAGCACTTGGAGCTTTTTACGCAGCGGAGCATCGATCTGGAGGGCCTCCAAAGAGACAAGGGCGAAACGTTTCATTGGCGCGGCCGTTACCACGAAGACATCAATGTGCGCGACACCCTGGAATTGCACCTGAACGTCGTAGAAGGATTTGTGCCGCGTTTGCCCGAGCGTTATCGCGATGCCGAATACGTCTTTCTGGGCAACATCGATCCATGTATACAGATTGAAGTTTTGGAACAGCTGCGGCGGGTGAAGCTGGTCGCGTGCGATACCATGGATCATTGGATTCGTGAGAGCCTCGAGCACCTCAAAAACGTCCTGCAACGCGTCGAGGTCCTGGTTATCAATGACTCGGAGGCGCGCCTACTAAGCGGCTATAACAATATCGTTCGGGCGGCGCGCGCGATCTTGAAAATGGGCCCGCGCGTGGTCTTAATCAAGCGCGGCGAGTATGGAGTGTTGCAGTTCACCGATTCATCGGTCTTTGCGACTCCCGCCTATCCGTTGGAGGAGGTATTCGACCCCACGGGGGCCGGAGACTCATTCGCCGGGGGCTTTCTTGGCCAGCTGGCGCGGACGGAGGATGAGAGCCAACGAGGCTTTCGCCGGGCTATTGTCTACGGTTCGGTGGTCGCGTCGTTTACAGTCGAGGATTTTGGCGTGAAGCGTTTGGCGACAACCTCTCTGGCCGATATCGAGGACCGCTACCAGCGCTTCGTACGATTGACGGACTTTCAGACGTGACCCTCTAGCAATGCTGGCACGAACCTGCCTCGAACGCATGGGCTTATGCTCGCTCGTAGAGAATGAAACCTGCCCTCACCCTCGCCCTCTCCCGGAGGGAGAGCGAATCGCGGAACAAGCAAACCTTTCATGCAAGCCGGCCGTCCTTGGCGATTTCAACCAATCGGATGGTTTTCTTATCCTCGCCCTTTGGCAGGGAGGAACGCGTGAACAACCTCGTTCCGGCTACCATGTAGGGGCAGACCTGTGTGTCTGCCCCAAGCGACAACGCAGGGCCGGCCGCACACATTCCCGATACCGAATCCCGTTCGTGAGGGTAAATCTTCCAAAAGCGCGGGAGTGGCGCGTGTTAGTAGTCAGAGAAGCTCTAGCTGAAGGAGAAGGGGCATGAAGATCGCGGTTGTTGGGACGGGCTATGTAGGTCTGGTGGCGGGTACCTGTTTTGCTGAGACCGGCAATGACGTTATCTGTGTCGATATCGATGAACAAAAAATCTCGACGCTGCAACAGGGAAAAGTTCCTATTTACGAACCCGGGTTGGAAGAAATGGTCCGGCGCAATCTTGAAGAGCAGCGGTTGTCTTTTACCATGGACCTGGATGTTGCGGTGAAACAATCCACTGTCATCTTCATCGCAGTGGGAACGCCGCAGGGGCCCAATGGTGTTGCTAACCTGGAATTCGTTCGTTCGACGGCTAAACAGATCGCCAGAGCGATGGATGGCTACAGGATTATCGTGACGAAAAGCACCGTTCCGGTAGGCACAGCCGATCGGATTACCGGCTGGGTCGCGGAAGAAACTCCGCATGCTTTCGCAGTGATTTCCAATCCGGAATTTCTCAAGGAAGGGGCGGCGGTGGAGGACTTCATGAAGCCCGACCGCGTTGTTCTAGGCGGGAACAACGCCGAGGCTTTGGAGGCCCTCAAAGAGCTATACGAACCGTTTGTGCGTACCGGCAATCCCATTCTCGTGATGGATAGCCGTAGCGCCGAGATGAGCAAGTATGCGGCCAACGCCATGCTCGCCACCAAGATTTCTTTCATCAACGAAGTGGCGCGCCTGTGCGAGACCGTAGGCGCCGACGTCGCGGAGGTTCGCCGCGCCATTGGTCTGGACCGGCGCGTGGGTCCCCACTTCATTTTTCCGGGACTGGGCTATGGCGGTTCCTGTTTTCCTAAGGATATACGGGCGATGATCAGCATGGGCGGCAATCATTCCGAGATGATCCTGCTCAAGTCGGTAGAGAAAGTAAACGAGCGGCAAAAAATCTTCATGGTCGAGAAAGTTATGCGGCATTTTGGCCGGAAGCTGTCCGGTCTGACCTTCGCTGTCTGGGGGCTGGCGTTCAAGCCTCGCACCGACGACATGAGAGATGCCCCCTCCATTACCGTTATAGAGGCTCTCCTGGCTGCGGAGGCGCGCATTCAGGCTTACGATCCCGAAGCCATGGAAGAGGCAAGGAAGATCTTTGGCGATCGCATCGATTATGCCAAGCGGAACTACGACGCGCTGCCCGGGGCGGATGGTTTGTTGGTTCTCACTGAATGGAACGAGTTTCGCCGTCCCGATTTCCCGCGCATCAAGGAGTTGCTCAAGCAAGCGGTGGTCTTCGATGGACGCAATATCTACGATGCGGCGGAATTGAGGAAGCTTGGTTTTAAATACTACTCGATTGGGCGGCGCGATGGCTAAATACCTGATTACCGGTGGTGCGGGCTTTATCGGCTCTCATCTGTGCGAGCATTTTCTCAAACAGGGCCATGACGTTATCTGTATGGACAATTACTCGACCGGCGCCCAGGAAAACATCGCCGGTTTCGCCGCGCATCCGAGATTCAGCTTCGTAAACCATAACGTCAGCACGTTTATTGATGTGCCCGGTCCGGTAGACTGCGTGCTCCATTTTGCGTCGCCGGCAAGTCCGGTGGATTACCTGGATCTGCCCATTCCTACGCTCAAGGTTGGCTCCCTCGGCACTCACAACGCGCTGGGACTGGCAAAGGCCAAACGGGCGGTGTTTCTCCTTGCCTCGACGTCCGAGGTGTACGGTGATCCCCTGGTGCGCCCACAAAACGAAGAGTACTGGGGCAATGTCAACCCGGTGGGGCCTCGTGGGGTGTACGACGAAGCCAAACGTTTTGCCGAAGCTATAACCATGGCCTATCATCGTTATCATGGTTTGGACACTCGTATCGTTAGAATTTTCAACACATACGGTCCGCGCATGCGAATGCGCGATGGCCGTGTCGTACCCAATTTCATCATTCAGGCGTTGAAAGGGGATCCGCTAACCGTCTATGGCAAAGGTGAGCAGACCCGCAGCTTTCAATATATCGACGACCTCGTGGCGGGCATTGATCTGTTGCTGCGTTCGACGGAGCACTTGCCGGTCAACATCGGCAACCCGCAGGAGATGACCGTCCTTCAGTTTGCCAAAAAGATACTGGAATTGACCGGCTCCAACAGCGCCATCGTGTACAAGCCGCTGCCTCAGGACGATCCGCAGGTGCGGCAACCCGATATTTCCAAGGCCCGAAGAATCCTTGGATGGGAACCCAAGGTGTCTCTCGATGAAGGGTTGGTGAAAACCGTTGAATACTTTCGCCGGCACTTGAAGGAGCAGCAAACGTGAGAATAGTCGTCACGGGCGGCGCGGGTTTTATCGCATCCCATGTAGTCGACGCGTACCTGGAGCAGGGTCACGATGTCACGATCATCGATGACTTTTCCACCGGGCAGCAGGCCAATATCAATCCTCAGGCCACAATCCACCGTTTGGATATCTCGGACCCGCTGGCGGCCAAATTGATTGCAGAGGTCAAGCCGGATGTGCTGAATCACCACGCGGCGCAAATGGACGTGCGGCGCTCGGTTGCCGATCCGGCCTTCGACGCCCGGGTCAACATCATTGGTTTTGTTAATCTGCTTGAAGCATGTAAAGATACCGGCATAAAAAAAGTTATTTTTTCTTCGTCCGGGGGGGCGATTTACGGCGACGAACAGCCCATACCGGCCAGCGAAGAGCACGCGACTCTACCACTAAGTCCGTATGGCGTGAGTAAGTTGAGCGGCGAATTTTATCTAACCTATTACCACCTGGTGTTCGGACTGCCATACGTGGCGCTGCGCTATGCCAATGTTTACGGGCCGCGCCAGTCAAACCACGGCGAAGCCGGTGTCGTCGCCATTTTTATCTCTAGATTTCTTGCCGGGCAAAAGCCGGTGATCAACGGCGATGGCAAGCAGACCCGAGATTATGTATTTGTCGGCGACGTTGTGAAAGCCAACCTTGCGGCCCTCGAAACGTCTTACAGTGGTGCCGTAAACATTGGGACCGCCAAGGAGACGGATGTGGTGACCCTGTGCCGGTTGTTGCGCGAAGCTCTGGAGTCCAGCATTGAGCCGGTTCACGGGCCGGCCAAAACCGGCGAGCAGCGGCGCAGCTGCCTCGAGATTTCCCGCGCGGCCAAGGTTCTGGGCTGGCATCCGCGGACCGAGTTGAAAGACGGATTGGCGCAAACCGTGGCTTTTTGCCGCACGACGCAGGTTTCATGAATTTGGAGCACATTAGAAATTTTTCGATCATCGCCCACATCGACCACGGCAAGTCGACCCTTGCCGATCGCCTGTTGGAATTTACCGGCGCAGTTAGCCAGCGCGAGAAAACCGATCAGATCCTTGACAGTATGGAGCTGGAGCGCGAGCGCGGCATCACCATCAAAGCGAGCCCTGTCTGCTTGCGCTATCGCGCCAAAGATGGCCAGGAGTACAAGCTAAATTTGATTGATACGCCGGGCCACGTCGATTTCACGTACGAGGTGTCGCGCAGTCTGGCCGCTTGTGAGGGAGCTTTGCTGGTGGTGGATGCAGCCCAGGGGGTTGAGGCGCAAACGGTGGCAAATGTTCATATGGCGCTGGATCACGATCTGGAGATTCTCCCGGTGATCAACAAGATTGATCTCCCCAGCGCGGAACCAGAGCGCGTGCAAAAGGAAATCGAGGACGTCATCGGTCTCGATGCGTCCAACGCGATTCTCGCCAGCGCCAAAGAAGGGATCGGGACGGAGCAGATCCTGGAGGGAATTGTGCGCCACCTTCCCCCGCCCAGAGGAGACCCCGAGGGACGCTTGCGGGCGTTGATTATCGATAGTTGGTTCGATCCGTACCACGGCGCGGTGGTCATGCTGCGTCTATTCGACGGCATGCTGCGCAAGGGCGCGCGCATTCGCATGGTGTCGAGCGGCCGGAGCTTCGAGGTGACGCGCCTTGGAATATTTGCGCCCGGACCTGTCGAAGTTGCTGAGATGCGTGCAGGCGAAGTCGGTTTTCTGATGGCGGGCATCAAGGAGGTTACGGAGACTCGAATAGGGGATACCATCACTGCTGAAGACGACCCCGCGAGCGAGCCGTTGCCGGGTTTCAAGCCCATGAAGCCGATGGTTTTCAGTGGTCTTTACCCCACAGACGCCGGACAGTACCAGGCTCTGCGCGAGGCGCTGGACAAGCTGCGACTCAACGATTCCTCGTTTACCTTTGAGCCGGAGACCTCCCAGGCCCTCGGTTTTGGTTTCCGTTGCGGGTTTTTAGGGTTGCTCCATATGGATATCGTGCGCGAGCGACTCGAACGCGAGTTTGCCCTGACCCTGATCACCACGGCCGCGACGGTTGTCTATCAAGTGGCCACCGTCAAGGGAGAAACGCTATACATTGACAATCCCGTGAAGCTCCCGCCAGAATCGGAGATCGAGCGCATCGAAGAACCGGCCATTTTGGCCACTGTCCATGTGCCGCAGGAGTTTCTCGGCGCCGTACTCGGCTTGTGTGAGGAAAAGCGTGGTACGCAAAAGGAAATTCGTTATCTAGGCCCGAAAAGGGTGATGCTCATGTACGAGCTGCCGCTCAACGAGATCGTTGTTGATTTTTATGACCGGCTGAAGTCGGTCAGTCGCGGCTATGCCTCTATGGATTACGAGATCGCGGGCTACCGGCCGGCAGATTTGGTCAAATTGGATGTCCGGATCAATGGTGATATTGTGGATGCGATGTCTATGATCGTGCACCGTGACAAAGCCTACTATCGCGGCCGCGATCTGGTGCAGCGGATGCGCGAGTTGATTCCTCGACAGCTATTCGAAGTCGTTATTCAAGCCGCCATCGGAAGCCGAGTGATTGCGCGGGAGTCGGTCAAGCCGCTGCGCAAGAACGTGACGGCAAAATGCTATGGCGGCGACATCACGCGCAAGCGCAAGCTGTTGGAGAAACAAAAAGAAGGCAAAAAAAGAATGAAACAAGTCGGCAGAGTCGAGATTCCTCAGGAGGCCTTTCTCGCGGCCTTGAAAGTCTAACGGAGAGTTCATGTCGTTGCACAAAAGCGGGAAGCTCAAAGAACAAGCCGCGGCCGAAGGTCGATCTGCCATTAAGACCAAGTCAACATTCCGGGAATACGTTGAAGCCATCGGCATGGCGCTGCTGTTGGCTTTGTTCATTCGCACTTTTATCGTTCAAGCCTTCAAGATTCCCTCCGGGTCCATGATTCCGACGCTGCAAATCGGCGACCATATTCTGGTCAATAAGCTGTCCTACGGTATCCGCGTTCCTTTCTGGGAGAACTATCTCGTCAATTATGGACAGATTCAGCGCGGGGACGTCGTCGTGTTCGTGTTCCCGGAAGATCGCTCGAAGGACTTTATTAAACGGGTGATAGGGGTGCCGGGTGACACCGTGGAGGTTCGCGGGAAAAAAGTTTTTATCAACGGCAAGGAAGTCGACGATCCCCACGCTCACTTCGAAGGTGACGATCCCCAGTTCATGGCCCTGCACACGCGTGACGATTACGGTCCAAAAATCGTCCCTCCCCACCAGTTGTTCGTCCTTGGAGACAATCGCGATAAGAGTTATGACAGCCGCTTTTGGGGATTCGTCGATCTGAAGGATGTGAGGGGCAAAGCGTTTTTGATCTACTGGTCGTGGGATGGCACCGATCGCTGGGTGCGCTGGGAGCGGCTGGGCAGTCTGATTTATTAGAACCGTGGTCTTTTCTCGTGCTCGGCTCGGACAACACGAGTCACGAACACGGATCACGAAATTTTCGCGTCGAGATCACCGATGGCTTTTCTAGGAAAAATTGGCATTCTCACGCCTTTGGCAGGCTTGATCCTGGTCCTGGTCGTCTTGAACGTGCTGCTGAGCCTCGGCAATCAGTCGCTCCGCCAGGACGTCAATGAACGGCAGCAGATCGTTACGCAGACATTTCAGGTCGAAGCTTTGAATCGGGAGATCATCGGCGTTTTGGCCGGTATCGCGCTCGAGGAAAAAGATCAACAGCTGCTGGAGTTGCTGGCAGCTCACGGCATTACGTTTGGCCTGCCGCCGCCGGGGGGAAAAGCGGCAAAATAGACGTTGTTATGGAAATTGAACCACGGCCCAGTGAAGAGGTTTCCAATGAGGAGCGTACGGAGCTTTCGCGTGTCGAGAGACCGGCGTCTCGCGTTCCTCAGATTTTGACGATTATAGCTCTGCTGCTGTGGTTTGGGTTTCAGACTATAGAGCTGGCGGTAGAGCGCAGTCATTTGACCGCCTTTAGACAGACTCTCGAAGGAGCCACACAAGAAGCGCAAAAAATTCAAGCCCAGTTGCAGGGTCTGATCACCAAAACCGCGGAGCTAGCCGCCAAGGGCCATCCCGGAGCCAAAAAAGCCGCCGCCGAGCTCGAGAAACGCGGCATCCCGATCAGGCCCACGCAGTAAGGGCCGGCATATGCTTCGTGGCCGTTGTACCACTATGTTCGAGACTTTTCGCGGCGCGCGTAATCAGTTGTACGTTGTAACGTCCTGAGTTGGTAAGCAAATACCATTGCACCACGAAGGACGTGAAGAATACGAAGTTCGGATAAGGGGTTCGAAAAAACCTTTCTTCCTTCGTGCTCCCCTAAACCCCAACTGTCATTCTGAGGAGCGCTGCGACGAAGAATCTGTCTTTTTCTTCCAGACGGAACAAGAACCATAAAAAGCAGATCCCTCACTTCCGTTCGGGATGACAGTCCTGTGGTGGCGGGACAGATCGTGGGCCACTTTCATCGTATGTGGGCGAGCGTAAGATCATGAAACACTCGTGATGAATGATTTCATTGAGCACATGTGAGAAGGTGCTAACTGCCGCAAGGCCCAGAGGACCTAGAAGAACCAAGAAATCAGCACATGAGTAGTTTCGACGAGACAGTCAATTTTCACCCCGTTGTCTGGCGCTGGTTTAGCCGGCGTTTCAATGCGCCCACCCCGCCGCAGAGACAGGGGTGGGAAGCTATCGCTTCGGGGCGGTCCACCTTGATTGCCGCGCCAACCGGTTCGGGTAAAACGCTGGCGGCGTTTCTCTGGTCGATCGACCGCCTGGTGCAAAAAGCCCTGAGCGGCGAGCTTCGGGACGCGACCCAGGTCGTGTACGTGTCACCGCTGAAAGCGCTCGGCAATGATATTGCGATCAATCTGCAAACTCCGCTGGCGGAAATTTTTCAACTCGCCTGGTCGGAGGGCTATATTCTTCCCGAGATCCGTGTGGCGGTCCGCTCGGGTGACACGCCTTCCCAGGAACGGCAGTCCATGGTGCACAAACCGCCGCACATTCTGATTACGACCCCCGAGTCGCTGTACATTCTTCTCACCTCCGAGCGGAGCCGCCGGTTTCTCAAAACTACTGAGACGGTCATTTTGGATGAGATCCATGCCGTAGCGCAAGACAAACGGGGCGCGCATCTGGCGCTTTCCGTGGAACGGCTGGAGGAGTTGGCTGGCAAACCGCTGCAACGCGTCGGGCTAAGCGCCACGCAAAAGCCTCTCGACGAGGTAGCCCGGCTGTTGGTAGGGAACCCGACGGATGGCGATGGCAAGTCGCCCTGCTCTGTCATCGATGTGGGCCATCAACGGCATTTGGACCTGCAGATTGAGCTGCCGGATCAGGAACTCGGCGCCATCGTCACCCACGATTTATGGGCCGGCGTCTATGAGAGAATCGTTGCGCAGGTGAAGGCGCACCGTACCACACTCGTGTTCGTCAACACCCGGCGCCTGGTGGAACGTGTAGCGCACCAGTTGAGCGAACGACTGGGAGCAGGCAAGGTGGGCGCCCATCACGGAAGTCTTTCGCGCCAGACCCGGCTCGATGTCGAGTCGAAGCTCAAGTCAGGGGTCCTGCCGGTAGTGGTCGCTACGGCATCGCTGGAGTTGGGCATCGATATCGGTCATGTGGATGCCGTGTGTCACATCGGCTCGCCGCGCAGCTTGAGCGTTTTGCTCCAGCGCGTTGGCCGCTCCGGCCATTGGCTGGGGGCAGTGCCCAAAGGCATTTTCTATCCGCTTACGCGCGACGATCTTCTTCAGTCGGTGGCGGCAATCCGGGCAGTGAGGCAAGGACAACTGGACAGGCTCTGTATTCCCGAAAAGCCGCTCGATATTCTGGCTCAGCAGATGGTGGCGATCGTGGCCAGCGTGGCGCCTGAAGGAAGACCGTCGACCGAAGACGGACGACCGACGCCAAACAACGGGACCGCGGGCGGACAGTCGACCAGCGACGATTTCCGGTCAAACGAAGCGACTCGTGAGGCCGGCAAGCCGGGCCTTTCTGAGGAGACCTTGTGGAGTCTGGTGCGTCGCGCCTATCCTTACCGCAATTTGACCCGCGAAGAGTTCGAGCAAACTCTCGAGATGCTCTCCGAAGGCATTGCCACGCGCAAAGGCCGGCGCAGCGCTTACATTCACCGCGACCGCATCAACGGCGTATTGAGGCCGCGGCGCGGTGCCCGATTGGCGGCAATCACCAGCGGCGGTGCAATACCGGATACGGCCGACTACGACGTCATTCAATTTCCGGATGAAACCTTTGTCGGCAAGGTAAATGAGGACTTCGCCATTGAGAGTTTGGCGGGGGATATCTTTTTACTGGGCAATCGTTCCTGGCGTATTCGCCGGGTCGGGTCAGGGAAGGTCTGGGTCGAAGACGCTGAAGGCTTACCGCCCAGCGTGCCCTTTTGGCTTGGTGAAGCGCCGGCGCGCACTCGTGAGTTGTCGGCCGCGGTTTCCACGTTGCGCCAGGAAGTCTATGACCGGCTCGAAGATCCGGGAGAGGCCAAAAGATGGTTGTTGGCCGGTGCCATACCATTGGCCGCGGCCGAGCAAGTCCTTGGCTACATCGAAGAAACCGCAGCCGTCTTGGGCTCGATTCCGGTGCAGCATCGAATCATTGCGGAGCGGTTTTTTGACGAAGCCGGCGGCATGCAGTTGGTTATCCATTCACCCTGGGGTGGCAGAATCAACCGCGCCTGGGGGATGGCGCTGCGCAAACGGTTTTGCCTGAACTTTGATCGTGAACTACAAGCTGCGGCAACCGACGATGGCATTGTGCTGTCCCTGGTGGAGCAACATTCCTTTCCGGTTTCCGATGTCTTTCAGATGCTGCAACCGGCCGTACTCGAGCGCGCGCTGACGCAGGCGCTGCTTGCCTCGCCCTTCTTCACCAATCGTTGGCGTTGGAACGCTACGAGGGCGCTGGCAGTGATGCGCCAGAGCGGCGGAAAAAAAGTTCCAGTGGCTCTGCAGCGCATGCGCGCCGAAGATCTACTGGCCGCTGTTTTTCCGGAGCAGGTGATGTGCCAGGACAATCGCTCCGGACCCGTTGAAATTCCGGATCATCCGCTTGTGAAGGAAACGCTGCACGATTGTCTTCATGAAGCGATGGATCTCGATGGCCTGACAGAGATCCTCGAGCTTATCAGAAAAGGCGAAATCCGCACGAGCGCCGTGGATACGCCGGCGCCTTCGCCGATGGCTCATGAAATCCTGAACGCGAATCCATACGCCTTTCTTGATGATGCGCCGCTGGAGGAGCGACGAGCACGCGCCGTATCACTACGGCGGGTGGAGCCGGCCCTGGGTCGCGATCTGGGTCGCCTCGATCCACAAGCCATCGAAGAGGTCCGTCGGCAAGCGTGGCCGGATATTCGAAACGCGGACGAGCTTCACGATTTTTTGCTCAGCGTTTGCCTGCTGCCCCTGAGCGAACAGGACGAGTGGGCCCAATTTGCGCCGGAGCTGCTTCAGACAAGAAGAGCAACGATTGCCACATGGCCCGCCACGCCCGCTCAAGTACCGATGCGGGGTTATGTGGCGGCCGAACGTTGGGTGGTGACAAAGGCGGCCATTGGCGAGGCTGAGAGCGATCCGCCGGTGGTCTTGCCAACCGGCTGGTCTCGCGACGTCATTCCCCAAGAGGCGGCAGTGCGAAAGATCGTTCAGGGCTGGATGGAGGTGCTGGGACCTGTGACAGTACCCGCGCTGGCGCAACGATTGGGATTGGCGGGAGCGAAAATCGAAGCGGCTTTGCTGGCGCTCGAAGGCGATGGAGTGGTGTTGCGCGGCGAGTTTACCGGCAGCCCCACTGGCGGATTGGAGTGGTGCGACCGGGCGCTCCTTGCGCGCATCCATCGCTTGACATTGGGACGGATGCGCAGGGAGATCGAAGCGGTTTCGCCCGCGGACTTCATGCAATTTCTCCTGGTATGGCAGCACGTCTCTCCGGGTACCCAGTTGCGCGGACGCGAGGGAGTTTTGGAAGTCATCCGCCAGCTTCAAGGGTTGGAGCTGCCGGCGCCGGCCTGGGAGCAATTCGTTCTGCCGGCACGAGTCAAAGAGTACGATCCTTCGGATCTGGAAAATCTTTGCCTCGCCGGTTCGGTGACTTGGGGTCGTCTGCGTCCCAATATAGAGCAGCCCGAAACAGATGCATCGAGCCAGACAGTCAAGCGCCGCCGCCGGCGCTTCCTGGCGCCGACTCGAACCGCGCCAATTTCATTTTTGCTGCGCGAGGAGCTGGACTTTTTTCTCGAAGGTTTGCTTCTCGCATGGGATGAGGCGAGAGACCTTTCTACCGCCGCGCGCGAAGTCGGGCGCTATCTTGAACGCCGCGGCGCCTCATTTTTGAACGACATTGCGCGGGCGACGGGTTTGCTTAAAGTCAAAACCGAAGAAGCTCTTTGGCAGCTTGTCGCCCATGGCTACGCCACTGGGGACGGCATTGCAGGTTTGCGCGTCCTCCTGACGCCCGCTGCAAAGAGATTGACCGGCCGCCGCCGGCTTCGCGTTATCGCCGGAGGTCGCGCAGCGGAGCGCTTGATGCCGGTCGGGCGTTGGTCGCTGTGGCGGGAGATAAACCATGACACGGAGCTCAGTCCCGAGCAAATCGCCGAGCGCCGTGCGTGGCAGCTCCTCCGCCGCTACGGGATCGTCATTCGCGAGTTGCTGGCGCGTGAGTCGTCGGCGCCCCCATGGAGAAGTCTACTTAAGATTTACCGCCGGCTGGAAGCCAGAGGAGAGATTCGCGGCGGTCGGTTCGTCAACGGATTTGTCGGCGAGCAGTTTGCTCTTCCCGAAGCCGTGGAAAGATTGCGCGAGTTACGGCGCGACAAACATGACAACGAGCCGGTGCTCCTGAGCAGCGCCGACCCGCTTAATCTAGTCGGCATTTTGACACCCGGATCGCGCTTGTCCCCCTATTCAACCCAGGTTATTGCTTACCGCAAGGGGATTTCGGTTGATACCGGTCCGCTCGCCGCGGTGATGAGCAGGCTGCAGAACGGCGAAGCCGAGACCGCAGAATAACAATGGACACGTAGGCGGCAACGGCGCGAACAAGTCCGAAACGGGGACCTTACCACTGAGATCCTAGCGCGGCAGAGCCGCAACCCAAGAGGAAAGAACACGTCACCACGAAGGCCACGAAGAGCGCGAAGAAAGAAATTTGTTTTTATAACTCCTTTCCGAACTTCGTGACCTTCGTGTGCTTCGTGGTAGGAGTGTATCTACATCAATCAGGAGGAGTTTCCTATGGAAGTTTGTTTTCTCGGCACCGGCGCGCCCTATCCCGATCCACTGCGCGGGAGTTCGGCAATTCTCGTTGATGTTGCGTCTTCCCGGCTCTTGCTCGATTGTGGCAGGGCTTGTGTTCAACAGATGGCGCGCCTTCGTATCGAGCCGGCCACTGTGACGCATTGCTTTCTCACTCATGGCCACTACGATCACGTGGCCGATTATGCATTGCTGGTATTGACCTCCTGGAGGTTCGGCAGATCTCACACGTTGCAAGTGTACGGACCACCCGGTACTCGCGCGATGTCGGATGCGTTGTTCCACGAAGCGTACAAGATCGACATTACGGCGCGCAAAATGCTGAACAAATCGGAAGCGGCATCGGACATCAACATCAAAGTCACTGAAATGCGGGACGGCTCGGTTGCGGAAGGAGAGGGATGGCGAGTACGCGCCGTAGAGGTGGCGCACTGGCCGATCCCGCTATCTCTGGGTTTTCTTATTGAGGGGGAAGGCAAACGGGTGTTTTTTACAGGCGATACATCTCCCTGTGACGCCGTCAGAGAAGGCGCGGGCGGTGTTGATATGTTGATTCATGAAGCGATGTATTTCTCGCCCGAATCCGGACACTACCGAAGCCACAGTCATCCTGAGCGCGTCGGTGAAGTGGCGCGCCAAGCCGGAGTGGGCCAGCTTGTTTTGACACACCTGCAACCCAACACCGAAAAAGGAAGACTGTTGACCGACGCTAGCAAACACTACGCGCGGCAGATCGTCATGGCCGCCGACCAGATGCGCCTGGTCGTGTAGCGTTTAACAGATGCAGGGGCAATCGCCTGTGATCGCCCTCTCTTTACGCCCGCGGCGGTTATCTCATAGGCCTATCGGGTGCCGCCGTTCACCGCGCCGCCCGAATTCGCCATGACCTCTTTGAGGATCCTGATTTCGACCACCTCTTCCTGCAGTCGCGTCAGTCCTTCTTTGGCGCGATGAATTTCATTCAGCAGGTTGTCCAACTCTCCCATCGAGATGGATTCGAGGGTTTCACGAATCTTGCGATTCAGTCCGAAAAGATTTTGCACGCCGCCATGATCCGATATCTTGGTATCGATATCGAAGTAAAGCCGCGTCACGTTCTCCATTTGGTTCTTGACTTCGTCCACCATTCCTCCTGTGCCCTTGCGGGAAATGTTGTTTTTATTGTAACTAGCAGAAAATATCGATTTGGTCAGAGTGACTGAGACGAATTATGTTCGCTGTCTATACACGAAAGTGATCTCAAGCGCAAAGAAAAAATTTTACTTCTTGCCGTTTTTTAGAAATGGTTTTTCAAAAAAGTTTTTTGAAGAGGTGAGCGTATGACAGAAAATCGAGTCTTGGGTATTCCGAGCCCGCGAGTCGAGGGCGAAGAGAAGGTGGGCGGAAAAGCCGTTTATGCCGTCGACGTCGTATTGCCGGGAATGCTTTGGGTAAAGGTCATTCGCAGCCCCATAGCTCACGGCCGGATCAAGCGCATTGACTTGTCAAAGGCGCATGCCGTTGCGAGAGTCAACACGATCCTAACCGGGCAGGATCTTGCGGGCATCAGGATTGGCAAGAAGGTCGTCGATATGCCTATCCTGGCCGATGGCGTTGTTCGCTACATTGGTGAAAAAGTGGCTGCTGTGGCGGCAGAAACGGAAGAGGTGGCGGAGCGCGCAGCGGAGTTGGTCGAGGTTGAGTACGAAGAGTTGCCGACAGTAATCGATCCCGTCGATGCCATGCTTCCTTCGGCGCCGCTGTTACATCCCACGCTTGCCGAATATAAAGGGCTGCTGCACCCAATCGAGACGCCGAGCAATGTCTTTGTCCATTTGACCTGGAAGAAAGGTGATGTCGAGGAGGGGTTCAGGCAGTCCGATGTGATTGTCGAAAACAGTTTCGAGGTGCCAGCAGTCCATCAGGGCTACATCGAGCCCCACTCGTGTGTTGTAAGGGTAAACGGTGATGACTCCGCGGACGTCTGGGCGTCGACCAAAAGCCCGTTCGCGATGCGTGAGCAAGTCGGCAGTGCCTTACAAATTTCACCAGGCGCGCTTGTCATCCACCCCTGTTATGTCGGCGGCGATTTTGGTGGCAAGGGGGATGCCAACGAGGTGGCGCTTTGTTACATGCTCGCCAAACGGAGCGGCCGGCCGGTGAAATTTCTCATCGATTATACTGAAGAATTAATGGCCGGCAATCCGCGGCACGGCGCCAAGATCAGAATTAAAACCGGGGTGAAGAGGAACGGACTGCTCATCGCACAGCAAATCGAATACGTCTTCGACAGCGGCGCTTACGGCGCGTACCGGCCTCAGGGCTACCTGGTCGGCGCGCACGATGCATCCGGTCCCTACCGCATTCCGAATACCTATATCGAGGAGAAATACGTCTACACCAACAAATTTCCGTGCGGTTACATGCGCGCTCCCGGCCATCCGCAGGGTGCGTTTGCGAGCGAGAGCCAGGCGGATATCGTGGCGAAGACGCTGGGAATGGATCCGGCCGAGTACAGACGCATGAACTTTATGCAGGACGGCGACCGCTTCCCCGTGGGGGAAAGCATCGCTCACGTGAAGGCCACCGAGACATTGAAGATGGCGCTGGAGGAGTCCGGTTATTACGACAAGAAGCCAAAGAATGTCGGCCGTGGCTGTGCCGTCGGTAATTGGGTGTCAAAAGGCGGCGAGTCTTACGCTTTCGTGAAGATCGATGACAAGGGCGACATTACGTTGTCGACAGCGGTAACGGACACGGGTCCGGGCGCGTACACGATCATGCGCCAGATCGTAAGCGAAGAGCTCAAGGTGCCGCTGGATGCGATCAAAATGGAGATTGTCGATACGACCAGGGTGGTCAAAGACACCGGCGTGCGCGGCAGCAGCAGCACGCGGGTGCATGGTGGATCGGCATTGGAGGCGGCAAAGAACGCGCGCCAGGAAATCTTGCGCGCCGCTGCCAGCGCCATGAATGCGTCGCCGGACGAGCTCATTTTGGTTGACGGTGGTGTCACACATGGCCGCGCCGAGCGGCGCATGAACTTTGCCGATATCGTGCGAGTCAACGGCAGCCCCATTGTCGTCGAAGGACACTATGCCAACATGAAAGAAGGACCGGAGACTTCCACCGTTGCACAGGTGGCGGAAGTCGAGGTGGACGCGGAAACGGGCGAAGTCATGATCAAGCGCTTGACGACCGCCCACAACACGGGGACGGTTCTCAATCCCCTGACGCATCAGGGGCAAATCGATGGTGCGGTGATTATGGGTGTGGGTTATGGTGCGATGGAGGAGCTGATCGTGGATGACAGCGGGCGGGTGATGACGGCCAATTTGGGCGATTACAAGATTCCCAACATCAAGGATATTCCTCTGCTCAGGACGGCGATCTTACAGTCGAATGTCGGCAGCGGCCCCTACAACAGTATGAGCATTGGCGAGACCGCGATCATTCCCACCGCGGCCGCGATCGCGAACGCGGTGGAGGATGCCGTCGGCGTAAGGATCAAGTCATTGCCCATTACGGCCGAGAAGGTCCTGAACGCGCTGCGCGAGCGCGAAAAGCCTCCGTCTCGGGTCTCGGGTTCCGGGTCTCACGTTGAAGAGGAGGGATAACTGGAGACTTCACACCTGAAATTCGGAACGATTGAGTGTGCCATCGCTCCGCAGGACTCATCGCTCGATTACAGCGTGTCGCGTTTTTCCTTCTGTGCGTGAAAACCGGGCTAAGAACCAGAGAAACTATCCGTTAATGAATCCTCAGAGTCGCTGACGTCAATGGATTATGGCCGAGATCCTGCAGAGCGCGGGCTTGTCGCGCGGCTGGTCCGGGCGACTCTGATATCGCTCAAGGGACTGCGCGCTGCATTCCGTACGCAAGCGGCCTTTCGGTTGGAGCTTGTGGTCCTGCTCGCGGCAGTCCCGCTCGCGCTTATTCTCACCGGAGACCCCGTCAAGCGGATTTTGTTGATCGGGAGTTGGCTCCTGGTTATCGTCGTCGAAATCGTGAACTCGGCGATTGAAACCGTGGTGGACAGGATTGGGACAGAGCACCATGAGCTTTCGGGGCGAGCCAAAGATCTCGGATCGGCCGCGGTATTTTGCTCGATCCTGCTTTCGGCGGGAGTGTGGGCTGTTTTGCTCTTTGCGCCAGAGTGATAGTCTCTGACTCAATTTTCCCGCTTCACGTCCGGGTTGAGCAGTGGGAGCGGCTTTCCGTCCAGGAAGTCGAGAATATTCCTAATTGCCTCCTGGTAACGCGCGCTTAAAATATCCACGGTTGCGTATCCCCGATGGGAGAGAAGAATTGCGTTATCGAAGCGGCGCAAAGGGTGATCCATGGGGAGGGGTTCGACCTCGAACACGTCAAGGCCAACGCCGCCCAGACGGCCATTTTCGATAGCAGCGATCAACGCCTTTTCCTCAATCAAAGCCCCGCGCGACGTGTTCACCAGCAGCGCTTTAGGTTTCATCATCCCAAGCTCTCTCTCTCCAATCATACCGCGCGTGTTCGAATTGAGCGGCACGTGCAGCGTGACCACGTCCGATTCTTTCAGCAGGGTATCGAGTGGCACGCATTCGGCGCCGATTTCGGCGGTAGCAGCCGGTGTCAAAGTCCTGGAGTAAGCGAGAACACGCGCGTCGAATGCCGCTAAAAGGCGCGCGACTTCTTTGCCGATTCTGCCAAAGCCAAGTACGCCGGCGGTTTTTCCTTTGAGCAGGCGCCCCGCAATCGGCGGCCAACTCTCCTGGCGCATGCGCCGGTCGACATGAGGTATCCATCGCATGAGCGAGAGGATGAGCCCGATCGTGAGTTCTTTTGTGGACGTGCCGTCGTCGGCCGGCGTTCCCACAACGGCAATGCCGCGGCGGGTAGCCGCAGGCAAATCGAGATGCCTGCTGGTGCGGCCGGTCTGGGAAATAAACTTGAGACTTGGCAACAGGTTGTATTCACTCTCGCTGAGAGAGGTACGTTCCCGCATGAGGAGCAAAGCGTCCATCTTTCCCAATGCCCGTTGTATTTTTTCCGGGGAGTCCAGCCGTTCGCGGAAAATTGTTACATCGGCGCGTGCTTTGAGCGTTTCATAGGCCGGCACGGTATCGGCGAGCTTCTCAAAATCATCCAGTATTGCTACACGAAAGTTTGCTATCGACATAAGTTCTTATAACCTCGCTGTGACTTCGACTTCGATGAGCTTGCCTTCCGAGGAGTAGCCATCGACGTGGAAATAGTCCATCTCGGGAATTTGGGCCTGGACTTCTCTTTTAAACAACTCTCGAAGTGCTTCGAACTTCTGGCTTCTGTGAAGCAGGAATGAAGCTTTGACGGCGCGACTCCAGGAACTACCGGCGTCTTTTAAGGACCCTTCGATGCGCGGCAAGATATCCGCCATTTGGTCCTCCAACGTCGGTAAGACTGCTGTCACGCCGGAGAGGAACACAATGGAATCATAAATCAGATAGCGCAGCGGCGTGATCGGCGGATCGTATTCTTTGAGTGTTTTTTTTAGATCGGAACGCGAGGGACGCATTGCGACCAGGTCAACGGCAACCCGGGCATCCGAATCAAAATGGATCGGAGAAATAAAACTGGAGCTGGCGGAACGCGCCGCGCCGGAAAGAATCTTCACTCGTTCCGTGCTGCCTTCATCGCGACTCGCCCGGTCCCTCCCCCATAGCCGGGTGCGCACGGTGTTGTCCAGTGAAAGCCCCAGGCCGCCAAGTTCCTGGCCAAAGCGATGGAAGATGTCGCGGGTCTGATCCGTCGGTGAAAGCGCGGCCTTTCCCTCACCGCATAATGCCACGAATTCTCTATTGAGCCATTGGAATACTCTCTTGCGCATGATTGTCTCGTTTCTCAATCGTCAGTTTGAAAACACTGAGCCTATAACAGGCGGCAGCGTGGATCAACGCAATCGATCCGCTTTCTTAACGCGGGATCATCTCGGTCGCCTGCTCTCCTTCGTGGCGCTCGGCTCAAGAGCCTGTCAGCGCCGCCGGCATGATCGTCAGCGACTTCTCCCAATCGTTGCGCAGATCGGCGGAGGAAGGGAAGCGAATGCCATTTTCGTCGAGGATCTTGTTGGTTGACTGCAACAGCTCAGCCCGGTTGAACACCATGATTTCGTGGTTGCGGTGAACAACCCTGGCGAGTTTTACGACGACCTGTGGCTGCTCGTTGTCGCGCAGGACTTCAACCAGGTGGCGGAGATTTCTTATTGGGACGTCGTTTACATGGGTGATGATCGAGCGCTCGGCGTCATCGTATCCTTTGGTAATCCGATCGGGGAACATGGGCGACGAAACCACGACTAATTCTTCGCCCTCGAACCTCGGTCTATCATAGCGCCGGACCAGGAGCGGGCTTATTTGACTCGAGGGCATAGGTCTCTGCGCATGCATCCGCTCAATGTACTCTTGGGTCGCTTGAGAAAAGACCAGAGGCCCAAAAATGAAATAACGCGGGGTGGTATTCAACAGATAAGGAACGACCAGGTCACGGCGGGAAGGAACCGGCATGTTCACTTCGACAAATTTGCCGTCCCGAAAAACGGTCATACCGATCACTCCGTTTGTCGCGTATTTCTGAACCAGATACAAAGCCGACAAGCGCAGATCGTACCTCACGATGACTTTTCCATCACTGTCGATTGGCGTGTCGCCGATTTTTGTGATCACATCCCACTCGCGCAGCGGGTAATCGGAGTCGCTGCGATAAGGCTCTGATACCATGATCCCGTTTGTTCCGGATGGGAGCCCCAGTTTTTGCCGTAACGCGCCATTTTCGACAGTCTGTAAACGATCGAGAAGCTGTGGTTTGCCGTCAAAGCTGCCGTTGGCGATACCCGCCAAAAACAACTGGATTTCTTCCACAGGAATCAGATAGCCGATGTTCTGCGCGTTTTGAATCAAGCTGAAAACAAGGCCCACCAGCCTGCCGTCGGAAACCGCGGGCCCGCCACTGTTGCCGAAGTTGAGGGCAGCGTCCACCTGAATGCGCAACCCGCTGGTTTGATAATAGTAGTCGGTGTATTCGATGCGTGAGACGATTCCCTGAGTCACGGAAAGCTCCGTTCCTCCCGTCGGATATCCGTACACATTGACAGTGTCCTTGACCCGAGGCAATTCCTCGGCGAACGGAATTGCTCCGCGGTTGTGAAAAAAGGACTCATCATCGAGTGTCAAAATGGCCAAATCCATAGCCGGCGCCATTGCTTCGACGCGCGCCGGTATGCGACTCGAAGATTGATTGGGCTGGACATAAATCTGCCGCGCGTATGAGACGACATGGGCATTGGTAAGAATGCGATTGCCCGAAATGACCACACCGGAGCCTTTGACCTGCTGAGGAATACCTCTCATCCATGGGCGCAGGACATCGGGGCTTTGCCGTGTCGCGTGAATCTTGACGACCAGATCGCGGATCTGGTCCTCCGCACGGACAATCAGTGGATGGCCGAGAAATAAACCGATGAACAGCAATGCGAGCACGATTCCCTGCATGGTAGCTCCTGTTTTTTTGTTTCCCCTGCCGCTGGAACGGCCACTATTATAGCAAAGAACACCTGCAGGTAAATGACCCAAAAATTGGAGTGGTGGAATCAACCGAATATTTATTTTATCCAGACTGCTTGACACGTCTTGGCTTGCGCGCTAGAAAAAAGTTGAGCCCCGATCTCTAGGGGTGGGTTGCGAGAGCGAAGCGCGCCGTTTACTCGCTATCCAAAATGGAGGGGAATATGGTAGGCGAGAATCCACCGGGCCAATATCGCCCGCTGACGGCGGGCACACGAAATTCGTCCGCGACTCACGACGGGCTTCGAGCTGCCTGAACAAGTCCCCAACTTTTGGTACCAAAAGCGTACCCTCGTAGAGCGAGAAACAGGAGGGACTTACCCGAAGCAGATTTAGAGCCCGTTTGAAATGATTCCGGATGGGAGGACGGGTGCACCGGTGCCGGCGGGCTTGAACAAAAGTGATGTTTCCGACGACGCGGATAGCGTCAAGGATAGGGCTTCTTCCCGGGAAGAAGCCCTGTTTTTTTGTTGGCTGCTGATCGCCTAGCGAAGCAGTTGCCCGAAGCCCGGTAAAGAAACCTTCATGCCGAGTTGTTGCAGCACCCACCAAAGCGACGCAGCGGTGGTGGAGATGACGGATCGATCGGTATCCCTTTCCAATTCCTCGACATACGCCACGGAGCGCCAGCGGCCCTGAATAACGATGGCATCGACGGATGGCATGCGACGGAACAAACCGCGCGCTACTCTATAGGAGGCGTATTCCGGTAGCTTTGCCTGTTCCACCGGTTTGGTGACCTCCAGGCCGTTGATCGCCGAAACGGCGAATCCTGCATCCCGGTAATAGCGGCTCACCTGTTGATTGATCTTTTCCATGTAAGCGGTGGCAATGATGATGTTTTTCGCTTCGCAGTGCTTCAGCGCTTCCGCCGTTGCGTTCATTCCCGTGCTAATCGGCAGGCCCATCCGGCGTGACAGCGCCCCGACGATGTCTTGCTCGGCGCGGTATCCGCGTTGAGTTCCCAAAGTGATCCCCCCGAGAAGAATCGCATCGCACTCCTCTGCGGTAAAAACCCCCAGCGCCGTCTCGAGCGCTGCTATTGCTTTGTCGAACTCCTGGCTTGTGTGCGCTTGCACGTTCAGGCCGGAGGCGACAATCGTGAATCCCGCCGGTAGGATGAGATCCCAATCCGAAGGTGTTTCAAAAACCGATGGAGACAAATAACCGATGCGAGCCTTCCATCCCGGCATGTTGGCTACCCCTGAATGTTGTCAATGACTTGGATTTATAAATCTCCTGCATCAGTTGAGAGCAGGCATTTCCGCCAGCAGGCTGCCGTAACCGGTGATCGGGCAACGCAATCCCAGCCGTAGCTGTGTCTCCCAACAGCGCGCCGCACCGGGGTGAATCACCGGCAGACCGAGACTTTCTTCCAGGCGTTCGATAATGTCAAGCGTCTTCCACGCCGAGCCCAGCATGTAGATCCCATCGGCATCCTTGTATCTGGCGGCGATGTTGCTGATGAATGCGAAAATCTGTCCAGGCGGAACCGCCGGGACATCAGCAAAGGGAGCGTTGATTCCTTCCATGGCCAGCACCTCAAAACCGGCTTCAGTGAAGTAGCGTGCAAAGATCGCGTTCATTGTCTCAGGAAAGTAACTTGCACCAACGAACCTTTTTACGCCAAGCGTCCTGAGGGCGCGCACGTGGTTCTGGCCCGAAGTGAACATCTGAGCGCCGTACTTGTTCTCCCAGCGTTCGATGATCTCTTGCTCGCCCGTGTAACCCAACAACATAAACGGCGGCGCGCCACTCGGCCGAATAAGCGTTGCCCCTGAATGCGCGAGCTCTGCGACCTTCGCTTCATAGCCCGGCATAGAGGACCTGAACTCCGCCTCATCGCCGCGCGTGAAGTTCATGGTGCGGCTCAAAAATTTGATTGGCGCCGGGATCTTTTCGTCGAGGTCGATCTCCTGACCGGCTTCCGGCCGGTTCGTGGGTCGCACGGTTCCGACGATGTATTGTTTTTCCATTGCAGTCATAAGTCCTCCAGCTGCGGTTGAAGATGCGTTCAATAGTTCAAGTGTTCACGATGGCGAAGAGGGGACATTGACCTTTTGAACCTTTGAATCTTGAACACTATTGGTCTTCGGGAGCGCCGCCCGATTTGGCCAGATCATCCATTTTGATTTTCTCAACATTGAGTTTAGCGGCAGCTTTTTTCATCCGTTCAATAACTTCGTCGAAGCTCAGCGGTGCCGCGTCTTTGGGACGGAAGCGGATTGGATTCAATCGAGCGACGACAAAGCTTTTGAGGTAAGGACTGCTTAAACCTCGTGACTTCAAGGTCTCGACTTTCTCGACGACCAGATCGTCTATTTGCATGAGAGCAGTTGCCCGTTGTTGTCGAAATTTCAGAGCTTCAGCCAGCGGTTTTTTGAAAAATCCATCGGCGCGCCTGAGAATAGGATGATAGGCGCCGCCGCTGAAGCGCGGTCGTTCCAGATAGCAGAGTCCGAGTGTGATCAAAGCGGCCTCTTCGAATTCCAACGCATACGTTTCCTCGGTCGCATGGTCGAGCACTGCCAACTCGCGGTACATTTTAACGACTTCAAGCGCGCGTTCGCGCAAGTTATGCGCTTTCTCGGTGTTGAGCGCCAGTATCTGATACGCTGCGGAGGGATCCGGCACGACGATCGCAACAATGGTTTTTGCGCCGAGCGTCCGTAACGCGGCGAGTCGATGATTTCCATTTGGCGTCCAGTAGCGCACTGTATCGGGTGTTTCTTTACCGCGAACGACGATAATGGGATCGATGAAACGGCCCAACTTAGCGATCACGGTCTCGAGCTTGCGCACATGTGCATCGGATAGATTGCGTTGATAGGGCGTCGGTTCGACCTGTTCGATAGGTAGGGCGGCCATGAGCAGCCAGTGTCCTCCAAAAGGTTCACGATAAGCCGCCAAAAGCTTGCCGCCGTCGCGTTCAATAGCTCTCTCTAGTTCGATGACATCACCGGGGGGATGTCCCGCCACCGATTCTGCAGCAGTCAAACCGACGGAATGCCCGGCGAGCTTTCGTCGTCTGCGCCCTTTGGCTAAAGTATTTCCCGCTTTCTTGGACGGCATGCCTGGTCGATTGCTTAACACATGAAACGCTACTGTGCCAAATCTCTAATTTCTCGTTTTAAACGAGAGAACGGCCAGAGCCATCCCGGTTACCAGGAAACCTCCCACGGCCACGGCCGTGGGAGCACCGGCGAACTCCGCGATGGTGCCCGAGACCATTCCACCCACCGGCATCAAGTCCCAGGTTAGGCCGAAAATGCCCATCACGCGTCCACGAAACTGTTCGGGCAAACGCAATTGGAGCACTGTATTGATCGTCGTCATGTAGTACTGGCTGGTAAAGCCAAGGACAAATGCCAGCGCCAGAGAAAGGGGATAAGAGGTAGACACTGCAAAGAAAACCAGCAGAATGCCAAAGCCGGTCGCACCCATAAGCGCGCGTCTGACGCCCTTTTCTTCTACGTGAGCGAAGTAGGCGACGGCGAGCGTACCGGCCAATGCGCCCGCGCCACCAAGGCTCTGCAAAAAACCGAAACCACGCGAGCCGACTGCCAAGATATCTCGGGCAAAGACCGGCATCAGGATCAAGTAAGACATGCCGAAGACGCTATTGAAGAACGTCATGGCGATGAGTGTGTAGAAGATCTCTTCAGTGCGGATGAAATTCAAACCATCCATGACGTGCTGCAACAGACCTCTGCTTGCTACTGATTGCACGCGTGCCTCCGTGCGAATGAACAGCCAGAGAAGGACTGCTGTGAAAGACGCGACGGCGCAAACGCCATAGGTAAGCGCGAGTCCCAGGAGATGGATCATGATCCCGGCCATGGCCGGGCCGACAAGCCGGTTCAATTGCCAGATGGTGCCGCCGACGGCGACGGCACTGGCCATATCGTCCTTTGGCACCATCTCTGGTAGCAGCGCCATTCGGCTCGGCCTGTCAAAAGCCCGGATCGCGCCCGAACAGAAGGCAAGGGCCATAACCAACCAGAGAGCGGCCGCGCCTGTAGCGACAACAAGACTCAAGCAAAGAAAAATGGCGCCCGATCCGCACTGGCTGGCGATCATGATGCGTCGGCGATCCTTCCGATCGGCCACAACCCCGCCCACGAGCGTCAGCGTGATCGTGGGAACTGCGTGAGCCAAGCCGGTCAAGCCTAGCGCCAGGGGTGAATTCGTCAATTCAAGCACCAGCCAGCTTTGGGCCACGTGCTCCATGTTCATCGCAAGAACGGAAAACAGCTGACCCAACCAGTAGAGGCGGTAGTTGCGATGGCGCAGCGCGGTTAGAGTCTGGCTAATTTTCCGCGTGCGCGGTCGCGATGATGCAGTTGGTTTCGGCATTGGTGGTATCGGTAGAGTATAGAGCTAGGGTACTGTTAGACATGAACGGGGCGCCGGTGTCAAAAGATTTTCGCAGCGGTTGAGCAATCGTTGACTAACTTTTATCATCTGCCGACAACAACTCAGAGGAGGGATCCGAGATGGCTCAGTACGATTATGATCTTTTTACGATCGGTGCCGGTTCGGGGGGTGTGCGAGCAAGCCGGGTGTCAGCTTTTTACGGGGCTCGAGTCGCTATTGCAGAAGAGCGCTACTTCGGAGGCACTTGCGTGAATGTCGGCTGCATTCCCAAAAAGCTCTTGGTCTACGCCTCTCATTTTGGCGAAGACTTCGAGGACGCGGCCGCATACGGGTGGACCCTCGGTGAACGGCGTGTCGATTGGGCTAAACTGATCGAGAACAAAGACAGAGAGATTAGCCGCCTCAATAATGTATACCGCAAACTCTTGCATGATGCCGGTGTGACAATCATCGATGGTCATGCGCAGGTCATCGATCCGCACACTGTCTCGGTCGATGGTAAAAGGTATAGCGCCAAATACATTCTCATAGCCACCGGCAGCTGGCCCCTTGTTCCAGAGATTCCTGGATCGGAGAACGCCATTACCTCCAATGAGGCATTCTATCTGCCGAACCTGCCGCGCAAGGTCATGATCGTCGGCGGCGGCTACATCGGCGTCGAGTTTGCCGGTATCTTTCACGGCCTGGGGGCAGAGGTGACGCAGCTTTATTATGGGCCCTTGTTTTTGCGCGGCTTCGACGACGATGTGCGCGAGATATTGGCGCAGGAGATGAAAAAGCGTGGGATCGATCTTCGCTTTAACACGGATGTACTACGCATCGAAAAGCTGAGCCAGAGTTTGAAGGCCACACTCACCGGAGGAATTACACTGGACGTGGAGCAGATTCTCTACGCCACTGGACGCGTTCCCAATACCCACTCATTGGGGTTGGAAAAGGCCGGAGTCATGCTCAACTTGAGCGGCGCCGTTTCGGTCGATGATTATTCTCGAACATCCATCGAGAGCATCTATGCGATAGGCGATTGCACGGATCGTCTCATGCTGACTCCGGTAGCCATTGCCGAAGGGCGAGCCCTTGCCGAGACGCTGTTTAACAACAATCCCGTGAAGCCAAGCTACGTTAATGTTCCAACGGCGGTTTTCAGTAATCCGAATGTGGGAACCGTTGGGTTTACCGAAGCTGAGGCGCGTGAGCGGTTTGGCAAGGTGGATGTCTACAAAACTACGTTCAAACCCCTCAAGTATACGCTTACGTGGCGGGATGAGAAAACGATGATGAAAATCGTTGTCGATGCGGTGACTGACAAGGTGGTCGGCTGTCATATGGTTGGAGCCGATGCGGGAGAGATTATTCAGGGCCTTGCTGTTGCAATGAACTGCGGCGCAACTAAAGCGCAGTTCGATGCGACCATTGGTATTCATCCAACGGCGGCGGAAGAGTTTGTCACGATGAGGACAAAAGTGGCGTAATCGAGAGCGCGAAGGCTTTTGCCGGCCTCGCGCGCCGATATCATGAGATAGCAATGCTTCGATACGTCTTTTACGGCGGTTAGGGGAGCAATTTCGCCGGAATTTCCAAGTCGGGCGAGAACGACCGGTTTTTCTGAAATAGGAATGTGCAAATCCAAGCAGTTATGCTTGGCATGGGGGTTGCGCTCTCAAGGCATCTTGCGAAACTAAACTATGGAGTCATATAGCGATGAATCGTGACCAATTCTGTGATGCGCTCCTGGGGATAATGGAACGTAAGGATCATTGGGCCTGGCCGGCTTTTACTTCAGGGAGAGTTCCCAAAGATCGTCTTCAGGTTCATTTCGAGCAGGAATATGCCACGTACGTGCGTGATTTTCCTATCATGGTCGGCTGGGCATACGTTCAATGTCCTATACCGGAGGTCCGGCGCAGTTTGGCTGAAAATCTTTACGAGGAAGAGACCGGTGGTCTGGTCGCGGGCAAGCCCCATCCCCAGCTGTTTCTCGAGTACCCGCGCGGCTTGAATATGGATCTGGACCGATTTGCCCACGTCCAATTGATTCCTGCCGCCAGACGTTATCGTGCTTTTCTCGACGATGCCACGCAACGGCGTGGATGGGAAGTCGCTGCGGCAGTGGTTACGATTTTCGTCGAAGGAACAAAGGATGAACGGGCGGTAATCGAACCGACCGCACAGAAACCCGCTGTGTGCCAACTCGAAGAACATCCGTTGGTCAAGCACTACGGTATGCCTATTGAGTATCTGGCTCTCACCAAAGCTCATCGCGCAGTTGAAGGTCATCATCGCGCCGCCGCCTGGAACGGGGTTTTAGATCACGTGCCAGAAACCAGAAGACTAGCGGTTGTCAGCGCGATGAGCGATGCCTTACATCTATGGTTGGCCTATCGCGACGCAGTTGCCGTACTCTGCGGGGTCAGGCGTAACGGGAAAAAGTCGGATCCCTGCCGTTCAGTTTTTCAAGTCAAAAGCGAACTCGATCCGTAGATCTTCTATCCCTTGACATCTTCGCGCCGGGGAAATTTCTCAGGTTGCATCTCCACAGATGGACAGCAGCCATGGCGAAATTACTTCGGTTTCAAAAGTCAAATTGACACAAGACCAGGGTAAACCTCCCCGCCTGATGCCGGCGCTTTCTCAAGTTACCTGGCGTAGTTCCTGGTTTAGAGGCGAAACTTGGAAGGCGGAACTACGCGCGGTGCGCGCTCTGTAACATTTGCCAGGTCGCCGCGTCCAATGAGGCAAGGAGGTTCTTATGATGGCCAGAAAAAAACTCATCACTTGTCTTGGTATCGTCGCTTTCTCGGTAGTTGCGATCGGCGAGGCGAGCGCCGATTCACGAGGCCTGTCGCGCCCGGAACTGCGCAGCGAGCGGCGTGAAATACTGAACAGGCGAGCCGAGATCCGAAGAGATATTCACGTTCTAAACAGGAGGACACAGGATCTCAGGCGAGATCTTCGGCCTACGCCGCCGCGACAGACATACATTCCGAGACATTCTTATCGCGGTTACCATCGTGACCATCGCGGGATCGGCTGGTACGGTCATCCCAACGGTCGCTGGTACCGTTACCCGCCTCGCTATGGCTGGTGGCGATAGAGCCTCAAAAACTTGACCTCTGTCCTCCCCCGCGCGCCCTTCGATACGCCGCGCAGACGGCGGCTACTCAGGGCGGCCGGTTTCCCGAGTAGGCCCTGAGTAGCTTGCGTAGCGAAGGGCCGTAGCGAGGGACGGGGGAAGGATGAAAGAAGGGAATCTGAGATAAGAGGCGCCTTCCGAGTCCGACTTGACTCGTACCTGACGCAGTTTTATAAGCGGTTTAGGTCGATGGCAATCCCCGGACGGTACAATTCAGGTTACAACATTGGTGTTGGAGGCGCGGTGCTTCATCAGGGCAAGCTTCTGATGGTGCGGCGTGCTTCGCGACACGGTCGAGGCAACTGGCAGTTGCCAGGCGGTTTTATTGAACCCGACGAAACCATAGAACAAGCGGTGGTACGCGAGGTCTTGGAAGAAGCAGGCGTGACAGCGGAAGTGGAAGGTGTCTTGGGTCTCCGCAATCGCTACGATCCGGATTCGGGAAACGGCATCTACATTATTTTACTCTTGCACGCCGTGCGTGGTGAGCCCAAGCCGGATGGCAATGAAGTCGATCATGCCGGGTATTTTTCGCTCGATCAAATCCAAGAGCTCAGCCCATTGCCACCGGTCAATTGGGAAATCGCGCAGCGAGTGCTCTCGCCCGACCGCCGGCTTCTGCATCCCAAGCCGCTGACAAATCTCAACGGCGCGCGATTCATGCTGTTTGTCGGCTAATCGTCGCCGCTAGGCGGCGGTTCAAAAGTTCAAATGTTCAAAGTTCAAGCTGGCGAGGGAACCTTGAACTTTTGAACCCTGGAACATTTGAACGTGAAGCGAAGCGAGCCTACACCGGTGTCTTCCACAAATGGCTGAACTGTGTGGCGATCACCTGCTCGTAGGCGACGGGCGCTGCCAGTAATCCGGTCTGTTGAGCAAAGCGATTCATATTCGCGACCACTTCTTCGGAGATCGTCGGTTCATAATAAGGAAGATCGCGCCGGATTAATTCGGCAATAAGAGCCGCTTCGGATTCTGGAAAACGTTTCTTGCCCACTTCGGTTGCACGGTTCACGTCTTCCCGCAGGGCTTTGTGCGCTCTCATGATGGCGCGGATTGCAGCAGCGGCGCTCTCGGTGTGTTTCTCGATTGTGTGATCCGTGGCGACGAGAGCGGGAAACGTGTAATGCCGGGCCGCTGGGGGTCCGTCGCCGCGGCGGACGTCCAAGACCATTGTTCCAACGCCGCGCCGCGCTGCAACTTCGCATCCCATGCCGTTGGCCCAAAATCCATCGAGCTTATCTTCTTCAAGGGCCTTGGCTGCGGAAAGTCCAAAAGACACATTCGCACCCGTTGCGCCTGGTATTGGCATGATCCGAACATTATTTTTCACCGGATCGATGCCCGCCTCAATCAGTAGCTGCCTGAGACTCAGGTCGACCCCCGGTGCCGCTCCTATGCGCAAGCCTTTGACAACGCGCAGGTCACCGCGAGATGGCTTGAGATCACTTCGAATCACGAGAAACCAATAGGTGTGCTGGGCGACAGCGGAAAGCAGCTTGGCTCCTTTCCAGTCGGGAAATGCCAACAGCGTGGCGTGCGCTGAGCCGACGACGAAGTCGAGTTGTCCGTCCCGCAGAGCCTCATATGTCTTCGGAATAGGAAACAGCAGGTCAACGCTGGCGTCGAACCCTTCAGCTTTGAAAAATCCGAGCTCGACAGCGGCAATAACAGGGAAATAGGAGTTGGACACGAGATCGGGAACGGCAATGCGGATCATGCGGAACTGCTCCTCGCAGCCTTTGGCTGCACCAACGCCATGGTAGGCGATTCGTTTATTTCTGACAGTTGTGCTCGCGACAGAAATAACCAAAAGATTTGGAACGGCTTGAACGCTTAACCTGGATGATTAGATCTTAAACTTCAGTCCCGCGGCTTCAATGCCGGCAACCACGCAGGTTTCATCTTCATCTGATGTGCCGCCACTGGCTCCCGCAGCGCCAATAATTGACTCACCGTCCATGATCAACACGCCACCTGCCACCGGTACCACCCGTCCCCCAGACATATCCGACAACGCACCCAAAAAAGCCGTCCGGTCTTTTAATCGCTCGCCAAGGGCGCGGCTTGACTCGCCCATTCCGATGGCGCCCCACGCTTTGCCGATAGCGATATGCGGCCGTAAGACGCTGGCCCCGTCTTCGCGCTTAAGCGCCCTCAGATGCCCGCCGTCATCCAGCACGGCGACGCAGAGCGGCCGTATTTTCATCTGGCGCGCCTTCGCTAGTGCCTGATCGACCACGATAGAGGCTTGTTCCAGGGTCAGTTTCATAGTCCCCTCCAATGCAACTGCGAGATCGCTCGGCAATTCCTCCCGACGTTACAGCTTGAATTGGCGTCTGTCCATCGCTTGGCGCCATTTGCTGGTCGCTTCTTTGCCAAATATCAACGCTTGGTCCGCGCCGACAACAAACCAGGCATTGCCCTTTAGTTCTGTCTCGAGTTGACCCGGCGCCCATCCGGCATAGCCAAACATGAATAGCCATTGGCTTGGGCCTTTGCCATGCGCGAGATCTTGGACGAGTCTTGAATCGGACGTAACCGCAATCCCGTCTTTAATCCTGGTCGAGCTGTCGAGTAAAATATCGTCGGTATGGAGAATAAAGCCGTCCCCCGGATTCAGCGGGCCGCCGTAGTGAACGACGATTTCGCCTTTCGCTCCTTCGCTGTCTGCGCCGAAACTTTTTAACAGATCTTCGATCGGACCCTTTGCCAGCGGCCGATTGATTACCAAGCCCAGTGTTCCCGAATTGTCATGCTTGACGATGTAAATTACCGCTTCAGTAAAGCGGGGATCGCGCATATCGGGCGATGCCACCAGCAAGTGGCCTGTGAGAGTATCGGTTTGACCGGCGGAGTTGCTGTGAAGGCTACCAAGGAGTAATGCCAGCAATAGAATACTACCGGCAACAGCGCTGCGCATCTTCGCGCGGCGGAAAAAATTCGACAACGTCTCTTTCATATCAGGGCAAAGGTAGAATAGTCGCCAAATTGATGCAAGGCCCACTCGTCTCCCGCTCGATTTTTGCGCGCTTGACCATGAGCATGCATCTCCTATAAAAGCTCGTAGTAGGTGCGGGAATGACAGACTTCTTGAATATCGGCTTGTATATGATGTTGCGGGCCGAAGGTTTTGTGCCATGACCAATCGGTCTGTGAAATTGCCTGAGATTTTACCGGTATTCCCGTTGACGGGTGTCCTGCTTTTCCCCGGCATGACGTTGCCGCTGCATATTTTTGAGGCGCGCTATCGCCATATGGTCGAGGATGCTCTCGAGGGTGACAAGATCTTCGGCATGATTCAGCCATTCGTGCCGCGGCAGGATAATCGGCCGTTGCCTGGGGCCGAAAAGGAAGCGCCAGAACTCTACAAAATCGGCTGCGCTGGGTATATCGACAGCTGGGAAAAGTCTGCGGATGGACGGTTTTTCATTCAATTGAAAGGAGTCAAGCGCTTCCGCTTTGAGGAGGAGTTACCGCTTTATCGAGGTTACCGGCGTGTCAAGCCGATCTACGAAGGATTCGCCGACGACACAGAAGCCTCGGGTTGGCATTGCGAGCGGACAGCGGTTTTAACCGCGCTCACACAGTACGGTAAAGCTCACGGCATGGAGGTCAAGCCCGAACAGGCGGAAAGATTCACCGATGTCGAGCTGGTGAATCTTCTGGGCGCATCCTTGCCGTTTCACCCGGCTGAGAAACAAGCCTTACTGGAAGCACCGACTCTGAAGCAGCGGGAGATGATACTTATCGATCTACTACGTCTCGGCACGAGTTCGCCGGATCCTTCCGACCCAGAGACCAAGCCACGCACGCTGAACTAAAGGCAGAGAATAACCGCAAAGTAACTCATGTACCAAACGTACAACACAGCGGATGAAAACGAGCCCCCAGTAGTTCGTATCGCGCCGATAAATCCCCTGTAGCCCTCTTTGGCAACCTTTGGCAAAGGGGGCCGGCCCGCAGGACCGGGGGATTTTCCTTATAGTCGGCTATTTTCATAGGAGGACGCAAAGAGCACAGAGAAACAATCCCTGCGACGCGGGGAAAGGGGATTGAACGAAGCGAAGCGGTTGAACGTTTTGAACTGCTTGAACTCTGTTTGCGTTACCTTTCAGCTATGTCGAGCAGCACTCCGTCAGGATCCGAAATGAAGTGTTGGCCGAGTGAGCAGCGCTTTAGATCTTCCTCGATCATGCGACCGTGTCTGCCGACGGCAAGTTTTCTCGCGGCTGACTCCGGCGCTGAGCGGGCGATCTCTTCCAGTTCTATTTTGGTGTCCTCAAGACTCTCAACTTTGAAGCCAATGTGATCGAGCCCTTCTCGCAAGCCGCGATAAAGACTATTGTCGCATGGGCGGAGTAGGAGTTTGACCTTTCCATCCGTGAGACAAATCGTCCCTCCCTCGCGAAAGCCGTTGATCGCCGTCAGGTCGAAGATTTTCATATAAAACTCCGCGACTTCGGCCGGGTTGCGGGCGCGAATTGACACGTGACTCAGCCACCGCGGCTGGTCCCAGCCTTGTTCGCTGTAACCTTCACGGACATTGCCGACGCCCACTTGTGCGATGTCAAACTGAGTCCCGGCAGGATCGTGACTGCGTAGACCGGCGAAGGGAACGTACTCCAACGCCTTGGCGATGAGCGTGTCGGGATAGTACTTCTCCATGCGCCGCTTGAATTCATCCAGGTCCTCGACCTCGAAACCATAGTGATCCATGCCGGACTGTATTCCCGCATAGCGATGCAGTATAGCCATGCCGATCACCCCGTCGCTGATATGGCCTCTGTTTGGATTCTGCTTGCCGGTTTCATCTACAGCGCCGGTGGTCATTCTCTTCATGCCAAAAATCGTTTGGTAAAAGTGCACCACGGCATCGTAATTGTGCGTATACATTGCAACATGCCTGATTTTGCCAAACATAAAGGCACCCCCTGACGGATTGTTTGCTTGAGTCAGATTTCCTTGTAGGCCGGCAAAGAGAACCTTGTCAAGGGGGACGCTTGTGAATGGATCGAGGCGGCGCGAAGCAGTTGTTGCGGTCTGCGCGATTGCGGAAGATTTGACAGCGGCGCCGGCAACGTGACACTAAACATGGTTACGAGACAGAACTCTCATGGAGCGCACTCGAGTCATTATCGTGCGGCATGGACAGACGGCTTGGAACGTCGCTGGGAAGCGGCAGGGCCATCTCGATAGCGCACTGACCGAAGCCGGGATCGCCCAGGCAAAGGCACTGGCGCGCAGATTGGCTCAAGAAGGATTTCGCCTCGTCTACAGTAGCGATCTGGGTCGGGCCGTGGAAACCGCCCGGATTATCGCGTCGGTGAGCGGTCATGAAATCGTTACGGATGAGCGTTTGCGAGAGCGCCACCTCGGAATTTTTCAAGGCCTTACGGGTGAGGAGATTCGCGAGCGCTATCCCGAGGAGTACCATCTTCATCGCACGCTCGGTCCGGACTATGTCATCCCCGGTGGTGAAAGCGTACCGCAGCAGGTAGAGCGCAACATAGCCTATCTCAGCGAGACGGCGGCGCGGCACCTGGGTGAGACAATCGTGGTCGTCACACACGCCGGTGTTTTAAGTGGCCTGCTCAGACATACATTTTCGCTTCCGTTTTCGGCCCCGCGCCGGTTTGAGTTCCTGAACGCGAGCCTGAACGTCTTTAATTACGAAGACGGGAATTGGTTCCTGCAGACCTGGGGCGATATCAGTCACCTGGGCAGGATCGGACAAGGTGACGGGGAAGAACCATAGCATAGTTCCAAGTTTCTGGTTCCTGGTTTCTGGTTATCCAGACCAGAGTCGAGTTCCACGGTTCTGATTCTTTACTTTTATTGTTAACGAGAAACCAGAAACTAGAAACCAGGAACTTTTAAGCCGGTGTTCGCTTTTCCATCCGGATCGTCAAGCCGGGCCGCTGGATGTAAACCTGCCCAGCGTCCTTCCGCTTGCTCAGTTGCTCGATCAGTTTAACCAGTGGTTGAGCGCTGTCCAGATACTCCCGCGGCTTGCCGCCGTTTGTTAAGGCATCGACGGCATCGCCGCCCGCGAAGAATCGCAGAATCAGCTCCTCGTCGGAAGTCCCGGCAGGAAACCGGCGGCGGACTTCTTGAAAAGACGGTTCCGGCGGTGTCCAGCCGATCCACTCCTTGGCGCGCGGCCGGCTCAAGATCTTGTCTTTGACGTTGCGATCCATCAACTCGGCACCTTCTTTGCCCCATATGCCGAGAGCGTACTGGATGACCTGGTCAGGCACTTCTTTATAGCGCTCGCCCAAAATCACATTGATGGCCGCTTGCGTCCCGACGTACTGGGAAAGCGGAGTTACCATGATGGGATAACCGAACTCGGCACGGACTCGGGCGGCTTCTTCGAGCGCCGCTTCCATCTTGCCTTCCATGCCGACGATTTTGAGCTGGTGACGCATATTCGAGATCATCCCGCCTGGAACCTGATGGAGATACTGGGAGTGATCGTACTCAACGGGTTTGCCGAGTGGCAGCCCGTCACGCTGGGCGACACGAGTGAAGTGTTGTTGAACCGCTTTCAAGGGCTCCTCATGGACGATGGGGGTGTAGCCCAGGGCCCGGAGGTTTTGCGCAATGTTGAAAATGGAAGGCTGGCCGGAACCGTTGGCCAGAGGTGGAACCGCCGTATGCAGTATGTTCATGCCGAGCTTTACCCCTTCGATGTAGCAAAGCGGTGCCTGCCCGCTGTTGCAATGGGCGTGGAACTCGACCGGAATGTCTCCCGCGTTCTTGAGAACGACGGGGATGAGAGTGCGCGCGCGCTCAGGGGTGAGGAGGCCACCCACATCTTTGAAGCAAATGCGGTAGGGTTTCATGGCCGCTGCTTCGCGTGCTTTGGTGGCATAATATTGGTCGGTATGGCGCGGCGAAACTGAGTAAATCAGGTTTGCCACCGTATCCATACCAACTTTTTTCAAGTCGGCGATTTCTTCTTTGAACGCGGAGTAGTCATTCCAGCAGTTCGATGTGCGGGTTAACGTCAGACCGTAACCGACCAGCCGTTCAACCAGGAGTTTCAAGATGCAATGCGGTGTTTTCTCGAATGCGCTGTGCATGCCGCCGTGATATCGCAGCCGCGTCTTGCGGAACTTCTTGGTTCCCTGACGCAGCCATTCCCAGGGATTTTCTTTGTGCTCGCGAACATATTTCTTGAACATGACGCTCAAGAAGAACTCCATGGATTCAAAGCCGGCCTCGTCCATGTGCTCGGCTGCCGGCAGCATGGCGCCGACTCGCATATTGAGGGCCCAGAGACTCTGGTTGCCGTCACGCAACGTGGTATCAATAAATCGAACCTCGCTCATGAATCCTCCTTGCCTTGGTCGTGCTCGTGACTCGTGTTCGTGCTCGTGCAAAACGCGAAGGCGGACAAGCACCACGAAACGCGAGCGTCCCAGCCGTTGTGACTCCGTTGACGATCACGATCACGAGCCACGATCACGAGCCACGATCACGAGCCACGATCACGAGCCACGATCACGAGCCAC
>CAYPHJ010000002.1:69048-107778 GCA_964410485.1 uncultured Syntrophobacteraceae bacterium
GATCACGATTCCCGTTTATATTCTGTACAAATTCTTGCAGAACAGATCAAACAGCTGACCATGGACCGTAGACCGAAGACCGCGGAGCGAAGAATGACAAAGTAGCCGAGGGACTCGATGCTGCCCAGTGGTACTTTTCCTTCTCCCTCCGGGAAGAAGGCCAGGATGAGGGTTGTATTTTGAAAGGGGCTACCCTCACCCTCGCCCTCTTCCCGCAAGCGGGCGAGGGAAGTAGTATTGGGACGAGGTGCAATGACTCTGGCTTTTCCTCTCCAGGCTGCAGATGACAGTTAGCTGGGATTTTAGCGGTTCAAAAGTTCAACGGGTCAACGGTACGGAGGAACACGAGAGACTGGAATGACGTTGGAAAAACGAATTTACGGGACAACACGCTAATAGAGCCAGGCGAGGTTGGGGGTCATGAAAAGTTATCGTAAAGAACTGTGGTTCAATACGCCGGCGCGTATGGCGTTTGTCAATATTACCGCCCAAGTAAACGACTGCTTGCGAGAGAGCGGCGTCAAGGAGGGATTGGCGCTTGTTAACGCCATGCATATTACCGCGTCGGTGTTCATCAACGATGATGAGTCCGGTCTACACCACGATTACGGTGAATGGCTCGAGAAACTCGCGCCGCACGAGCCGATCCGGCAGTACCGGCACAACGACACGGGGGAGGACAACGCCGATGCGCACATGAAGCGGCAGGTGATGGGGCGGGAGGTGATTGTTGCCGTGACCGGAGGCAAGCTGGATTTCGGCCCTTGGGAACAGATTTTTTACGGCGAGTTTGATGGCCGGCGGCGGAAACGGGTACTGGTCAAGATCATCGGCGAATAATCCAAATCTCCCCGACCCCTCTTGTCAAAAGAAAAAGACCGGAGCTCAGGCGGACGGTGCGCTTGAATATCCGCGGTAATCACCGTCTCTGTATGTCGCCCTGTAGAAAAGAAGAATACCTGTATGTCCCCTTAAAAGGGGGATAAAGGGGGATTTGGGTTGCGAACATTAAAGCGACAGCTTCCCAAGCGGGAAACGGGCAAAGCCCGTTTTCGCTACATCGAGCAGGGTGGAGACCAGGCGCCCGACCGGGGCGCTTACATCGCACCGTGTCCACACTACCCGCACTGTGTCGGTTGTACTTTAATCGATCTGCCGTATCCTGAGCAGCTGGTAAAAAAACGCCGGATCGTCACAAGCGCGTTTGCGGCCTACCCGGCGCTCTCGGGCTTGTTTGTGCCGGAGGTTGTCGCCGCGCCAAGGCGTCTGGCTTATCGGGCGCGCGTCAAACTGGTGACGCGGAGAACCAAAGGGGAGATTGCATTCGGCCTCTATGTGCCCGGCAGTCACCGGGTCGTAGATATCTCCTCCTGCCCGGTCCATCCCAAGATGGTCAATGATGTGATCCGATATCTCAAAATGAAGTGCCGCGCTCTTGAGATCGAACCGTATGACGAGAGAGACGACACCGGTCAGCTTCGTTACCTGGATTTTCGGCAAAGCTTTGCCAAGCGTGAGCTAATCGTTACGCTGGTGACTCGACATGGCGAGTTTGCCCAGGGAGGCGCCTTGGCGCGCTCCTTGATGCGCCGGTTCCGTTTTGTCGTCGGTGTAGTTCAGAACATCAACGAGGCCAGGGGGAACGTCATCTGGGGAACGAGTTTTCGCACCCTCGCAGGTCGTGATTGGCTGGTCGAGCGCATCGGTCATTTGCAGCTGGGAGCCCCGGCTGGTGTCTTTTCGCAGGCCAATCCTTTCACGGCGCGGGAAATATATGAATGGGTGCTCCGTTCGGCCGATCTCAAAGGCACCGAGACAGCACTGGACCTGTACTCTGGTATCGGGCCGATCGCGCTATTTCTTGCCGACTCCGCGCGCCAGGTCTGGGGCATTGATGAGAACGCGGTCTCGATTGCAGCAGCGAAACAAAACGCGCGCAGAAACGGTATCTCAAACTGCCGCTTCGTCATCGGGGACGTCGCGGCGAAAACCACCGAGCTCAAACGTGAGCTGAAAGACATCGATCTTCTGACGTTGAACCCGCCGCGCAAAGGCCTCCAACCACCGGCCATGGAAGCGTTGATTGCTACAGGGGCAACGAAGATTATCTATGTTTCATGCGATCCAAGCAGCCTCGCGCGGGATTTGAATCGGCTCTTGGAGCACGGCCTTCGCCTCCGCGTTGTGCAACCCTTCGACATGTTTCCGCAAACCGAAGAAGTAGAAACCGTGGCAGTGTTGGAAAGAACGTAGCGCTGATCGCACCTAGACATTCACCACAAATGTCTCTGCGCGGTTAGCTCAAGGCTGTACCAGCTTGAATGATGCGGAAGTACATCACACCACGAAGCACACGAAGGAGACGAAGTTCGGATAAAGAATTTCAAAAAAAGCTTTCTTCCGTCGTGGTCTTCGTGACCTCCTTCGAAAGTGGGTTTGGGGTGGCGCCATATAATTCCCGTGCCCGTGCCCTGGACACCGGCTGTCATTCTGAGGAGCGCAGCGACGAAGAATCCGCTTTTTTCTTCGAAACGGAACAAAAAACATAAAAGCAGATCCTTCACTTCCGTTCAGGATGACGGTCCTGCGGTGGGACAGATAACAATCGTGAGGGTACTTTCATCGTGTGTGGGCGAGCGTAAGATCATGAAACACTTCGTGGTAAAACGATCTTTTCTACCTTGGTTGCGGCTCTGCAGTCCTAGGGGCGTGTGGCATCTCTCGCGCTTGTATTTTGTGCCGATTTTACGCATATGTGATTCGTCGTTTGCAGCTCCACTTTCTCTTCTTGAACCCTAGCAGGCTGCTGAAAAACTCTCCGTTCACCCTTCGAGAACCTCAGGGCGAACGGAGAGGAACTTGAAATGAGTAGGGGTTTTCCGTTCATGCTGAGCCTGTCGAAGCATTCCGAATCTTTTTTCAGCAACTTGCTACACCGAGCGGTAACTCCAGAGTTGGGGAATGGTCCAGCAAACCACCAGAATTGTCATCGCGCACAGCAGTGAGCCGAACAGCACTGCGTTGGAAGCGCCGACCAAGGCGGCGGCAGCTCCGGCGATGATGGCGCCGATCGCGTTGGTCATCTGAGCAAAGACCGTAAGAAAGCTCGATGCGCGCCCGCGCATATTATCGGGCGCGAGCATCTGCACCATGGTGCGCCGGATGGCGACACCGATCGAGTCACTGAAACCAAGCGCACCAACGGCGAGAAGCCCCATCCAAAACCACGGGGAGACACCCAAAAAAGCCAGGCTCAAAGCAAACAAAAAAGTTCCCATGATGGCGACGGCGCCCTTGCGTTCGATATTGCCAAGCATAAGCAAAAGCCCGGACCCGACGACCGCGCCGATTGCCGGCGCCGCATAGAGTGTGCCGAGACCTCCGGCTCCAACGTCGAATACTTCGGCGGCAAAGATAGGCAAGATGGGCCGATAGTAGCCAAACAAAACAGCAAAAAAGTCGAGTAGAAAAAGGGAGAGAATAATTCGTGTATGCCAGAGAAACTCAAAGCCTTCGATCAAGCTGCTTAACCTGATCTGGCGGGGCGGACCATGGGGTTGACCTGAGCTACGGACCATCAGCACTGCCAGTAGAGAAGGCAGGAGAAGCGCCGCATCAACAAAATACGTGACCTGAATCCCGCCCCAATCGATGAGATATCCCGCCAATACCGGGCCCATGAGTTGTGTTCCTTGCTGCATCATCGTCGTCAACGTCACCGCATTGAGAAGATAAGATGGCGGGATGAGGCTTGGAACAATGGCTTGACGTGCCGGCCCGCCGAGGACCTGAAGCGCTGCCGACATTAGAATCAGAATATTGATCTGCCAGATGCGCACGGTGCCTGTCGCTGTCAGCACTCCCAACAGCATCCCGGGAATGATGTTCAACAGCTGGGTTATCATCATCATTTTTTTGCGGTTGAAGGTGTCGGCAAGTACGCCCCCGAGAAGGCCAAAAAAAACGAACGGAATAGCCTGAAAGAATCCCGTGATACCGAGTTGTAGCGAAGAGCCGGACAGTTCGTAGACGTGGTAGAGAGTGGCCATATTGCGCATGTGCATGGAGGTGTGGGCGCAAAGAATGGCCAGCCAAACGAACCGAAAGTCGCGAATCAGAAAAGAAGACCAGGGACGTATGGGGGAATCGGCTGCGGGACTGGTGTCTTGTGGATTTTGCGGCGTCACTGAGTTGCAAAACGGGCTTGAGGTGAGCCGCAATGGTAGCTAGTAGAAGCGAGCCAGTCAACGCGACGGACCGTGTGTGAACCGTCCCCCGCAGCAAGACCGGAAAAGAACAAAGCCATGGCAGACCAGCTGAGGCCCCATCCCGCGGGCCGCTCGAGGAATGGCGCGCGTTAAATGCCCCGCACGGTCAGCCCGCGCGAGAGCGCGGCAGACGCCTGCCGATCATCATGGGTCCAGAACTCGAGCGGCTCGCCCACGGCCGCAGCCGCGAGCAACTCCGCGGTTGCGACGTGGATCGCGTCGAGTGCGCGTACGTTGACCGCGAACGGGTCCTTCGCGCGATCGATCACCAGGTCTTCGACGGGTGCGAGATCGAGCATCGCCACCAGATCCGTCAGCTCCTTGCGCTTGATCGCCGTCTGCGCATCATCGAGCAAGCCGAGCAGGCGCGCCCGATCGATCGCGCGAAAAGCTTCCACCTCGACCAGACGTGATGATACGACGCGATCCCCGGGCGCGAGCGGAACAGCGGGCCCGGGCTCTGTGAACAGCACCCGCAACAGCGCGCTAGCGTCGACGTACTTCACTAGGATCCTCGCGGACGTCGCGGAGTGCCGCCTGGATATCGACACGGCGATCGAGCGTGGAAATAGAGAGCCGGCCCCAGTCTTGGCTGCCGAGCCGCAGGCGCCCGGCGCTTGCCAAGCGATCACGCCACGACACCGCCACCGGATCAGGCGGGCCGAGCTGCGCGATCGGCTCGTCGCGATCCTTCACGACGAAGCGCGTGCCGCGCGCAGCCATCCGCAGGTATTTGCTCAGGTGCGCCTTGAGCTCGCTGACATTGATGGCCTTCATGGGCTGATTATAAGACCATCATGGATTCAATCGCAACTCAAGGGAGCCGGCGGTCAGACCCAGTGGAGCTTTGCGGGTTCGCACTTCATCTGAAGTGGTCAACCAACTCTTGTGAAAACCAAAAGGGCAAAACCATGCCAGATCAGCTGACGACCATCAGAGCCGGCAAACGCATGAGCGCTTTTGGGCCCTGAGACGACGCGTTCGACGCCGCCGCGGTCGAGCGCGCGGAGTGCGACGCGCAGCACGTCGGTTCGATCGATGCCGCGGTGCCCGCACGCGCGCACCAGGACGTGCTGCCGGCCGTCGTGCGGCTGGTGTGGCGTCGCGACGGCGGCGGCCACGAGGCGTCGAACTGCATCCTGCTGTGCTGGCACTGGGGACGGGCGGCGCGATCCTGCGTTACACGGCCACGACTACGGACACGTGCCGTTAACGATGTGATCCTGTGCGAACACGCTGACGAGACCGCCGCCGAACGAGGCATTCAACTGCTGCAGGATCGGGTGAAGCTCGGCGATGGTCACCGCGCCCGAGCCGCCGGCGAGTAACGTATTGGCGATGGCTAGCACTTGTCGGATCGTCAACCCGTTCAGCGTCGTCGTTGCGAGCGCGCACACCCGCAGGTCCCCGAACGTCAAACCCGTCGCACCCATCAAGAAGCCGGCGTCCGAGAAGTCGACGTTGAGCTTCAACGCGACAGTGTTGCCGCCAAACGCTCCAGGCGAGCTGGTGGTGGGATTGACGAGGTTACTCGTGAGCGGTCCGATTGAACCGGATTGCGGCAGATACGCGAGCACGGCGGACGCGCTCGTGAAGGTCATCGCGAGCACGCCCGGGATGCCGACACGGAGCACGCCGAATGTCGATGCGTAGACGGCTCCATAGCGGGCCAGCAGCAGAGCGCCCGCCGCGGTGGCGCTGTTGCCCCACGACACCTGCGGATACGTGATCACATCCCCAGCCTCCCACCCACACCCCGGCGTCCCCGGCGTACACGCGTGTGGCCCGATCACCTGCGTATCGCACGCCTGCAGATCGATCCCGTTGACGATCGGGAAATCGAACGTCCCGTCGCTCACCGTCGTGCCGCCGCCGGTCAGCCGCGCGCAGTTCGTGATCGTCCCGCCGTCGCTGCCGCCGTCGAAGCTGACCGTCACCGTACCGCTGGTCGCGCCGAGGTTGATCACGGCGTTCGAGAACGTCACGGTCCCCGTCGTCGTGATGTCGTCGGCAGTGTCGCTCAGCGTCACCGGGCCGTTGCCGTTGGTCTGCGCCGTGACCTTGAGACCGAGGCGCGCGGGCACGCTGCGTACGCGCTTCTCGTAGCTGTCGATCACGCCGTCGCCGTTGATGTCGATGTTGGGTGCGCTCGCCGCGCTGGTGTGCGTTGCCGAACGACAGGCAAGATAGATACCGTCAACAAGACGGTGACCTGGACGATTACAGAACAATCAATTCAAAGCAGGGTATGCGCGAACCCCAGGCCAGATAAGTTTTAGAACATACCTATAACCGGTGCGTAGACGTGCAGGTGAACGCCTAAGCATGATATATTCAATCGGTGATTTTTGAGTGGGATCCAAAAAAGGCAAAGGCTAATCTGCGTAAGCACGGGGTCTCTTTTGAGGAAGCAGCAACGGTGTTCCTGGACCCGTCGGCTATGACGTTTACCGACCCCGACCACTCCGAAGAAGAGGATCGCGAGATCACGATTGGCTTGACGACGAAACAAAGACTTGTGTTTGTGTCGCACTGTGGGCGAGGGGATCGCAGCCGGATCATTAGTGCACGACAAGCGACTCGAAAGGAGCGTAAACAGTGAAGAAGGCATCGACCCGCAAACAAAGTGACGAGTTGCGTCCAGAATATGATATTTCAAAATTGAGGGGTGGAGTTCGTGGGAAATACTACGCGCGGGCACGTGCCGGGACCAATCTAGTCTTGATTGAACCAGAGTTGGCAAACGTTTTCCCCGATGCCAGCTCAGTGAACCGAGCGTTGCGTTTGTTGGCAGACACAGCAGAGGCTGCCGCCGGTCACACTAAGCGTGTGCGCCACACACCGCACAAGCGGTTTAAGCGGACTAGCCGGAAACCAGCCGTTTAGCCGAGCGTTAACGGGCTCTGCTCATCTTCTCAAATGAAGAAAAGATACTGCGAAGAGGTGCCGGCAGGCGCATGAGCGCCTTTGGACCTTCCTGTCCGAGCGCTTCCGGTCCCTGGTAGCGGGCGAGATCGCGCCAGGTGCGGAGACAAAGCTCATTGAAAGGATCTGTGCGCGGCTTGCCATGACTTTCCACTTTTTCATAGCCGCTGATCTTGCCCATGCTGCCACCCCACTGGTCGCGGCTGCCGCAGAGATAGCCGAAAGGAGAATGCTCGGTGGCACACCTTCGCGCCTTTGCGCCTTCGCGGGAGATAATCCCGATTTTGGTTGCGGCTCTGCCGCCCTACGCTCTTTCCGGTTGCGAACCCTTACAACAAGCTCTCGCCGCCGAAGCGGCTCTTCCACTGGTCGATGACTTCCGTATTGTATACGTGGATGGGAACTTCACCCTTCAGAGCTGCAAGGACCGCCTGGGTTCCCCAAAGCAGGCCGGTTTTGAGGCCGCTGCCATAATTGGACGAAATCATATGCGGCGAAATGAGCACGCGGTCGTCCATCTTGCGAAACGGACTGTCGGCGGCAATCGGTTCGTTCTCAAAAACGTCCAAAGCGGCGCCGGCGATCTTCTTGTTTTGGAGCGCATCAACGAGCGCTTTCTCGTCCACACAGTAGCCGCGCGACGTATTGATGAGAATCGCCGTTGGCTTCATCATGGCCAGTGTCTCGGCATTCATCATGTGACGCGTTTCTTTAGTGAGGACCACATGCAACGTAACGACATCGGCCTGCTTCAGAACCGATGGAAGATCGTGCACGCGCTCCACGCCGAGTTCCTGAAACTTCGAGTCGGGAACATAGGGATCGTAGCCTATCGTCCGCATGCCCCAGGGCCGCATGAGCTTCGCGACACGGCTGCCGATTCGGCCGAGGCCGATAATGCCGAGGGTGATGCCGGGGTAGCCATCCTCTTCACGATAGCCGATGAACGTTCCCTGGAGCTTCATGTCTCTCCAACCGCTCGTCGTCTTCAGGTAGCGGTCCCGTTCACGGACTTTTTTGAGCAGAGTCAGCATGTTCGTGATCGTTCCCTCGGCCACGCCGCCCCAGTTGGATTCCGTCGGTCCATGGGTCACCAGGATGCCCATCTCTGTCGCGGCATCGACATCGACATCATCCACGCCGATGGTAAATTTGGCCACGATGCGCAGATTCTTGGGTGCTTGCATGATTTTTTGGGTGATAGGGGAGCTGCGAATGGAGGTTCCCATCAAGGCATCGCAACCCTCGGCTATTCTTGCCATCTCTTCCTCGTTATTTCCTTGCGGCGTGTCCCAGTTGGCCTTGCCCAAAATGAGATCACAGCCGGCATCCTCCAGCAGCTTGTGCGCTTCGCCGGTGGGATCTGCGGGTGCAAAGACGAACACTTTCGGTTTGGCCATTTTCATTCTCTCCTTCTTAGATGAACGTTGTTAACTAAGCAAAATGTATAAGCCTGCTGCTAGACGAGTCAAGGTCGCGCAGGCAATCGTTTCGAGTCTCGGGTCTCAAGTCTCGAGTTTTCGCTCACCAACACGCGACCCGGTACGCAAGACTCGGGACTGCAGATGCACAGAAGGCTCGTTCTTTCGCTAGCTCCTCCATATGTCAATGATGCGGTCTAGCAACCAGGAACTATTTTCTGCTATACGACAACAGGTCGGGAGGAAAAATGAACGTATTAATAACGGGCGGTATGGGAGTGAATGGCGCGGTCACGGCGCGCCATCTGGTGAGCGAAGGAATACGGCCCGTGCTCCTGGATAACCGGTCCGATTTGTCATTGATTCGCGACATAAAGGCGCGCGTCGATTGCGTTGAAGGCGATGTCTGCGATCCGGAGTTGTTGGCGGATGTGGTGAAGGAACACGAGATCACCCAGATTGCTCATCTTGCCGCGCTCATGCCGGAACCAGCGGAGGCGAATCCGCGCCTTGCGATGAGTGTTGGGGTTGAAGGCCTGGTGAATGTGCTTGAAGTAGCGCGGGCCAAGAACATCAAACGGATCGTCTTCACCAGTTCAAAGGCGATCTATGGTGAAATTCGCGGAAAAGAGGGCCCGCCGGGCTACAAACCTGTGCGTGAAGACTATCCCAAACATCCCGCGGATCTCTACGGCACAATCAAATTATGTTGCGAGGCTACCGGCGGCTATTATCGCGAGGCATACGGCATCGAGTTTGTTGCCTTGCGCTACTCGACGATTTACGGGCCAGGAAAGGAGGCCCGTCACGGCGCTTTGTCGTTTTACGGACAGCTCATCGAACGAGGCATGACCGGTGAGAACTGGGTCATCCCACAAGGCGGCGATCAGTTGAACGACACGGTTTACGTGGGAGACGTGGCGCGTTCGATTTATCTGGCGTTGTTGGCAAAGCCATCCACCGAATGGGCGTTCAATATCGGACTTGGCAAGGCAACGACTCCGCGCCAATTCTTGAATGCGATTGAAAAGATTTTTCCCAATCATCGGATTCAGATGGGCCCCGGTTCAAGTCAACTCGGTAGAAAGAAGCAGAGCTTCTGCGTATTCGACATTTCTGCGGCCAAAAGGTGTTTGGGATATGAACCGGTTTACGACGTCGAAAAAGGCGTCGGCGATTATATCGAGACGCTGAAGCAGTTGCGAGGATAGTCAGAGGAGGAGTCATGGCAGAAGAATCGAAGGCGCCGGAGAACCCGGAAGTCTGGGCGGCAGGCATTGGGCGTAAGAGCAGAGCGGAGTACGGCTCGGATTTAATGGCCGAGATGCTCCGGGAGTTGGGGATAAAATATATCGCCTTGAATCCCGGGGCGAGTTATCGCGGTTTACACGACTCCATCGTAAATTTCGAAGGCGAAAAAGGCCCGCAAATGATTCTCTGCACGCACGAGGAAATTGCCGTTGCGATTGCCAACGGGTACGCGCGGGCCACAGGGGAGATCATGGCAACCGGACTTCACGACATTGTGGGTCTCCAGCATGCCAGCATGAATCTTTTCAACGCCTGGTGTGACCGTACGCCTGTGCTCAACCTGGGTGGGGGCGGACCCTTCGATACGATCAACCGCCGATCAACCGATTGGGTGCATACGGCATTGGTCCAGGGAAATATGGTTCGCGAGTTCGTCAAATACGACGACCAGCCGAATTCCGTCGAGGCGGTTCCGGAATCGTTCTTGCGGGCCTATCGCATTGCCATGACGGAACCGAAAGGCCCGGTCTACATTTGTCTCGATACAGACGTCCAGGAGGCGAAAATTGCCTCGCCTATGATTGTCCCCGACGCGCGCCTGTTCCGCCCGCCGGCGCCACCTGCGGCGAACCCCGACGCACTGCAACGCGCCGCGCGCATTTTGGCCGAGGCCCAATGGCCGGTGCTTGTGGCCGGCGAGTTGGGTCGAAATCCCAAAGCTTTGCCTGCGTTGCTCGATTTGGCGGAATTGCTCAGCGCGCCGGTCATCGATTTGGATGGGCGCTACGCGTTTCCCAGTACCCACGTATTGAATCTGACAAACGCGCGCGAAGAGGCGTTGCGTAGCGCCGACGCGATCTTGGCTCTGGATGTCCCAAGCCTAGGCGTGCCCCTAGGCCCGTCCGTTCGCGAGCGCGGCAATTTTGCTCCCGCGGTTAGCCCGTCGACCCAGATCATACACATCACGATGCTCGACCTCGAACGGCAAAGTTGGGTGAGCGATGCCATGTGGCTCCTACCTGTGCAGGTGCCCATCGCCGCAGATACCTCAGTGGCTGTGCCGCAGTTGGTCGAAATGATGCGCGAGCGCGTGGGTGGCAAAACTCAGGCAATCAAGGATCGCCGGGGACGGGTGGAGGCGATTTACGCTGAGTCCAGGAAGAAGAGCCAGGCATGGATCGAAAAAACGTGGGATGAAAAGCCGATCTCCCAGGCGCGCCTGTTCGGCGAGATCAACCGGCGCATGCAAAAAAGATCATGGGCGCTGGTCTCGGCTCATGGACGGCGCTGGCGTGAAGTGATCGAGTGCACGGAGCCTGCCCATGGCGTCGGTGGCGGGCGCGGCGGCGGCGTTGGCTATGGTTTGCCGTCATCTATTGGCGCCGCCCTGGGGCACAAAGGAACCGGACGTCTCTGTGTCGGCATTATCGGCGACGGTGACTTCATGATGACATCCAATGCTCTGTGGACGGCAGCAAAATACGAGATCCCGCTACTTGTCGTGGTTCTCAATAACCGCTCGTATTACAACGACGAGGAGCATCAGGAACGGATGGCAAAATGGCGTAATCGTCCCATCGAGAACAAAGTCATCGGCATCCGCATCGAAGACCCGGCGCCGGACATTGCTGCGATTGCCCGAGCGTTGAGCGTCGCCGGTTTTGGTCCCGTTAGTGATCCCGATCAACTGGGACGAGCTCTGGACCAGGCAATTGAAATCGTTGACAGCGGCCGGCCCGCAGTCGTAGATGTGATCACACAGCCACGCTGAGCGCGGAACAGCTGGTTGGTTCGGATCAACACCGATAAATCCCCCATAGCCCCCTTTAGCAAAGGGGGCCGGCCGCAGGACGGGGGGATTTCTGTGTAGTCACAGTTTCATAAGAGTCGCAGAGGGTAACAAAAAAAAGATTGCATGACGATCGGAGTCTGCTGGTGTGTCATGACTGAACGAAGTGAAGCATCTGCTTTTAAATGACCGACGACCGGAGACCGCGGACGGGGGAAGAAGCAGATTCTTCGTCGTTGTACTCCTCAGAATGACACACGAAGGTAACATGGCCAGAAGTTCTATGGATATGAATGTCAAGTTCAGAAAGGTATGTAGGGCTGCCCTGTGGCTGCTCGAAATAGGGAAGAGCGAAAAACCATGAATAAGGACGGCTACTGGAGCGACGAATATAGGAGAAAAAAATGGATCGAGAACTGGAGCAAATTCTGCGGGCGCTTCTTTCCAAAGAGGGGCTCGAACCGCGGGAAGGAGATTTGGAGCGATTCGGACCGCTGCTCGAACGGTACATGGAAACCCTTCGGGCCCTGCGATCGATCGATGTCGGCGACGAAGAAATCGCCTGTACGTTTGATCCCGCATGGAAACCAAAGTAGGAGCGTGGGACCATGGCCAGTGATAAATCAGATCTGCACTATCTAACCATTCATGAAGCGCGGCAACTCATCCAGCGTCGCGAGCTGTCTCCCGTCGAGCTTACGCGTGCGATTCTCGACCGTATCAATAGCGCCGACGGCCAACTGCGCGCCTACTTCAATCTAATGGCGGAAAGCGCGCTGGAGGAAGCCCGTGTCGCTGAAGGGGAAATTCTCAGAGGCCAGTATCGCGGCGCGATGCATGGGATTGCGGTGGCGGTTAAGGACCAGCTCGATGTCCACGGCGCTCCGGCGGATATTCGCGGCTTAGACAGCGAGACGGCAAAAGGCGTTAGCGATGCGACAGTGGTGAAGAAATTGCGCGAAGCTGGCGCGATCATGCTCGGTAAGTTGACGATGAGCAGCATGCCGAGCGACCCGCCGCAGCCGCGCAATCCTTGGGATGTGAAGCGCATTACGGGCGGGTCAAGCACCGGCGCGGGCGCGGCCGTGGCAGCAGGCCTGTGCATGGGCGCGCTCGGGGAGGATACCGCTGGCTCCATCCGCAACCCCGCTTCGCTTTGCGGCATTGTCGGATTGAAGGCGACATATGGGCGTGTGAGCCGCCGCGGCCTTGCGCCGCTTGGCTGGTCATTGGATCATTGCGGGCCGATGACGCGCACCGTCGAAGACGCTGCTCACATGTTGCAGGCAATCGCCGGTTACGATGTCGGGGATCCCACTTCCGTTGATGCCCCGGTGCCGCGGTATGCCGAGGGTCTGACAGAGGATGTGCGCGGCATGGTCATCGGTGTGCCGCGCGATTTCATCGATGTCTGTCGTAAAAAGACGGATCCGGAAGTCCTTACGATCGTGGATAAGGCCGTAGAGGACATCAAAGCATTGGGCGCTCGCATCGAACAGGTTTCGTTGCCGACGCTTGAGTATGCCACGCAGGCGAACGCGGTCATTTATTATAACGAACACTTCGCCGGCCGGCGCGACGAAGCCAAGACGGCTATCAAGGCTGGCGCGGCCGCGAGGCGGGCAAGGATTTATTTCGGCATTCTCACGAGCGCAGCCGATTATATGCAGGCCCAGCGCATACGGTCAAAGCTGAGGAGTGAATGCGTCGAGGCCTTTCGCAGAGTCGATCTGTTGGCCTTGCCCTGTCAGCAATCGACCGCCCCGAAATTCGAAGAGGTGGATCCGCTGGATACGTTGAAGAAGCATTTGGCGCCGGAATACCACGCGCCGTTTAATCTTGCAGGACTGCCCGCCATCTCGGTCCCATGCGGTTTTTCGCAAGCGAATCTGCCGGTCGCGCTACAGATTGCGGGCAAACCGTTCGACGAGCCGTCAGTCCTGCGCGCGGCGTACGCCTATCAACAACACGCGCGCTGGTACCAGCAGCGGCCGGCAATTTGATCCTTGGGTGCGGAAGGAGCGCCGAGGTGCCTAGGAAAGGCCCCCGCATACGCCAGGGAAGGGGTTTGTCCGCACAGGACTTCGGACGGATCAGCCTCCGGCTGAACGGAGCGAAGCGGTTGAACGTGTTGAACCCTTGAACTTAATGGCTGCTTGGCATGCTTGGCGGGATGAATTTTCGCGCAGTCGTTTTGCCAACTTTTCTGAAGTAAGAATCTAATGGAGCAAGGAGCAACTATTGTGGATATTCAAAGACTTCAGCCAGGGGAATGGAACAGCCGTGCCGTTATCTGTGGCGACCTGGTATTTGCCTCCGGCATTGTGGCCGATGACAAATCCCTTCCGATGAAAGGTCAAACGGAGCAGGTGCTGCGGAAAATCGACAGTATCCTGTCCGCCGCCGGAACGAACAAATCGCGCATCCTGAGCGCAACTGTTTATCTCTCCGATATCAATCTGAAGGACGAGATGAACGAAGCCTGGATGGCTTGGGTCGACAGAAACAACCTGCCTGCGCGTGCCGCGGTGGGGGTGGAGTTGACGCCAGGCACCTGGGTCGAGATTATGGTGTGCGCCGCACGCTAGGGCGTGGTTCAAAAGTTCAAGTGTTCAAAGGTTCAAGGTCAGTATCTGATCTATCTTGAACTATTGAACTTTTGAACGCTCGAATCCGGACCAATTGCCTCATGTCGTTAGCCCGTAAAAGCGCTCCGCGTTTCGGTACTGAATTGCCTCTTTGTCCTCCGTTGTGAGCTTGGGATTATCCGCCAGCTCCTCCAGCTCGTGTTTGCAGGTATCGTTGTTTACTTCATGGGGAAAGTCGGAGGAGAAAATGAACGGTTTGTTGCCGACGACGCGAATAGCGAAAGGCAATGTCAGCTCGTCGCCTTCGACGCCTACGAAGATGCGACCTTCTTCCACCTGGCGCCGAATGTAATCGCTCACGGATTCATTTTCGCGTAATTTCAGGAAGCGAGCGCGCGGATCATACTGAACGTGACTGTTCCAGGAGCGCTCCAGCCTCTCGAGACAGTTAACGAGCCAGGCGGAGCCCGCCTCCATGAAACCAAATCTGACGTTTGGATAGGTGTCGAACACTCCATTGAAAACAAGACCGGCAAAGTTAACCATCTGACCGAACGGGTGGCCCAGCGCATTCACGGGTGCATAGGGCGTCATGTCATCGAGTCCCATGTGATCATGAACGCCGCCGTGAATGCCGATGGCACATTGCAGGCGGTCGGCTTCCGCATAGATGGGCCAGTAGCGTTCGTCGCCGAGCTGGTTCTGTAACTGCGGCGCGCCGGTGCTCGGCAGCATCGCTCCGCAAAAGCCGAGTTGGCTCACGACGCGGCGAAGTTCCTTGACAGCTTCCTCCGGCTCCTGCAGAGGGATCAACCCCAACGCTTGGAAACGAGCGCTTTTGCTCAGGTATTCATCGTGCATCCAATTATTGTATGCGCGTGCTAATTCGATCGCCCAGTCACGGCTCACGACACGCCCGAAAGCCAATCCGTTCGACGGATAGAGCACGGCGCTCGTGATGCCAACTTCGTTCATGAAGTCAAACCAAACGTCGCGTCCGACCTTGGCAAAGGCGCCGGGCGGGACAAAATGACGATTTGCCGAGTGGAGGTGGTCGTTGGGCGGAAACGGATTCTTAATCGACCAATTGTCACCGCGATAGTTGGTCGGCATGCGTTGCCATATGCCCTCGTGGTCTTCCACGACATGTCCATCGCCATCGATGACTTTATGCTTCAGATTTTGCATCACTCAACTCCCTCCACGTTTTGCTTGACTTCATAACTCCCGCTTGGGCTGGGAGGAGGGCATACACGAGATCGAGACGCGAGACCCGAGACTCAGTTCCGCCCCAACCGGTAGAACCGTTGCGCGTTACCCGACAGAATTGCATCTTTGTCGGCGATCGTGAGCTCCGGGTTTTCGCGCAGCTCTTCCAGTTCATGTTTACATGTTTCCGCATCGACTTCGTGAGGGTAGTCCGTGGAAAACACGAAGGGTTTGTTTCCCGTCATGCGAATCGCCTCGGCAAGGGTCAGCTCTTCACCTTCGACGCCGATGAAGATTCGGTCTTCATCGATGTGACGGCAGATATAGTCGATCATTGATTCGCCGTCGTGCAGCTCGAGAAAACGCCGCCGGGGATCATACTGAACGTGACTCGACCAGGATCCCGCAAAGCGCTCCATACAGGTAAGCAGCCAGGCCGAGCCGGCTTCCATGAAGCCAACGCGCAGCCCCGGAAATTTGTCGAAGATGCCGTTGAAGATGATGCCGGCAAAGCAAATCATTTGGCCCATAGGATGGCCTAACGCATTCACAGGAGCGTAGGGGCTCATGTCATCCATAAGCAGGCCTTCATGGGAACCGCCATGGATCGCCAGGGCACAACCAAGGCGTTCGGCTTCTGCATAGATGGGCCAGTATTTCTCCGATCCCAGATGTGGCATGTTCGCGCCCATCGATGGCAACATGGCGCCACAAAATCCAAGATCACGCACGATGCGCCGCAATTCTGCGACCGCCTCTACGGGCTCCTGCAAAGGGATGAGTCCCATGGCTTTGAAGCGTACGCTCTTGGCCAGATAGGTGTCATAAATCCAGTTATTGTACGCCCGGGCCAACTCAATGGCCCAATCACGGCTGACGATCTTGCCGAACGCAAGGCCGGCGCTGGTGTAAAGCACGGTCGTGCCGATCCCCACCTCTGCGAGGAACATTTCCCAACCCTCCGGACCGACATTGGCAAACGCGCCGCGTGGCGTGAAATGGCGATTGGCGGTATGCAGGTGATCGATGGGAGGGAACGGACTGCGGCCGCGAATGTCTGAAAAACTGCGGCCGACGTATGCCGCCGGCATATATTTCCAAATGGTTGCGATGTCCTCCATTACGTGGCCATCGCCGTCGATGATTGGCTGCACGGACGTCATCTCTGCTCTCCTCGTCGGGAATGGGATAGGGGTGTTTCTCTGAGAACGAAAGGATTTTCCCCTAGCTTCGCATTGGAGTCAAGCCGCCCGTCGACCCACCCAACTTGACATGCAGGGTGTTAATTTTTAGCCTTTTCGAGGAAGCTACTCTCGTACAGTTCTCCCTTCGGGATCAGATTGCATCCATTGCTCAAGGTTGATGCCGCGCGTAAGTGGGCGCGGTCGAAATCTTGACCGCGCTCTACTTAAACAATCCGGCGCTGCGTTAATTTTGCGGGTCCTCTATTCCGTGGGAGATTGTACGCCCGGTTAGAAGCAATGGTCCTGGGGTCAGGGTCGGCGGGGACTGGAGGTGCGACAGCATGACTTGGGAGAGTTTTAAAGGACTGCGTTGTCGAGCGCGCGCGGAAATTCGCACGCATGCCGGCAGAGTCGCAGCGTTTACCGAGGGCATGATTGTGTCCGAGACGGAGAACCTTGGCCGGCATTTATTGATGGTGGAGTGGAAAAACGGCGTCTGCGCTTACGCCTTTCCCACCGATATCGAAATCATTCGCGAGCCGACCCCCCACGATGGCGAATGAGCGTAACGCAGAAGAGACTGCCGAACATGGACTGGTGATTAGCGGGGTGCCAGAGTAAGCCGATTTCGGCGTGAGTCGAGGGAAGTGTGAAAGCGGCTAAGATAGTCAAGGCCCAAGAGACCACCAATGTTTGGATTCGGGCTAAAATCGTGAATTGCTACCATCAGATCGAGTGCCGCGGCATCGCTCACGTGAAGCGATTTTAGTGGCACGAGAGGAACTCGGATCATGCCGTTGGCAGTCAGAATAGAAGTATGAGACGCGGCCTGTAAGCTGAGTTGTGCGGCCACTTGCCGCGATACGACTGTCAGACTGGCGCCGGTGTCGAGTATCATATAGGTTTGGATTTTCCGGTTCAGAGTGACGGGTACGATAACTGCCGTGCCCGTCATATGAACCGGAACGACAACTGCTTTTTGTGAGCGCACCGGCACCGCTGATTCGCTGGCGATCGACACCGGCGGCTGCGGTAGCCGCCGGAGGAAGCTCTCCAATTGGGCCGCTTCCAAATCGGTTCCTTTGATCCAACCCACGGCGCCGTTCTTTGTTTTCACAAGGTACCACCGGACACCGCCAGAGCCTATGCTTTCGGCCATGGGAGTGACAATCTCCTCCGCTTGGACCGATTCGAGCCCGGGGGATGCATCGTCCGGCGCGCTGCGTACTTCGATGTGAATGTGGGTCGCGGCTACGGGGGAGCTTTGTGTCCCTAGCCATAGGGCAAGAAACATGATGGCGCAGCGAGTAGAAGGGCGAGTGACCTTCGTGGCGCGCTGGAGGCACCCACCTACGTAGAACAGGACAGAACCTGAGGGCATGGGGTCTTTGTGCGGCGGTTACGGCGAGATCGCGAACTTTTCGAGCTTTCGGTAAAGTGTTCGCGTCGATATTCCGAGCGCCTGGGCGGCTTTGGCTTTGTTGCCGCTCGTTTGCCGAAGCGCCTCTTGGATCAAGCTCTTTTCTCCCTCCTCAATGTTGCGAATCGCTGTGGTGACAATTTCCTCGCGCCGGCCCGTGGCGTATTGCTGCAGGTTCATCGGTAGATCGCTGATCGTAATGTAGTCGCCATCCGACACCATGACGGCGCTCTCAATGACGCTCTTGAGCTCGCGGATGTTGCCGGGCCAAGGATAATCGAGAAAGAGAGCTTTCACAGAGCTGCTGATTTTCTTCAGTGATTTCTGCAGCTGATTACACGACTGGTAGACGAAGTTTGCAACGAGCAAAATGATGTCTTCCCTGCGTTCTCTCAGTGCCGGAAGAATCACCCGGGCGCTGTTGAGGCGAAAGTACAAATCCTTGCGAAACCCGTTGTGCTGGATGGCGTCTTCGAGGTCCTTATTGGTCGCCGCAATAATGCGAACGTCGCTGGTCCGGGGCGAAGACTCACCCACCTTATAGAACTCGCGGGTTTCGAGAAAACGCAGCAGCTTCAATTGGATGGCGGGAGCGAGATCGCCGATCTCGTCGAGAAACAGCGTGCCGCCTTCGGCCGCTTCGATGAGTCCCTTCTTGTTGCGGTCAGCCCCGGTGAAAGCGCCTCGAACATAGCCGAAGAGTTCGCTCTCCACGAGCGTTTCCGGGATTGCAGTCATATTGCAGCCCACGAAGGGTTTGGTTGCCCGCGGCCCCTGACAGTGAATGTACTGGGCCATGACTTCTTTGCCGGTCCCGGTTTCGCCGGTGATCAGCACGGTAATGTCGTGCATGGCGTAACGATTGGCGAGGTTGAGAATTTCGTGGAACTGGGGAGTGTCACCGATCATCATGGGAAGGCGAATGCTGGCCAGGGACTTGCCGTCATCGCCTGTTTGCGGGGGCTGGCCGAGCAGCCGGTACAGATTGTGTGTGTGGTACGGTTGGTAGCAAATGAGCGCCAAATCGTTGGTGTTCGCCTGCACGCGTTTCAGGAAAACCTGCCAGGCGTGGCCCTGACATAATGTGATGTCGGCGAACACAAACTTGATTTGCTCCGCCGGAAAAGCGTTAAAGATACGGTCTGCGTCGTCCAGGCTCCGGCTTACATGGACAGAAATATCCCTGACTTCGAGCAATTTGGAAACTGCGGCAAGCGAACCCTCAGCGGCATGAACGACAAGAGCGATGGGCTTGGGCATGGTTGGCTATTCACGGGCCGCAGTAGGGAGAATGACCATGTTCTCCAGGGAATCCGCCAGCAACTGGCGCGTGATGTGGGGCGGCTTGCCGAGGTAATGGCTGGCCGCGATCACATGCTCCGCAATGAACTTCGGGTGGAAACCTGCAAACGGCACTTTGTTCTTATAGTAAAACGTATTGAATAAATGGACGATGATATCTTCGTCGAATGTCAACGCATAGGATTCGCAAACGCGGCGGAAAATCTCCCTGTATTCATCGGCGGAGGGAGGATTGACTTTAAGTTTGTAGTGAATGCGCCGCAGTTGAGCAGGATCCATCAGCTCTTCCGGCGGAAAATTCGTGGCAAAAATGACGAGTTGGTCGAACAGGACGGAAAACTTCTTGCCGGTGTGAAGTGTCAGATAATCCAGCTTTCGTTCGAGGGGAAAAATCCAGCGGTTCAACAACTCGTGCGGCCGCACACGCTGGCGCCCAAAATCGTCGATGACAAAGATGCCCCCGATGGCTTTCATCTGCAGCGGCGCCTCGTAGTACTTGGAATGCGGATCAAAATCGAGATCCAGCATCTCGAGCGTCAACTCGCCGCCCGAGATGATATAGGGCCTTCTACACCGCACCCACCGCGAATCGTGGGCTAAAGACGGCATAAAAACCGGATCGGAATCCGGGTCGGCCTCTTCGTTGTTCGTTGACAACTCTTGGTGCACTGACGGATCGTAGATTTTGATAATCTGGCCGTCGGCTTCGATACAATAGGGGACGTATACGGCCTGCTCGAAGGCGCTGATTAAACCCTCGGCGATTGACGTTTTGCCATTTCCCGCAGCACCGTAAATCAAAATGGCTCGGCCGGAATTCGACGCCGGCCCAAGCTGTCGAATGATGTCCTCGGGGAGAACAAGATGCGACAGCGCCCGCTTGAGTTTTACAGCACCCACGACCTCGTTTGTAATGGTTTGCTTTTGAACCTGCAGTTGGTAGCTTTCGAGGGGCACAGGGACCGGCCCGATGTATTCGCAACGGCGAAGGGCTTCACTTGCTCTCTCCTTGCCTGCGCCGGTCAGCGCATAGCGCATGACGTTGTAATTTTTTTCCGACGGGCCGCGAATTTCTACCAGGGCCTCTTTCTTGGCAAAATTTAGCAACTCCTCCACCACGCCACGCGTCAGTTTGATTTGCTCCGAAACTTCCGGAATTGTCTGCAAGCCGGATACATACATGGTGCGGAGCAGGCAAGTAACGAGAAAATTCGTGTCTAACCCCGTCTCATCGACATTTTTCGCCACCGTGGGTGGCTCTTGTAATATCGCATCCAGCTCTTGTTTGGTGACGTAGCCCAGGGCAACCAGATTATCGCTCATGCGACCGCCAGCGATTTTTTGCTGGCGGTGCACCTTGTCTAGTTGCTCCTCTGTGATGATTTGTTTCGCCAGTAGGAGTTCAGGGACTGACATGCGCGGACCTCGTAACCGTGAAAAATATGTTGTTTTTGACGAAAGTCAGGTTTAATATCCGGTATACGGATCAAAAAGTTGTTTCATTATAGGTCATATTGAACCGCTGTCAAGAAAAGTTTACCTCGGTAGGACGCGGAAGGGATCTCATGAGAATTTTTGGCAAAGTTCGCAAGTATTTGTTTCTATTGCTCTATTTATTTATCGCCGGCTGCGCAGTGATGGAAGGCCAGGGCAAAAAAACCGTACCTCTAGGACTCATTACCACCCCCGCGACTTACTATAGTACCCCCAAAGCCAAGTATCTCGGTGAAAGATATCAGTCCCACCTTGACAAGATTGTTGAACAGATTACACGAAACCCAAAAACTGCAAATTTGCAGTTCGCGAACAATATTTCATCGATTGGTGGAATAGGATTTTTCACTCATTCGGCCGTCAGATCCGCTGATGAGCGCTATCTTGAAGTTATTCTAGTAGCCCCCGAGACGTTCGAAGCGCCCGGTGAATTTAATGCCAAGTTCGAGCGCATATTTTCGCTGTACGGCACGGAGTTATTGTCTCTTTTATCCGATGACCTTGTCATTTATCAGGAAAAAGAAGTCAGTGGATATGGTTTGAACGTGTCCTGGAGAAACATCGTATCCGATCGCCGGGGCCCTCGTGTCACTCTTGAACGCGCAATTGTGTACTTTCCGAAAGAAAAGGTACGGAGTTTTCTAACTCGCGAACTGAGCCGGAACGATCTTCTTGAGCACGCTGTCATCTTTTCAGTGAGGGAGGATGGTGCGCCGACTCTCGTCTCGTTTCGCGCGCCAGAGCCGCGGCAGGATTTTCGCCCACCTATTCTTGAAGAAAATCTTGCCGCAGCCAAAGCCGTTCCACAACGAAAAGCTGAGACTCCGTCTCGATCGACTACCTTGCACAGCCCAGCGGCTCCCTTACCGCCTGTTCCCGCCCGACAAAAGCATTCGCCAAGAGCGGAGCCGGCCCCAAAGCCGACACTTCCCACTAACAAGGAGCAGGTCTCCCCATCTATTCCACCACCGCCAACTCGCGCTGCGAAAGAGGAGCCGAAACGAGCGCTTCCAGTTCCGGCTGCGGTCCAGCAGGCCACAGGGGGCTCTCAGGTAGCTATCGTTGAGGCAAAGCGGCCGGAGCTAACGCCGAAGGAACAGGCCAAGACTAAAGCTGAAACAATGGCGCCGCAGACCGGAGCAGAAACAGAGGAGCGATCTGCTGTCGCAGTCAAGTCGCCGGAATCGACCAGTATCGCCACTAAACAGGACGAGCGGGCGGAGTCGAAGGACAGCGGGCATCAACTCCGGGCCGATATGGGATCTTCCGATGTCAACAAGTTTGAGCGACCAGCGGTGCTGCCCGATCGCGCTGAATCCGTTGAGGTGACCAGGACTGAAGCGGCCGCGGCAGCATCCAGGGCCGAAGTGGCGGCGGCACCGCCCAGAGAAAAAGCGGCCGCGACATCACCCAGGGACGGAGACGAGGCTCCCGCGGTGCCGCCGGTTGGTACGTCTATGAAACTCGTCGAGGCACCGGCTCCGGCTCCGGTCACGACGCCAAAAACTCATGAAATCGAGCCCTCGCAGGCGGGGCTCCACGAAGCGCCCCGACGCGCTGAGACCAGAGCAGTGGCGCCCCCAGCCGAGGAACCGACTATCTCATCGGGTAGCAATGAGCAGGTTGCGCTCTTGCGGCGGCCGCCAAGCGAGCCGGCTATAGACAAGAAGCCGCCCGTCCGGCCGCTGCCGAAAGCATTGGAAGGGTTTGTTATTCAGGTCGGTTTTAGTGAACGAGTAAAGGCGCAGCGGTGGGCCGAATCTATGGAGCGAGCTGGCTATGCGGTTTCGATAACGGAATCCGGCGCCGGAGCGGTGCGCGTGCGTATTGGTAACTTTGCCATGCGCGATGAGGCAGAGCACCGACTCCAGAATTTTCGCAAAGAAGGGCTGACCGGCATCGTGATTAATCTGCCACAAGCGTTCCGCCCGCAGGTGGCGGAGAGCAAAAGCGAGTAGCAGCGGCCGCCGCGGCGGCGGTCTCGAGTCTCGGGTTTTCCCGAACGAGAGATTAATTCACTGTTGCTGGATTAGTTTGCGTTTGAGGATTTCGTTTACCTTCTGGGGGTTGGCCTTGCCCTGGCTGGCACGCATGACTTGCCCCACGAGAAAAGCAAAGACTTTTTCGTTGCCTGCCCGATAATCCGCTACCTGTTTGGGGTAGTTCGCCAAAATGGCCTCCACCGCTGACTCGATGCTCGCCAAATCTGAGACTTGTTCGAGCCCTCGTTCCGCTATGATTGCCTGCGGCATTTGACCCGTGGCTACCACCTCATCGAACACAGTCTTGGCGATTTTTCCGCTGATCTTCTTCTGATCCAGCAGCTGCACCAATGAGGCTAGATGCGCCGGAGGCATCGGCCATTGGCTTATGTATAGGTTGGCATCGAGTTTTTGTTCCTTCAGCAGGCGAAAAAGGTCGCCAGTTATCCAGTTGCTGATCCCCTTGGCGTTGGCATGAATTGCCAGGGACGCTTCGAAATAATCCGCGATATCCTTTCGGCTCGTCAAGAGGTGAGCGTCGTACTCGGACAAACCATGTTGCGACATGAAACGCATCTTGCGCGCTTCAGGAAGCTCGGGCAGCGAAGCTCGGATGGCCTCGATCCATTGTTCCTCCACGACCACCGGCAGCAGATCCGGATCGGGAAAGTACCGATAGTCGTGCGCGAATTCTTTCGTGCGCATGGCACGGGTGACTTCACGCTCGGAGTCCCACAGACGTGTTTCTTGACGTAAGCGGCCGCCGTCCGAAAGAACTCCCACCTGCCGGCGCGTTTCATATTCAAGCGCTTTTTCAACCGCCTTAAACGAGTTGAGATTTTTAACCTCGATTTTTGTTCCCAGGACCACGCTACCCTGCTCGCGAATGGACACGTTTGCATCGCAGCGGAAGCTTCCTTCTTCCATGTTGCCGTCACATATCTGCAGATACTGAAGAATCGCGCGTAGCGTCCTCAGGTAAGCTCCGGCCTCCTCGGCGCTGCGGAGATCGGGCTCGGTGACGATTTCCAACAGCGGTACTCCCGCGCGGTTCAGGTCCACAAGGCTGAAGTCCGAGCGCGGGTCGTGAATGTTTTTCCCGGCGTCCTCTTCCATATGGATGCGCGTTAGACGAATGCGTTTTGGCGCGCCACCGGTCTGGATTTCGATGTGGCCGCTGCTACAGATCGGGCGGTCGTATTGGCTGATTTGATAATTTTTTGGCAGATCGGGGTAGAAATAATGCTTGCGCGCGAGCAGACTGACGGGCGCAATCTGACAGTGGGTTGCAAGCCCGGCCCGAATCGCAAACTCCACCACCTTTTTGTTGAGAACCGGCAGGACACCGGGAAATCCGGCGCAGACAGGACAGGTGTGACGGTTCGGTTTGTCGCCAAATTTAGTCGAGCACCCGCAAAAGATCTTCGATTGCGTCAGGAGCTGGGCGTGTACTTCTAAACCAATGACGGGCTCGTATTTCATAGCTTGTCAAGTCGACGATCGAGGACAGAGGATCGAGGATCGCGATCTTCCATCTTCAATCATCTTCAATCTTCATCGTCGATTCTTCAATCTTCGGCTTCATTTTGTGCCACTCGGTGGACTGCTCGTACGCGTACGCCATGCGCAACACCGTGGCCTCATCAAAGTATTTTCCAATGATTTGCATGCCGATGGGACGGCCGGCCAAATCGAACCCACAAGGCAGGGAAACGGCAGGGAGTCCTGCCAGGTTCACTGAGATCGTATAGATGTCCGAAAGATACATTTGAAGCGGATCCCGGGTCCGTTCGCCCAGCTTGAAGGCCGTTGTCGGAGTTGTTGGAGTGACAATCACATCACAGTGTGTGAAGGCCTGGATAAAATCAGCCTTGATGAGGGCTCGGACACGTTGCGCTTTCAGATAGTAGGCATCGTAGTACCCGGCCGATAGAGCGTATGTGCCGAGCATGATGCGGCGTTTCACTTCCGGTCCGAATCCCTCCTCGCGCGTTAACATGTAAGTATCGGTGAGATCTTTGCCTGGCGCGCGGTAACCGTAACGCATGCCATCATAGCGCGCCAGGTTTGAGCTGGCCTCCGCCGTGGCAACAACATAATAGACGGCCACGCCGTATTCGGTGTGCGGCAGCGAAATCTCCGTCAGGATTGCGCCCTGCGTTTCGAGATGGCGAATGGCCACGCGAACCGATTGTTCCACCTCTGGCTCTATTCCCGTGACGAAATATTCCTTCGGAATGCCCACCCGCAGCCCTTTTATATCGCCCGCGACGGCATCCGCGTAGCGCGGTACGGGTCGATTCACCGATGTGGAGTCGGCGGGATCGTGTCCGGCAATGGCTTCGAGAACAAGCGCGCAATCCATGACGTCTTTGGTCAAGGGACCTACCTGATCCATGGAAGAGGCAAACGCAATGATTCCATAGCGACTAACCCGTCCATAAGTCGGCTTCAAGCCAACAATGCCGCAACAGGCGGCCGGTTGGCGGATGGAACCACCTGTATCGGTTCCCAGAGCAGCAATGCACTGGTCCGCCGCTACCGCCGCAGCGGAACCCCCTGAAGATCCTCCCGGCACACAGTCGCTGTTCCAGGGATTGCGCGTTGGGAAAAACGCCGAATTTTCGGTCGAAGAACCCATGGCAAATTCGTCGAGGTTTGTTTTGCCGACAATCACCGCACCGGCCGACCGCAGCCGCGCAACCGTGGTGCTGTCGTACGGCGGGACAAAGTTGCCCAGGATCTTTGACGCGCAGGTCGTGCGCAGGCCGTTCGTGAGGAAGTTGTCCTTGACCGCCAGGGGAATGCCCAAGAGCGGGCTCGAATGACCCTTGCTTTTGAGGATCTCGTCAGCCCCTTTTGCCTGTTCGAGGGCCGACTCTTTCGCCAACGTGATGTAAGAGTGCAGCTCCGCTTCGGTATCGGCGATGCGGGCAAATACGGCCTCGGTCAGCTCCCGAGCCGAGATCGTGCGCGTTTTGAGTTTGTCGCTGGCCTCATGAACCGTTAACGAGCAAAGATTCATTCGATGATTTTCGGCACCTGGAAAAAGGTTTGGTCTTCTTTAGCGGGAGCATTGGCCAGGATGGTCTCCGGAGACGCTGGATTGGTGACCTGATCTTCACGAAACGCGTTCACAATATCGATTACGTGCGCCAGCGGCTCGACGGCAGTTGTGTCCAGCTGGTTGAGCTTGTCCATGAATTCCAGGATGCGACTCAACTCGCCGGCAAGTTGCGTCTCTTCCTCTTCGGTGAGACGCAGCCGGGCGAGCGCCGCCAGATGCTGAACCTCTTCGCGGGTGAGTTTCATTGGATTTTTTTTAACACAAGGTGGCTTCAATGCCAATCTGGAAAGATAGACCGGATAGCCCCGCAATGTGAAGTTCCGCCGGCCTCGACGCGAGACTCGGGACCAGAGCTCGAGACGGCCGGCGTTTAATTTGCAGTGAGCCGCCGTTTTGGCTTAAAAGGATTGGCTATGCGCGAGGGACAATTGCCTCTATCGGCAGCGCTTTTACGCCCGAGCCGGAAGGGTGTTGCGGAGGACGATGCCTATCGCCGCGGATTTACCACGGTTGCCGGAGTCGACGAGGTCGGCCGTGGGCCGCTGGCCGGGCCAGTGGTCGCTGCGGCGGTGATCCTGCCGCGCGGATTTACGCATCCTGAAATCACCGATTCCAAGATGTTGACGGAAAAACAGCGGCAGCGGCTGGTGTCGGTAATCAAAGACAGCGCGGTCGGTTGGAGCCTCGGCATCGTTTCCGTCGCAGAGATCGATCGGATCAATATTTTCAACGCGAGCTTTGCGGCTATGATCGAGTCGCTTCAGCAGCTCCATCCCGTGCCGGATCATATCCTTATCGATGGCAAGCAGATGATACCCCGCGATATGTTTCCTGCAGCCAAAGTCTTCGGCGCTCAGTTGCCCCAGCAGAGGAGCGTCGTCAAGGGCGACCAACTGTGCCTTTGCATAGCCGCTGCCTCCATAGTCGCGAAAGTGGCACGAGATGAGATTATGGTTCGGCTCGATGCGCAATATCCGCAGTATGGTTTTGCCGAGAACAAGGGCTATGCGAGCGCGTCTCATCTCGATGCTTTGCGCCGCTACGGACCTTCGCCGGTTCACCGGTATAGTTTTCAGCCGGTACGAGAGGCGGACAACCGCAGCGCGGTCGGCGAAAGTGATTCCCTGTTCAGGAAGTAGTAAAAGTGACCGATCTCAGGCAATCTTTAGGGAAGGAGGGCGAGAGATTAGCGGCGCAATACCTCAAGAAAAAGGGATACGTCATCGTGGAGCGCAACTACCGCTGCGCGCTGGGCGAACTGGATCTCATCGTATTGGATGGCCGGATTATCGTTTTCGTTGAGGTGAAGACGCGTAGCGGTCATGGCTTTGGCATACCGTCTGAAGCCGTAGAGCGGAAGAAACAGCAGAAAATGATCCAGACGGCACAATTCTTCATCAGCGCCAAACGGCTGCACCAGAGAGACGCGAGATTTGATGTTGTCGCGATCTCTTGGCTCGGGCGCGAACCACTGATCGAACACATTGAAAATGCGTTTCAGTCGGCGTGGGCGTAGGGCGGGACGGGGGGAGAAAAGCCGTGTTCGTGCTCGTGATTCGTGGTCGTTGAGCTCTCAAAGAGCGCGCAAAGGGCGGCGGGACTTTTGAACCTAAACTCTTGAACATTTGAGCACTCGTTCTTCGCGATACCGAATAGAGGTTAAAGGATGCTGGACGTAAAATTACTGCGGGAAGACCTGCCGCGTGTGAAAGAGCGGATGGCGACCCGCGCAATAACTATTGATTGGGAGGAATTTGTTTCTCTGGATCGGGAACGGCGCGAAGCGTTGACGCGGCTCGAAAAGCTCAAGGAGAACAAAAACCGGCTTTCCGGGGAAATCGGTAAAGTGAAACAAAGCGGCGGCGACGCCGGCGCCTTGATGAGGCAAGTTGAGGAAGTGGCGGCGGCGATTCGCCAGGGTGAGGGCCCCCTGGCGGAATTGGAGCGACGCTTCGACGAGTTCATGTTGCGCTTGCCCAATCTGCCCCATACGAGCGTCCCGATCGGGCGTAATCCGGCCGACAACAAAGAGGTCAGACGCTGGGGAGAACCGCCGACTTTCGCTTTTGCTCCAAAAAACCATTGGGACATCGGCGAGGAGCTGGCCATCCTCGATTTTCACCGCGCGGCCAGACTGGCCGGTGCGCGCTTTGTATTGTACAAGGGCGCCGGCGCGCGACTCGAACGCGCGCTGATCAATTTCATGTTGGATTTGCATACAACAGAGCATCACTATCAGGAAATGCTGCCGCCGTTTCTGGTGAATCGTGAGTCAATGACAGGAACGGGGCAGTTGCCGAAATTCGAGGAGGACCTTTTCCGCATTGCCGATCCTGATTTCTTTCTCATTCCAACGGCCGAGGTGCCGCTGACGAATATTCACCGGGAGGAGATGCTCGAGCGCGCGCAGTTGCCGCTCTCCTATGTTGCCTACACGCCCTGCTTTCGGCGCGAAGCCGGATCATACGGGCAGGACGTTCGCGGGCTCATTCGGCAACATCAGTTCAACAAGGTCGAGTTGGTGAAATTCGCCGAGCCGGAATCCTCTTATCAAGAACTGGAAAACTTACTGCATGACGCGGAGCAGGTTCTCCAAAAGCTCAAGTTGCACTACCGTGTCGTTGAGTTGTGCACGGGAGATTTGGGATTTGGGGCGGCAAAAACCTATGATTTGGAAGTGTGGTTGCCGGGCCAGGCCGCGTACAGAGAGATCAGCTCCTGTTCCAATTTCGAAGACTTTCAGGCCCGCCGCGCGCAGATTCGCTATCGCAAGGACAAAAAAGGTAAGCCGCTTTTCGTCCATACGCTCAACGGTTCCGGCCTTGCAGTAGGCAGAACTCTGGTTGCAGTTCTGGAGAACTGCCAGCAAAAAGACGGCAGCGTGATCATTCCCGAAGCGCTACGCCCGTACATGGGCGGTCTGGAGCGGATCAGCTAAACTTGCCGCATTCTCTTTCGCTGGCGCTTGCGCCGGATGAGGAGGCGTCGTGTACATAACAGCAGCGACGTTCTCCGGGCAATTCGACTACTCACCAGCCTGCAACGGCGGCGAAAAACCTTCGACAACGTGGCAACAGGGTCGTGAAGCTGATAAAGTAAACGCTGCAAGTCATTGATTTTCCTATCGGAGGGGTGGGTGAGCGGTTGAAACCACCGGTCTTGAAATACGCTTCCTAGGGATAAAGCAAAATCTAGACACAACGGCCACTTAGATGATAAGTGGCCGTTTTTGTTTGTGAATCCCTCTTTTTCTGATTTTCACCATTTTCACGATAGGTTGTGGATAAGTCGCATTTTGGCGCAAAAGTGGCGACGTAGTGGCGACATGGAAGGTTGCCTCAAGTCGTCTCTCTTGACAGTGCTATCCTACTTGCGATAGAGGCTAGGGCGCCCTAAAATTGCGCTTATGTCGGCCACTACACCTACATTCGAAGAGCTTCAGGTTAAGACCTATTCTGCCTTAGCTCGTACAGTTACTTTGCGAGAGCGTGTGCTTCTGCGGTCCATGGACGCTTACTCCATCTATCTGTTGTTCTCTCTCTATCGGGGCCTGAAACGGATCGCTATAGATCTACGCACAATAGATCTCGATCGCGAGAAACCGGAGGAGCTTGCCGAGCTGATGGACATGGTGCAAAAGTTACACGCGCACGCAAATAAAATTCGGATCGGTGTGCAAACAGCGACGGAGACATCCGGCCGTGTAATACGAAAGATTAGGAAAAAGCTCCTGGACCAGATCGAGGCCGATCTTGACAGCATTGGTGACGTAGTGGAAAGTTACCATCTAAGCTCCAACGAAGACTTCCGGGCTATTCTCGACAATGCTGTAACAGAACTAAAAAATACTGGTAAGATTCCACCCGGCAGCGCGAGCGATTCTCTTGCCAAAGTGCAGGATTGATCAAGAAGCAAGCCCCACCTTTCAAAAGCTTTTATCTCGGTACCGAAAAAGCTATCCCAAACTAGAGAGCGATCTCGACGAAGCCTTCAAGAGAATTGCAGAAGACTTTACGACCGCAGCGCATGCTAACCGGATACCTAGGCTAAACCTCCAGGGCGTGAGCGTTTGGAAGTACCGGTATAAAAGCTCTGACCAACAAAAGAGCGCGGCCGGCGGATTAAGAATCATTGCAGTATACGTTAACCAGACCGCCATTCTCTACCCGGTTGCTTTCTACTTTAAGTCGGACCGCACAGATATATCGGCCAAAGAGATTGCGAAACTTGTCTCAGAGCTCGCCCAGGTTCTTGCCAGCTAGAAAAAGCCTTCCTTCCAAAAAGATATTTTCTTGACTTCCGTCTATTGCCCATGGCGGTAGGTTGTCAATTGGCTTCCGGCAAGTTTTCTTGACATTCATCGTGGCGGAGTGCCGGCGCCCGCGAGGCGGTCGATGACGACACTGACATTTTGCGCGTTCAGCTTGAGATCGAGGTATTGGAGATCGAGCCGGATCGCTTGGCGCAGCTGTTCAATCTCAACAGGATCACCCTGTACGCCTTCCTGCATTTCTGCGAGTAAGACTTCGAGCTTCCGCTTTGCTCGATAGAGCCGCGAATGGTGCATGTTTTTGCCTTCCTGTTTCCATGACCGAGACTTTTTCCCGCTCTTCGTGTTGTAGACAAAGAGAGGATAAATGCGATATGCGTTGCCCCGATGCTGGAGATACTGCTTATCGCTGGTGCACTAGCTTTAATCCCCGCCGTGTTGGCTCAGCTGCGTGGCCGTAACCCTCTGGCGTGGTATATTTTCGGATTTTTCCTGTTTATCGTTGCCCTTCCTATGGTTCTGATCCTGCCCCCCAAGAATGCGAAGAAATGCCTTGCATGCGCTGAATACGTGAAGAAAGAAGCGATCAAATGCCGGTATTGCGGAGCTGATCTTGAGAAGCGGTCAGCGATACGGGCGGAATTCTGAGCGTATATCAGTGCTCGATCAAAAACAGGGGCCCGTTGTGGGGTGTTCGCTTAAGGGGCATCTGGATCATAGATCAAACAGTCCAAATAGTCCTAGATCGAATGTCACATCTCGACCATCGAGGGAGAGCCGAACAAGAGATGATTCTGAAGGCTCGTCTGGAGTCAGATCCCGAATTTAAAGAGTTTCGTCGTAGGTGGAGGGCTCTGGAATCCTGGGAACGGTTTATATACCAACGGTTCTATGGCAGGTTTCACCGCCGTTGGTCACTAGAAGCAAAGGCATGCGTTGACAAGGTAGCCGAAAAGCTGTCCGTGCTTCATTAACGGCAGGAAAGGGGACCCATGAACAAATTTGAAAGAGTGAAAAAGGTCAAACACCTTTACAAGCGCCAGTACAAGACAAAAAACGGAGATTGGAGCACGGTCTATTATGCGCGCTTCACCGATTGGAAGGCCAAACGGCGCCTGTTCCCGTTGGGAGATAATCTAGAATCAGCCAAGACCGAGCTCGAGAAGATCCGGGGGCGCAACGCTAGCAGGGAAGACTTTGACGCTGCCAAGATCAAGCTGGAACCCGGTATGACCCTTGCCCAATGGGCGGACTGCTATTTTGACCTTGAGGAAGTGAAGGAAAAGCGATCGCTAGGCCGAGACCGCCAGCACGTTTCCCATATCAAGCGCCACCTAGGCTCAAAGCTCTTGGCCGATCTAGAGCAAGGCGACTTATTCCGCTACAAGAACGCGCGCGGTAAAGAGCCAATCATCAGAGCCAGGAAGGACGGCAAGCCATCAGGCAAGACCGTTGCCCCTGGTACCATCCGCCTTGAGCTTCGGTGTCTTGCCAGAATGCTCAAACTCGCCCGCAAAAAAGGCTGTAAGGTGTCTGATAACCTTTTCTTTGACAAAGAGCTTATGCCCAAAGCCGGCGGGCGAAAGCGGATCCTAAGCCAGGGTGAAGCAGTGCGGTTATTTGCTGCGTGTTCGCCGTGGTTTCGTAGGCTCTGCGAAGCCAGTATGGAAACGTGTCTGAGTGAAGGTGACCTGATCCGGTTGACCTATGACATGATCAACGAGGAAACCGGCATTATTGAGCCGGAAGGCGGAAGGTGCAAAACCAAAGTCGAACAGGTGGCGCCGTTGACCGCGCGTTTTCGTGAGATCCTCGAAGAGATCCGCCAGGACCAAAAGCGGTCCAAGGTGCAAAACATCGGCGGTCTAGTTTTTACCCGGGAAGACGGCCGGCCGATCAACAAAGACATGGTAACCGGCGCCATGGAACGCGCCTGCAAAAAAGCCGGGATTCGTGACTTCCGTTTCCATGACTTCAGGCACTGTGCAAAAACGGCATGGGCCGAGCGTGGTATCAGCGTTGAAGCCGCCATGCTTGCGGCCGGCCACAAAAGCCCGCAGATGCATCAGCACTATGTTCATCTTCAGCGGTCCAGCATCGCCAAAGCCTTCGGAACAGCCGAAAACGGTCAAAAAGTGGCGACGTAGTGGCGACATGAACCGGAAGCTGATAGCGTGTCTTCTGTAAGTACTTGATTTCTCTATCGGAGGGGTGGGTGAGCGGTTGAAACCACCGGTCTTGAAAACCGGCGTCCACTTCGTGGACCGCGAGTTCGAATCTCGCCCCCTCCGCCAGCCCAACGCGAGTTGGGTGCAACTTTGATTGTCAGCCCAGCGCCACTTCCGATGTAGCTCGGCCGATATCGATCGATCCGGCTGTAACTTCAAGCGACGCGGGGCGCCCGCATGGATGGACAGTCAAGGAGAATGCGCATGGAAAAAAAGCAACAGAAATTCTCTATTGGCTATTTTGTCCTGGCTCTGGCCATTATCCTTGCGCTGCAGGCGTTTTTAACCTCGAGGGATGTTGAAACTCTGACTTATAGCCAGTTCAAGCAGTTGGTGCGCGAGGGTTTGGTTTCCGATGTGGTCATCAGCGAGTCTGTTGTTAGAGGAAACATTCGTCCCCAAGGGCTCAAGGCGGTTCTTACTGAGGAAAGACTGCCGGCTCTGCCGCAAGACGTTGTAACCGGGCAGCGACTGCTAAGTTTCAATGCAATCCGCGTCGAGGATCCGGAACTGGTTACGGAACTGGAAAAGGCGGGCATTCAGTTCAGAGGCGAGGTGACGAGCGAGTGGTTGAGTACGCTACTCTCTTGGGTGATTCCCGTCGGGATCATCCTTCTCGTGTGGTTCTATATCTTAAAGCGCATGAGCGCAGGCTCCAATTTGATGCAAATCGGTAAAAGCAAGGCCAAGGTCTTCATCGAGAGAAAAACCGGCGTTACGTTTCAGGACGTAGAAGGAATCGAGGAAGCCGAAGAAGAGCTCGTAGAGGTCGTAGAATTTCTGAAGAATCCGCAAAAATATCGGCGCCTGGGCGGGCGCATTCCGAAAGGGGTGCTGCTTATCGGGCCACCGGGTACCGGAAAAACCCTACTGGCCCGCGCAGTGGCCGGGGAAGCCGGGGTGCCGTTCTTCAGCATTTCCGGCTCCGATTTCGTCGAGATGTTCGTCGGCGTCGGCGCCGCGCGCGTGCGCGACCTCTTCAGCCAGGCCGTCCACCACGCGCCGAGCATTATTTTTATCGATGAGTTGGACGCTCTCGGCAAAGCACGAGGCATGAACATCATGGCGACCCACGACGAACGCGAGCAGACACTCAATCAGTTGCTTGCGGAAATGGACGGTTTCGACCCCAATCAGGGAGTCATGATCATGGCGGCAACGAATCGCCCGGAGATTCTCGATCAGGCACTGCTGCGTCCCGGTCGATTTGATCGGCAGGTGTTGGTGGATCGGCCTGACGTGAAGGGGCGGGAAAAGATCCTTCGCCTCCATGCCAAAAAAATCACACTGTCTCCCAACGTCGATCTCGGCAACATTGCGGCGAAGACGCCGGGTTTTGTCGGAGCCGATCTGGCCAACATCGTCAACGAAGCGGCGCTGCTCGCAGCGCGGGAGGGGAAGGACGCGGTCGAAACTGTAGATTTCGACGAAGCCATCGAACGAGTAGTGGCCGGTTTACAAAAGAAGAGTCGCGTCATGAATCCGCGCGAGAAAAAGACCGTGGCTTATCACGAGGCCGGTCACGCGCTGGTAGCGGAGTTGGTGCCGGGAGCGGATCCAGTGGCCAAGATCTCGATTATTCCGCGCGGCGTGGCGGCGCTCGGCTATACGCAGCAGTTGCCTACCGAAGATCGCTATCTCATGACGAAATCGGAGTTATTGGCGCGTATCTATGTGCTTTTCGGCGGGCGAGTTGCGGAGGAGATGATCTTCGGCGACGTATCGACCGGAGCGCAAAACGATCTTCAGAAAGCCACCGAAATAGCCCGGACGATGGTGACGCAGTTTGGTATGAGCGAACGCCTCGGTCTGGTTTCACTGGAAGGGCCCAGAACGCCCATGTTTTTGAACGTGCCGGGTCAAGGCGACAAACACTACAGCGAGGAAACCGCACGTCTTATCGACGAAGAGATCAAAAAGATACTCGCCGACGGGCACGTGAAAGTCCGCGAGTGCCTCGCCGCCCACCGCCCGGCGCTGGAAGGTGTTGCGCGCCTGCTCCTGGAAAAAGAGGTTGTTGGCCGCGCGGAATTACAACGGGTCATAAGGGAGACGACCGGCCCCGCTAAAGGAGACGGAAGGGCAGAGCCGCAACCTTCTGCACCGGGTTCCGTCAAGTCGCTCGAAAGCGACGCATCCACCGGCAGCGCTCGAGCACAACGACAAAACAGCTGAGGAGCCTTTGGCAGCGACAAACCGGGATCGCCCGACTTTAAAGTTTCTCGGCGGTGTTGGCGGCGTCACCGGCTCGAAATATCTCATACGCTTTGCCGGCCGGCAGATTCTGTTGGATTGCGGGCTGTTCCAGGGACTAAAAGAGCTCAGGCTGCGGAACTGGTCGCCTTTTCCGGTGCCTGCGTCGCGACTTGATGCCATAGTACTGACGCACGCGCATCTCGATCACTCCGGATATTTGCCGCGACTTGTGGCCCAGGGTTTTAGAGGAACCGTATTCGCCACTCCCGCCACCTGCGCGCTATTACAAATCATGCTGCTCGATTCCGCCTATCTGCAAGAGGAAGAAGCGCGTTACGCGAACAAGGCAGGCTACTCAAGGCATCAGCCCGCGCTGCCGCTTTACACAATCCAGGATGCCGAGCGCGCGTTACAACTGCTCAGACCCACCAGGGTGCGGGACAAGATTCAACTGGTTCACGGATTGTCGCTACGCTTCTCCAGCGTCGGACACATTCTCGGCGCCGCGGCTGTTCACGTCAGCTATGATCTCGGTTCGAAGAAACGGTCGCTAGTCGATTCGGGTGATCTGGGTCGCTATGGCCGGCCCATTCTGAAAGATCCCGAGCCGGTTGCGGTGGCGGATTGGTTAATGGTGGAATCGACTTACGGCGATCGCCTCCATCCGGAAAATCCCGAAGGAGAATTGGCGCAAGTGATCAACGAGGTGGCGGATTCGGCTGGTTGTCTGATCATCCCGTCCTTCGCCGTGGGACGGATGCAAGAAATCATCTACAGCATCAGGAAACTTGAAGACCAGAACAGGATCCCTGTGCTTCCTGTGCACGTCGATAGTCCAATGGCCATCAACGCGACGGAGATCTATGGCGCTCATGTCGAAGAGCACAATCTCGACATGCGACTCCTGGCTGATGGGGAAGGTTCGCCGCTTTGCAGCCGCCGCTTCTTTATTCATCGGACGCAGGAGGAATCGAAGTCAATCAACAATTTCACAGGCCCTTTCATTCTTTTGACTTCGAGCGGCATGGTTACAGGCGGTCGGGTCTTGCATCACTTAAAGGAACGCCTGCCGGACCCCAAGACGACCGTTCTCTTTGTGGGCTACCAAGCGCAAGGAACACGCGGCCAGCAGCTTCAACGGGGCGCGTTGGAAGTGAAAATGTTCGGCCAGCGTGTTGCGGTTCGCGCGAAAATTAGGACCATAGATGGCTTTTCGGCTCATGCAGATCAGGCGGAAATTTTTCGCTGGCTCGGTGGCTTTAAAAGGGCGCCGCGAAAGGTTTATGTCGTTCATGGCGAGCCAAAGCAAGCTGGGGCGCTGGCGGCCCTGGTTCGGGAGAAGCTAAAGTGGAATGTGGTCGTTCCAAAGTTGGGTGATAGCGTACTGCTCAATTAGCGGCTAATTACCCCGCATAAAATCGTTCCAATCGTTCTAATCGTGGTGGAGGGAGTCCCGCTCAAAGGTGCGTGATAGCATATGAAATTCATTGATCCGATTTGCGGCATGGAGGTGGCCGAGGATTCGGCTGCAGGCAGGTACGAGTATGGCGGCAGGACCTATTTATTCTGCGGTCTCCATTGCCTGGAAAAGTTCAAGACCGACCCGGAGAAGTACAAGGACGGTCCGGTGTTTGGTAGGCGGCCTAGGGCTCACGGGACTGCGCAGGCGCATCACGTCTCTTCGCGCGCCGAACCGCCGCCGGATCAAAAGCCACGCAACGCGGCTGCCATTTATACTTGCCCGATGGATCCCGAAGTAAGGCAGGAAAAGGCGGGCGCGTGCCCCAAGTGCGGCATGGCGCTGGAGCCCAGCCTTGTGCGTCCGCCGCGGACCAAAATAGAGTACACCTGCCCCATGCACCCGGAGGTTGTTCGCCCGGATCCCGGCAGTTGTCCCATTTGCGGCATGGCGCTGGAGCCGCGGACAATCACGCTCGAAGAAGACAAAAATCCCGAACTGCAAGACATGACGCGCCGGTTTTGGTTGGGTGTTGTGCTGACCATTCCTGTCCTGCTTATAGCGATGGCAGACATGATTCCGGGGCAGCCGCTACACCAGGTGTTTTCTGTACGGACTCTCGTGTGGATCCAGTTCGTCCTCACAACCCCCGTCGTCCTGTGGTGTGGCTGGCCTTTTTTTGAGCGCGCCTGGCGCTCCATCGTTACGCGCAATTTGAACATGTTCACGCTAATCGGCGCGGGTGTTGGAACTGCCTACGTATACAGTGTGGCCGCCACGCTTTTCCCAAATCTCTTTCCGGCGACCTTTCGCGGTCATGCCGGTGAGGTACACGTCTATTTCGAAGCCGCCGCGGTGATCACAACGCTGGTGCTGCTCGGGCAAGTATTGGAGCTGAGAGCCCGCAGTCGAACGAGTAGTGCGATTAAGGCTTTGCTTGCGCTTGCGCCGAGAGTGGCGCACCGGATTGTCAATGGAACAGAACAAGACGTTGCGCTGGAGCAGATACGGGTCCATGACCTGTTACGGGTCCGCCCGGGGGAGAAAATTCCTGTCGATGGCATCGTCATCGAAGGACAAAGCGCGGTGGACGAGTCGATGATCACAGGAGAGCCCATTCCGGTGGAAAAGAGCATCGATAGTAAAGTCATCGGGGGAACCATCAATGGCACGGGAAGTCTTGTCATGCGCGCCGAACGTGTCGGCAGCGATACACTCTTGGCTCAAATCGTGGCGTTGGTCAGCGCCGCACAAAGAAGCCGTGCGCCTATCCAGAGACTCGTAGATGTGGTTTCGTCTTATTTTGTTCCCGCCGTCGTTGTCATCGCGATCATCACGTTTATTGTTTGGGTAACGGTCGGACCTGAGCCGCGATTGGCATTTGCGTTGCTGAACGCTGTCGCCGTGCTGATCATTGCTTGTCCCTGCGCCCTGGGTCTTGCCACACCCATGTCGATCATGGTCGGCACCGGCCGTGGCGCAACCGCCGGAGTTCTCATCAAGAATGCCGAGGCGTTGGAAATTCTGGAGAAGGCCGACACCCTGGTGGTCGACAAGACAGGGACGCTTACCGAGGGCAAGCCGCGACTCGTCATGGTGAAAACCGCTGAAGGGTGGAGTGAATCCGATATTCTGCGGCTGGCGGCGAGCCTTGAAAAGGCAAGCGAACACCCGCTGGCCGCGGCTATTGTGGCCGCCGCTCGGGAGAAAAATCTCACATTGCTCGCCGATCAGGGATTTCAGTCCATTACCGGCAAAGGCATCGTCGGTGTTGTCGAAGGAAAAAGGATTGCGCTCGGCAATATCAAACTTCTGGAGGAAGTTAGAGTCGCCCCGGGACCATTGTTGGATGAAGCGGAGAGCTTGCGGGCTGAGGGTCAGACTGTGATGTTTGTTGCAGTCGAGCAAGCGCTGGCGGGCTGCATCGTTGTCGCCGACCCCATAAAGGCATCGACTTTCGAAGCCATAAACCAACTGCACGAAGACGGCGTTCGCATCGTGATGCTGACAGGAGACAGCCGCACTACGGCGCAGGCGGTTGCGCGGAAGCTCAAGATCGACGAAGTGCATGCCGAAATCCTACCCGATCAAAAAGGGGAGATCGTCAAGCGACTTCAGTCTCAGGGACGGATTGTCGCCATGGCCGGCGATGGCATCAACGATGCGCCAGCGCTGGCACAAGCTCATGTGGGTATCGCCATGGCGACCGGCACCGATATCGCGATGGAAACTGCGTCCGTTACCGTGCTCAGGGGGGACCTGCGCGGGATCGTAAAGGCGCGCAGGCTGAGCCGTGCCACCATGCGCAATATCCGGCAAAATCTTTTCTTCGCATTCATCTACAATAGCCTTGGCGTTCCCATTGCCGCCGGTGTTCTGTATCCATTCGTGGGCGTCCTCCTGAGCCCCATGATCGCCAGTGCCGCCATGACGTTTAGCTCGGTATCGGTTATCAGCAACGCGCTGCGCTTGAACAAGATCGAATTGTGACCATATTCTGGAAAAGGCGGGATGCGTGTGCTAATTTGAAAAGCCTATCAGCGGGAAAACGGCATCATGAGTGTGGCGCTCTGACCCGCAACAGCGGAACTTCTAGCCGCTAATAGTTAGACCAGGAACCCAGTCACGGAGAGATGGCCGAGTGGTCTAAGGCGCACGCCTGCTAAGCGTGTGTACC
>CAYPHJ010000003.1:0-91197 GCA_964410485.1 uncultured Syntrophobacteraceae bacterium
ACACGGCGAACCCGGCGGGTTCTTTGCCGGCATAGCCGATCACGACCTCGGCGCCCGGCCGTTTGCCGAAGAGTGATTCACGCAGGGCCGTTTCGGTAGCGACCACTTCGTGCGATAGTTGCTCATATTCCGCGAGACCTTTGATCAATGCAAGGATCACGGGAACATGCTTCTCTGTTGCGGGCTCAATGCGGAATTCAGTGACTGTGCTCACGCGCGGCTTTTCTCCATAAGCCTTGTTGCCCCGGCTACAACACGCCGGCCACGGGGGACGAAAGCAGCTGTAAGATCTGCCAGCCCAGGTTGTCGGTGCCCGCATCGGCCTTATTGGCCAGAACCACGACAGCCGTTTGGCGCTGCGGGTCAAACGCGGCAAAGCCGCGGAAGCCTCCGGTCCGGCCGTTGTGCCAGAGGACGAAACGCGAGCCAAGGCGACGCAAGTGCCAGGCCATCGCAACCCGGGGGGACTTCGGCCTCTCAAACCGTGGCACATGCGAGGCCCGCAGCGCCGCTTCGAGACGTGTGTTTGCGGGATCAAGGTTGGCTCGTAGAAAGCGCAGCAGATCGTTGACAGACGAGCGGTGTGCGCCGGCACCGGCCAGGGTCGGATTATGCCAATACGGATTCGGATATCCGCTCGCTCTGTATCCGCGGGCAAGGCGTTTCTCTTGTTCCGCGCCAAACGTCATAGCGGTATCGTTTAGATAGAGCGGATCACAAATCCGCTGTTTGACCAACTGTTCATAGGCGGTTCCGGCGCGCAAGGCAAGAACGTGCCCCAGCAACCCCATGCCGAGATTGCTGTATTCGTATTCTGTTCCCGGATCCCGAGTGATCGCATAACGGGAGAGAAAATCGTAAAGGTGTTCCGCTGTGTAATCGGCGTATGGATTGGCGGTATTCTTTGGGTTGAGGTTAGAAGGCAGCCTCGGCAGCGCCGAGGTGTGGGTTGCCAGGTCGATCAACGTGATGGGTCGATTGCCGTTATCGGGGATCTTGACTGCATTGGGAAGGAGTTCTTTGACCGGTTGGTCGAGACGCGGCAGCCCGCGCTCCACCATGTCGGCAAGCAGTAACCCTGTAAATACCTTGCCGATGGAGCCAACCTCAAAGATCGTGTCGCCTGCAGTTTGCACCCGGGAGCCCTTCGCCAACTCACCATAACGGAACACATGGCTCTGACCGCCATGGTGAACTCCGACAGCGAGTCCCACAACTCTGTCTTCCGCGATGACCCGCCGTGCCAGCCTGTCGATATGGGTCTCGAGCCGTAGCGGTTGCGGTTCGGGCAACTGCGCCGCGGGCACGCAGGATAGGGCAAAGAAAATGACGGTGAACAGCCACACGAATGGACTTCGGTCGGTGGTCTTCCGCCGCCATTTAACAGACAGCGGAAAAGCGCGTGGCTTGTTTTGCCGCATTAGCCTTCGCGTATCCGTACCCGTATCTTTGACTCTCGAGGCGCTTATTTTAGTAGATCCAAGACCTCGGGCAAAGTGGTGATCGTGGTTCCCTCCCATTCCCTGGCTTCTTGATGCAACCTGCCGTCAATTTGTTGGTAGGAATTTCGAATGAGCACGGGATGAAGCCCGACTCTAGCAGCGCCTGCCAGCTCATGGTCTTCCCCGTCAGCAATGTAGAGGCAAGCCCCCGGGACGACCCCCAGTCTTTCGCATGTGAGATGATAGATGCGAGCATCGGGCTTTTTAAGACGAACTCGAGAAGAGAAAACCGGCGTATCAATGACAGCGGCAAAAGCTGTTTCCTGCCACAAAAGCGGAATCTCAATGGAGCAGTTGCTCAGAAGTCCTGTTTGATATCCCTCGCTCTTCACTTGTGTCAGTGTCTCGATGGCTTGGGGTCGTGGCTGAAGCGCCAGTCGGATGTAGTTCATTCGAATCTCTACGGCTCTTTCGATTTGCTCCGCGCGCGGTTCTATGTTCATGGCCTGCAGGACGTGCTCAATGTTGGCTTCGACCGTTTGAAACACGCCCACTATGCGCGCCTCCAAGGTTTCGTTCCACGCCCGTAGGAAGTGCTCATCAGGCAGGCCAAGGGCGGCGGCCATTTCCGCATGCATTTTGCCGATCGCTGAGTCGAAATGCTCCACCAGCGTTCCGAATAGATCGAAGATGATCGTTTTGTATTTCATATTGTCTGTCACTTTCCGCGGCAGGAGCCGCCGTGCTGTCCGGATGAACTTGCGTGACCGGCTCTTTTACTCTAGGCGCGATGTCGAGGAGAAACGTCGGTTACGTCGAACTCATAGCGCGCAACAAAATAGGGGCCTGCCTGCCGGGTGCTGTGAAATCGAAAGCCGATGCGCTCGTATATGGCGCGCAGGCGCGGGCGCGATGCTTCGCAATCCAAACGGAGATAACGCCGGCCCATTGCCTGGGTGCGTGCAATCGACCAGAGCAGCAAAGCCGAAGAGACTTCGCCGCCGGCGAAACGCTTGCGAACAGCGAGACGATGAACGAATGCCGAATCGTGCTGCGGTATGTCCGGCCAGAACAGCTTGTCTTCGAGCTGGAATCGGATGGTTCCCGCGGCTTCGCCGTCAGATTCCGCGAGGAAGTGCAGGCCGGCATGAACATCCGCGGCAATCCTTGCCGGTAACAGTTCATTATCACGCCACATCCCGATTTCATTTTCCTCGAGCCACTGCGCCGCATCCCGCAGGATATCGGCCACCGTGTCTGAGTCTTGCGGCAATGCCTGGCGAATGAAAATGCGCATGGGATCTAACCCGGGCTATTCAAAGTTCTCGATTTTTACTGCTTCCACCGGATCAGCGAGGTCGAAGCCGAATATTCTCGAATAGAAATAGAGCTCGGCTTCGAGGACACGTTTGATGTTTTCAGCTTTCCGAAAGCCATGCTGCTCTCCGTCGAATGCAATATAGGCGACCGGCAACCCCTTTGAGCGTACGACCTCGACCATTTTCTCCGCTTGATCGGGGGGCACGACTTTGTCTTCCGATCCCTGAAAGAGAATCATCGGGCACGATAGACGATCGGTATAATGAATGGGTGAGCGTTTTCTATAAAGGTCACGGCGTTCCGGATAGGGGCCGATGAGTGTATCGAGGTAGCGCGACTCAAACTTGTGCGTGTCCCGGGCGAGCGCCTCCAGATCGCTGATCCCGTAGTGGCTGGCGCCGGCTTTGAAGACGTCGCGAAAGGTCAGCGCGCAAAGGGTTGTATATCCTCCCGCGCTGCCGCCGCGAATGGCAAGCCGGTTACCGTTCACCTGACCGATTTCCACAAGATGGCGGGCTCCGTTGACGCAGTCATCGACATCGACAATTCCCCACCGTCCCTTGAGTTGTTCTCTGTACTGCCGGCCATACCCCGAGCTGCCACGATAGTTCACGTCGAGAACCGCAATACCCCGGCTGGTCCAGTACTGAATTGCGTACCGCAGTGATGATGAAGTGGCCGACGTGGGTCCCCCATGAGTCATCACCAAGAGCGGAGGCTTCTCCTCCGGTAGCGCAACGTAATCTCGATTAGCCGGCGGGTAGAAATAGCCATGAGCCGTGCAACCATTTTCACTGGGAAACTCAATGGCTCGCGGAATGGAGAAATATCCGGCATCGCTTATCGATCCTCGGGAGCGCCGGATGACCTCCAGATCGCCGGTTCTGAGGTCCAAAGAAATAGCGGAAACCGGCTCGGTCGGCGAGGCCCCGATCAAGATGACGCGATGGCCATTAGTCCGAACTTGCGACAATGCGGAATAGGGAAGTTCTATGGGATGCAGCGCTCCCGTAGGTGTGTGCAGCCGAGCAAGGTACGACTTGCCATCCTTGCGATACGAACAGACCATCCAAGTTTCAGATTCGAATGCATAAAGGGAATTGCCAAAGACCCACTGGGGTTCGCCGAACTCGGCTTCCATCGGGCAGACCGGCTCAACTTTCTCGGCTCTCCAACGATATAAGTTCCACCATCCGCTACGGTCCGAGACAAAGTAAAGCGTGCCTTGCGGAGACCATTCCGGCTGGCAGATAGATTCGTTTGGACCGCCGGCAACCCGGGTTACATCGATGATTAACCCGGCTTCATTCAATTTGCCGGCCCAGACCTCGGTGCCGTCCCAGGGCATGTTTGGATGATTCCAAGTAAGCCAGGCGAGTTTCGATCCGTCCGCAGCGAGGCGCGGTGAGGAATAAAAATCGTTTCCTGACGTCAGGATCTCTCCGGGGCCTTCCTGTTGAAGGTTGAGGCGCACCAGGGTGTTAACGGGCTCACCGCTGTTGCGATGATCTTCGCGCACACAGAAGTAAAGACCTCTGTGGTGGTCGATGACGCCGTCGGCGTAGCGCAGCGGCAAGGCGGGTGTTAAAGGTTTGGGATCGGCGCCGGTTGTTTGTAAGTAAAGGCGTTGATCGGCGAAATTCGCGAAGACGATGGCTCGACGAGAAACTGCGTAGTCGCCGCCGCCATACTCGTGCACTCGGGTACGGGCGTTAAACGGCGCTGGCGTTATATCTCTTGTTTCTCCATCCGTCGAACGCCGTACGATAACTTTTCTGCCGCCTTCCAGAGGCCGTCGCTCGATCCAGTAGAGATCCTCCCCATCAGGTTTGACTTGTTCCAGGACGTTCTCGGCCGCCGCCGCCATCTCGGCAGTTATGGGGGATTGCCACGAACCGTAAGGAGCTACTTTGGGTTGAGTCATAGATTTAAATTCCAAATCCGAAATCCGAAGCTCGAAATCCGAAACAGACCCGGCATATGGCAGATAGCGTCAGAAGTATCATAAATGCTCGTTGAAAAACGCCACGATCTTTCTATGGTAGTCCGCACCAAGCTCGCCGTGACGCAAATTATCGCGGAACCAAAACTGGGCGTCAGGGTTTTTCTTCAGCGACTCTTGCAACATCAGCGCATGATCGAACGAAACCACCGGATCGGTACGTGAATGAACGACAAGAACGGGAATCGTCAGATTGGCTGCCGCGTCTTTGGGAGACACGCTCTTTAAATCGATGCCGAGAAATATTCTCGACCAAAGCCGCGTCAGCCAGGCCAGCGGGTATTGCAGGATCGGAACTATGAAAAGCTTTGGTGCCAATAAATCGAGCCTGGCATAACTCGACTCGGAAACGATGATCTTTATTTCGGGCGCCTGCGGAGCGGCCATCAAAGCCACTGCGGCCCCCATCGAGAATCCCCACACCCCTACCTCACGAATGCCACGATTTCTCAAAAAGGCAATCGCAGCCAGCAAATCCTTCGTCTCATTGGCTCCGACAGTGGAATATGCGCCTCCGCTTTCACCGAGATAGCGAAAGTCGAACAGGAGCAGGTTGTATCTCTCGGCGAGAAAGGCAATCGCCGGGAGAATATTGCCTTTATCGGCGGGATAGCCGTGCAGGCCAATGATTGTCTTCGAGCTGACTGTGCCGGAAGGAGAGATCCACCATCCCTTCAAGGTCAGACCGTCTTCCGTGGAAAATGTGACTTCTTCGTAGTTGAGTCCCAGCTGGCTCGGCACGATCGAGGATACGATCTTGGGCGGCTTGATCGCAAGATAAAAGGCCCACGCAGAGCTGACAATGAAAAACACCAGAATCAGGAACAACGCGAGGAGCATCAGACGGTTAGCCTTGTTTTTCGCATCGAGTGTCATTTGATTCCGATTGGGCACTCGCCCGGACTATTCACGACGAGCCTTTCCGGAATATTTTCGGTTACGCGACTCGGGTGCCCATCTTGGGCTGGGGAATCCGAGACTTTGAACCCGAGACTCGAAACCATTGAGTATGCCATAGCCCTTTCGGGCCTCAGCGGCGATTGTCGCGGGTTCTCCTCCGTAGGTGAATAATCCGCGCGGCTCAGGTGATAAAAACACCAAGCAGAATGTAACAGGCAAGGTGGTCAAATGGAACAGACGCGGCCCGGACTTAAATGCGCTTTCGGGACTACTTGACATTTTTAGTCGGAGAACTTAGGATCGGCCACTTATGAAGCTTAGCTCTAAGAGTCACTACGGCCTCCTCGCGCTTGCGGAACTGGTCGCCAGCTACCGGCTGCGCCGTCCGGTTCAGGTCAAGGAAATTGCGCAAAACCAGCATATTCCACCCGAATACCTGGGTCAGATTATGGTGCTGCTCAAACGCGGGCAGCTGGTCCATGGCTCGCGAGGTCCCGCCGGCGGGTATATGCTGGCTCGTCCTCCCGAGACAATTACGATGAGAGAGGTCCTGCATATCCTCGAAGGGGTCTCGGTCGGCATAGATCTCAAGCCCGGCATGCATGACGGAACCGTTTCGCCCGTGACTCAGCGCATGATGGAGACATGGATACGGGCCGAAAAAGCCATGGAAAAAGTGCTGGATGAAACCACGCTGGCAGATCTGTGCAAACCTGACGCCGAAGCGCTGATGTACTACATCTGAGCTTCGGAAAATTTTTTAGGAGTATTTCTGACTAATATACTCGCTTTACTCAGTTTGCGTCGCTGAAAGGGAGGGAACGTGGAAAGAGCTAAAACCTGGAAAGAAGAACTGGCTGCGACAATACCACCCGATCTGGCACGCGAGATCGATATCTTCGAGCAGCAGATGCAGCTGCGCAAGCAGGGGAAAATCGACGAAAAGGTTTTTGCCGAGACGCGGCTGCGCCGTGGCATCTACGGCCAGCGTTACGACAACGGACGGCGGCACGACGGCAAACGAGTTCAAAAACTCGCCTTGCCGGCCGATGTGCTGAAGGGACCCGATACGTTATGGGATGCGCCCGGCATGATGCGTATTAAGATTCCCTTCGGCGGCGTAAGACCGGACCAACTGGAAGTTTTGGCGGATCTCGCCGAAGAGTATGCCGACGGGGTGGCGCATGTGACGACGCGGCAAGACTTTCAACTCCATTTTGTGCACATTGACGAGACCCCTGCGCTAATGCGGCGGCTGGCGGCAGTCGGAGTCACCACACGGGAAGCGTGCGGCAACACGGTGCGCAACGTAACCGCCTGCCCGCTGGCTGGAGTCTGCCGCGACGAGGTGTTTGACGTTACGCCGTATGCGAAGGCATGCTCGAAATTTCTCCTTGGCCACCCCGATACACAGGACTTCGGCCGCAAATTCAAGATCGCGTTTTCCGGCTGCAAGCAGCACCCGTGCGGCTTGGTGACCATGCATGACATGGGGGCCATCGCCAAGACCAGGATCGTTAACGGCGAGGAAAAACGCGGCTTCGAATTTTTCGTGGGGGGTGGCCTCGGCGCCGTGCCTTATAAGGCTAAGCTCTTCGATGACTTCCTGCCGGAAAGAGAGTTGCTGCCAATTGCCCAGGCGATGGCGCGCGTCTTCGCGCGTCTTGGTGAAAAGCGCAACCGCGCCCGGGCGCGCATCAAGTTTTTAATTGCAAACCGCGGTATCGACGAGTTTCGCCGCCTTGTGCTGGAGGAGCGGTCGAAATTACCGTACGAGCGGCGTTGGGAGGAGCAGCTGATCGAGGCCGAAAACTACAAGGAGACGCCGCTTAAGGGGGCGGCAAGTCTCGATGGCGACAAAGGGCCCGCCGCCTTTGACCGGTGGCGTGCAGGCAACGTGTATCAACAAAAACAGCCGGGCTATGTGGCGGCGACGGTAACTCTGCCTTTGGGCGATGTGACGGCAGAGCAGTTGAGAGCGCTGGCTGCTATCGGGCGGCGTTTCGTCAAAGAGACGATTCGCACCACGGTAGAACAGAACTTTCTTTTTCGCTGGCTGAGCGAAGCCGACCTCATTCATTTTTACGGGGCCATTACGGCAATTGGCCTGGGCGAGCCCGACGGCGGAAGCATTGTTGACGTGACTGCCTGCCCGGGCACGGACACCTGCAAACTTGGCATCGCCTCCTCGCGTGGCCTCGCGCGCGAGCTACACCAGCGGCTAGGAGAAAAGAGCCTGGAGCTGGACGAGGCCGTTAAGAACCTGCGCATAAAAGTAAGCGGCTGCTTCAATTCCTGCGGGCAACACCATATCGCCGACATTGGGTTCTACGGAGTCAACCGAAACGTAAACGGTTACCAGGTACCTCACTTTCAGATTGTTCTGGGAGGCAAGCTTCGCGACAATGCCGGCGAATATGGGATTGCCGTGGGTGCGGTGCCGTCCAAACGAATCCCGGAAGCAGTCGATCGCCTGACCGAGAGGTATATTCGCGAACGCCGCAAACAGGAGAACTTTCAAGATTTCATCAGCCGCGTTGGCAAAAAGGCGATCAAGTCGATGCTGGAGGACCTGACACAAATCCCGCCGCACGACCGGGATCCTTCTTACTACAGCGACTGGGCTGATCCGCGGGAGTTTACTTTGGCCGATCTCGGTACAGGCGAGTGTGCGGGCGAAGTCGTCACCCGGGCAGAGTTTACACTGGCGGCGAGCGAACGCGAGCTGTTCGAGGCGCAAGTCCTACTCGATGCGGGCGCGCTGGAATCCGCGGTCAAGGCTGCTTACTCCTCCATGCTGCGCGCGGCCGAGGCCTTGGTCAAAACTCAGAACTCCGAGGCGACCGACGACGAAGAAACGATCGTAGCCCAATTTACCCAACGGTTTTGCGACACCCGGCTCTTTTACGACAAATACGCGGGCGGCAAATTCGCCGACTATCTTTTCAAAGCGAAAGAAATCGTTCGCAGCAATCCACAGGTGGATGCCGACCGCGCCGTCCAAATCGTTCACGAGGCGCAGCTGTTCATCGACGCGGCGCACAGTTGCCATAACAAGTTGCGCAGCGCGGCGGGAAACGCCCAGCCCATCTAACGGCGAGGAGCACATGGAGCTACAAAAGCTTAACGTCAAATTTTTGGCCGTGGAGCATGAGCCGGTGCCGCCCGCTGCCTTCGTCGAGGTTTTTCACAACTGGATTCAGGCCAGCGACGGGCTTTATCACGATGTGGCGGACTACAGTCACATGCATGCCGGACCGGGAATTATCTTGGTCGCGCACGAGGCCAATGTGAGCATCGATGAGACCGGTAACCGGCGCGGGCTGCTCTACAATCATAAGGCGCCGTGTCGCGGGTCCAATCAAGAAAAGCTCCGGTATGTGTTTCGCGCCGCGGCGGAATACTGCCGCCGTATCGAGCAAGAAGCGACGCTAAGGGGAAAGATAAGCTTCCGGCTAAACGAAGCCGAGTTGATCGTCAACGACCGCCTCCTGGCGCCCAACACGGCAGAAGCTTTTCTGGCCATAAGAGAAGATCTGGAGCGGTTCTGCCAACAGCTTTACGGCACCAACTCTCTTTCTCTCGAGCGCGATGCCGATCCGCGCAAGCGCTTGACTGTTCGAATCGCGGCGCCGGGACTGGTCGATATCCCGACTCTACAGCGCAGGCTGGAGCCGGTATGGGAGGAGCGAACCATTCATGCCTGAAAACGTTGACGGGCGCGGGTTCTGCGGAGAGCCGGTCGAAGCGGCGTTCGACGCCTCGCCGGTAAAAGTGGCCGAGTTACAGCGATTCTCGGCCGAGGACTTGGTTCGATGGGCCTTGGATACTTTTCAATCGCGTGTCGCGCTCGCTTCGTCGTTTCAGGCCGAGGAGTCGGTTCTGATCGATATCGCTTACCAGTTGAAGGGCTCGAATCTGCGCGTGTTCATGCTCGATAGCGGCCGGTTGCATCAGAAAACCTACGACTGCATGGAGGCGCTCAAAGAGCGCTACGGAATTAAGGTCGCAGTCTTCTTTCCCGGATGCGCAAAGGGTCGAGCAGATGGTGGCGCAATCCGGGGTCAATTTGTTTTACAGACCGCATGACGGGGAAGTTGCGCTGAGCGAACGAGGAGCTGATGGAACTTTATCCGGTTTTTCTGAAATTGACCGGCCGGCCCTGTGTCGTGATCGGGGGTGGTGTTGTCGCCGAGCGCAAAGTCGAAGGACTTGTCGAAGCAGGTGCGAGCGTCAAGGTCATTAGCCCGGCGCTTACCGCGCGCCTACAAAAGTTGGCCGATGGCAGCACGATCGTTTATGACAGACGCTCTTATCGAGCAGGGGACCTGGAAGGATATCAGTTGGCGTTGGTGGCAACGGATGATCCTCAAATTACCGCGGCCGTTTTCGATGAGGGCAGGAAGCGGGGAGTCTGGGTCAATGCGGCCGACGATCCGGCGCATTGCGACTTCACGCTTCCTTCGGTGCTTCGGCGCCGCGAGCTGGCCGTAGCGGTCTCGACCGGCGGCGGAAGTCCGGCGCTTGCGAGGAGCATACGCGAGGACTTGGAAGGCTATTTCACTGCGGAGTACGCGGCGCTGGTTGAACTCGCCGCTGACGTCAGAAAAGAGCTGCACCGCCTTGCTCTCAGCCCCGGTTACGACGCGTGGCGTAAGGCTTTGAACGGCGCGGCGCGGGACCATATCCGGCGCGGTGATGGCATCCAGGCGAAAAAGGCACTTTTGCAAGAGTTGGGAGCGATGGCATGCGAATAGGAAGGGTTTATCTCGTCGGCGCGGGGCCGGGCGATCCCCGCCTGATCACCGTCCGCGGGCTCGAATTGCTACATGCCGCCCAGGTTGTCGTCTACGATCAGCTGGTCAATCCGATTCTGCTCGAGGAAGCACCGCCCGTGGCAAGCAAAATCTTTGTCGGCAAAGAGCCTGGGTGTCACTGTATTGAACAGGCGGACATCAACCGCATTCTGATCGACCACGCGCAACTGGGTTATATGGTGGTTCGGCTCAAGGGTGGCGATCCTTTCGTTTTTGGCCGCGGCGGTGAAGAAGCGGAGGCGCTCGCACAGGCAGAGGTGCCGTTTGAAATTGTTCCTGGCGTCAGTTCTGCCATCGGCGCTCCTGCGTATGCCGGTATTCCGGTCACGCACAGGAATCTCGCTTCTTCGTTTGCAGTGGTCACGGGTCACGAAGCTCGCAAAGCCCAGCCCTCCGTTGACTGGGCCAAATTGGCGCGGGCTGTGGACACATTGGTAATCCTGATGGGGCTCAAGAATTTGCCGCACATTGCGACCGATCTCACCAGTCATGGCCTGCCGCGCGACACCCCAGTCGCCGTGATTCGTTGGGGGACCACGGAGGTGCAAGAGACTGTCACAGGCACTCTGGCCGACATTGTCGGCAAGGCCGCGCACATGACATCGCCGGCGGTTATCATCGTGGGCAAAGTTGTGAACCTGAGAAATCGGCTCGACTGGTTTGCGCCTGCGGGGTTTCGCGGCGAAGACCGGGCGGCTCATACCGACGCTAGATACATTTGAATCGCGAAATTCTCTTGCAACGAGCCACTCGAGGGCAATCCAATGGAAATAACCGCGAAATTCGAACCCAATCCGTGCTCTCCGGCGCTGCAATCTAGGCAAAGGTTCGCAGTGCGCTCTTGGGCGCGCGAGCGACGGCTGCTCACGGATTTGAAGGCTCTCGAAAGTGAGTCCATTCACATCTTGCGGGAAGTCGCTGCGGAATGCAGGAATCCGGTTTTTCTGTTTTCGGGTGGCAAGGATCCCTTGTGCTACTACGCCTCGCCGAGAAGGCTTTTCGGCCCGCCCGCTTTCCCTTCCCGCTCCTGCACGTCGACACCGGGCACAACTTTCCCGAGGTCATCGTGTTTCGCGACCGCAGAGCGACCGAATTGGGCGAGCGTCTCATCGTGCGCTCCTTAGAAAATTGAACTTATACAAGACTCAGTCACCCGCTTGAAAAGAAAATCCCCCGGTCCTGCGGCCCGCCCCCTTTGCAAAGGGGGCTATTGGGGGATTTGATCAGCGCTTGTTCCATCCTGCCGCCGCCGTTCTGTGCCTGAGGCTCATTTTCATTCTCTGCGGGCGAGCGTAAGATCATGAAACACTTCGTGGAAGACTCCATCAGGCAGGGAAGGGTCGTACTCAAATCTTCGGACGAAAGTGGCAACGCCTATCAATCCACAACGCTCCTCGATGCCATCGCGGAATTTGCGTTTGGAGCCTGCATCGGTGGGGCGCGCCGGGACGAAGAGAAGTCACGAGCGAAAGAGCGAATTTTTTCCTTTCGTGACGAGTCGGACAATGGGACCCGAAAAATCAGCGGCCTGAGCTATGGAGTCTCTATAATACACGCGCCGAGCGGGGTGAACACCTCCGCGTTTTTCCCTTGAGCAATTGGACCGAGCTCGACGTATGGCGCTACATAGGCAGAGAACGGCTCGACGTGCCGAGCATCTACTACGCCCATCACCGCGAAGTGATCCGGCGCCGCGCCGGATTGGTACCCGTATCCGAGCTGGTTCGGCCCAAACCCGGCGAAGCCGTCGAAGCCCTATCCGTGAGGTTCAGGACGGTCGGCGACATGACGTGTACTTGCCGGTGGAATCGAGCGCTATGACCATAGAGGAGATCATCACGGAAACCGCGGCCGCGCGAATCACCGAGCGCGGCGCCACGCGCATGGACGACCAGACCTCCGAGGCATCGATAAGAATCAGCAGCCCCTGGTGATCGACAGTTACACGCGCAATCGCGCCGCCGGCGGTTTCATCGTCATCGACGAGGCCACGAACAACACGGCTGCCGCCGGCATGATCGTGTAGCAATCCTCGCGAAAAAGCGCCAAAATTTTACGCTTTGCTTTCCTCACCCTTCGTCGCTGAGGAAAGCTTCTGAGCTGTCAGGCGCACGTGCGACTCGATGCCTTTCAAGTAATCGAGAATGGCCAGGTACACGGATGAAGACTTGGGCGCGCAGAGACCTTTGATCAGACGTTCCTGGTGAAACAGGGCGAATTCACTGACCATCTGCTCATACCGCGGTCCCTCCTGGAGAAGGTGGCGGATGAGAACTTTATTTCTCGTACCGAGAGCGTCGCGGGTGCATTCCAGGAGTTCGATTCCCTTGTCAAAGAGCGCGTTGATTTCCTTCATTGCCCGCTCGCTCAAAGGCGTGCCTTCGTTGATTAAAACGCGGATCGCGCGGACCAGAAATTCAATATTGTCACCTATCCGTTCGAGGTGCATGGGAACGAAGTAAAATTCCGCTTCCGCGTGTGGAGTACCGCTCTGGCCGGCAAGTCTCACCGCGATTCGTTGGGTCAGTTCCTTCTCACGCTGGTGGATATCATGTCCTAACTTGTCGGCTTTGTCGAGCGGCCGGGAGTCCAGCCGGCGGAATGCTTCCCCGGTGAGTCGGAGCATGTCGATCGTTTTCTGGCACATCTCCAATATCTCGGAAGAGCGTTCTGGTGTCGGATTCATATCACTTCTCCGATTGCGCCGCGCGCCCAAAGGCCGGCCAAATCTTCTCAACCGATGGGTCCATTCCCCAAAAACGGCATCACGCGCGTCGCGAACAGCTCCATCGACCGGGTGACCTGCTTGTGGCTCAGACCGCCAAAGCTGAAGAGCCCGATGAGCGCATCCGGTTGGGCTGTTTCGATCATTACGCGTGTTTTTTTAAGCACTGTTGCGGGATCGCCGACCAGGGACACTCCCCATTCATCGAGTCTTTCCACCGTGAGCCCTCCGGGGAAATAGGGAAAGCGCTTTGTGTATCGCGGTAGATCGGCCGGCGTGATCGGTTGTTGACACCAGAGGTTGTCCGCGGCGAGCTGCCAGAAACGAATAATCTCCGGCATAGCTTCTGTCCATGCCTGCTCATCGGTATCAGCTACATAGATGTCTCTTACCAGGATGGCATCCCCGCCATGCGGAGACTGGCCGCACGCAGCCCGTTCGGATCTATAAGCCTTGATCGCCCGCGTGCAATTGGCGAGGGGTTGCCTTGAGAGCGCCAGATTCCATCCCCGGCGCGCGACCATGGCCGGGCTATCGGGCGAGGAGGCGCCGTAATAGATCGGCGGGTAGGGACGTTGAAGCGGTCGTGGCCGGCACGAGATGTCAACATAGTTCCATGCGTTGCCGGAGTAGGTAAAGGTGTCTTCGCTCCATGCTCGCTCAAGAATCTCGATGCCCTCCTCGAAGCGCGCTTGAGCCGTATCGCGGTCGAGCCCGTGCTTGAGATCGTCTCTCGGCACTCCTCTCCCGAGACCCACATTCAATCTTCCGGCGGTCAGGATATCGAGGATCGCGCACTCCTCCGCGAGTCGCATCGGGTCATGCAGGGGGAGCACATTGACGAGATTGCCGAGGCGCAGCCGCTCGGTGCGGTTGGCGAGCGCGGCGATGATGAGGTTGGGAGAGGACAGCATGCCGTAATCCGAGTGGTGATGCTCGGCGAACCAGGCCTCGTCAAAACCCAGCCGCTCGCTGAGCTCGATCTGCTCGAGCAATTCGGCGAAAGCGTCCCGCTCGGCTACCCAGGGTCTTGCCTGGTTGTAACTAAAAGTGCCAAAACGCATACGTACCCCCACGAGTTGAGTGTTGAGAGTTGATGGTTGAGAGTCTCTTCTCCACTCGTGGCTCCCCACGTTCAGCGGTTCTGGACTCTCAGCCATTCAGGCGGTTAAGCCAGCCCGCCTACGATACTGAAAAACGGCGCAAAGCGAAATAGCAGAGGCGAGGGAGAAAAGAGAAGGCGCTTATCAGGCTTCCCACCGTCAAGAAAGTTTTTGCACTGCCGCGGGCGTGTGACTCGATTCCCTTGTCCTCGGTCGCGAGCGCAGTGAGCTTATCCTTTGACGCCGCGGGTAGGTCTTGGTAAAAGCTGGTGTAGCACAGTACAGATGACCGAAATGGAGGCTCTTATGCAGAATTACACAGTCATTGACGCCGATTCTCACGTCGAAGAAGTCGAGGAAATCTGGGACTCGCTGGACCCCGAGTTTCAGTTGCGCCGCCCGTTTCCCATCACTGTTGAAAAGAATATTGAGCACAGCAACCTCAATGCCTTCTGGTACATCGACGGGGGCGTCGTGCCCAAGCTTGTGGGGTCGGGCGCGATGGTTATTGCAACGCCGCTGACCTCTGCTCTGGCTCGTGCGAAACCCTTCAGTCTGGGCAGCCAGGGGCTTACGGATGTAAAGGCTAGGCTAAAAGACATGGACGCATTCGGTGTCGATGTGCAAGTCATCTTTCCCACGCTTTTTCTCGGCAGCGTGACCGACGACGTAGCATTTGAAGCGGCGTTAATGCGTGCTTACAACACCTACCTTTCAAAAGCCTGCGCCGAAGCGCCGACGCGCCTCAAATGGGCCGGTTTGGTCCCGCTACGCTCCCCGGCGGAGGCCGCCAAGGAGGTCCGCCGCTGCAAGGAGTTGGGGGCGGTTGCGATCGCGACGTTGGGAACGGCGGGAGAGACGCTCCTGCATCACAAATCGCTTTACCCAGTTTACCAGGAGATGGAAAAATACGATCTTCCGTTGTGTGTGCACGTCGGCTGGAGCCATCCCGGGCTCAACAAGAGTTGTGAGAATATTTACATCTCACGCATTTCTTTCACTCTGCCCGTGCTGGCGGCTTTCTGGTCAATTCTTGGCGGCAAATTGTTGGATGAGTTTCCAAAGTTGCGCGTGGCTTTCCTGGAAGCGGGCTCCGAATGGCTGCCGTATTGGGTCGGCAGGATGGATCACTACTATCATTCGGACACCGATAATGCGCGCGGCGGCTACATGCCGAAAAAGAGGCCGTCGGAATACTTGAAGGAGGGGCGCATTTTTTTCACCTGCGAGGCGGAGGAAGCTCTACTGCCGCAAGTGCTCGAGCTGCTTGGTGAAGATCACATGATGGCGTCGGCCGATATGCCGCACAGTGAAGCGCGGGATCGCTGCATGGATATCGTGCGCGATCGCAGCGACCTTTCGGATACGGCGAAGAGAAAGATCCTCGGCGAGAACGCAGCGCGATTTTACAACCTGTAGGCGCGCGGCAAAAAGCCTATGTGGAGGGCTCCCATGTCTCGCGCAAGCGTACTTCGGTGCGCGGGTAGGCGGGAACGATCCGTCCGCGGTGTTCCGGAGCGACCGTCGCGTTTGAGAGTGCAACGATCAGGTCACTGGCGCGGCGCCGCCGCATCCGCGCCGCTACCAGATAGCGGACCGTGCAGTTTGTCCATGCATCCGCCAAGGAGATAAAAACTTTCGGTTCTTCTTCGACGTCGAAGATGAGGCGTGCGCGCGCCAGGAGTTCTTGATACTGCTCGGCTGCGCCGGCCATACGCTCACCGACCACTTCTCGCGCAACGCGTTCGAACACCTGAATCGTGTAGGGGATGTCGCTTTCGTTGGAGACCGGGATCGTCACTTCGTCCCAGACATATGGGAAATCGCGGCTATAATTCACGATGTTCGAGCGGAGCACCTCCCAATTGGGAAACGTGATCATTGCTCCGGTCGGTTGCGCGCCAGCCACGGCTTTCCCGGGGCCGCCGGCCTCCCATACGGTCGTGGTGAGCACGTCGATTTTGTACACGTCGCCAAAGACCTCTCCGACCTCAATTCGATCGCCCACGCGGTAATACGTGCGCAGGGAATTCATCAGCCAGCCCGCGAAGCTCTCGATGGGCGTTTGTAGCGCCCAGGAGAGTGCCAGGCCGATAAGGCCAACCGAGCCCAAGAGAGCGCGCGCATCGCCGGCAATAATGCTGAGCGATATGGCAATGGCAAAGAGATAAACGGCAATGCTGACCAGTGCGCTCGCCGCATCGGCCTTCTCCCACTGGCCGAGCACGCGGCGTAACAGTGCGGCGGCGAGGCGCGAGATCATTGCGGCGAAGGCAATCAGCGCCAGGGCGAGAACGAGCTTGGGCAGTAGGGCATAGAAGCCGACCACCATGTCCCTGAGAGTGGCCGTCGCCTGTTCAAGAGATATAGCCGGGTCTGTGATCGCGTTTTCAGTAGGAGCAACGGGGTTGATTTGCTGTCCGGAGATTTCGTCCGGCGTTCCCCAGATGAGGAGAATCAGGGCGGTGAGCGCGACTGCGAGCAGCGTCCCCTGGCGGAACCTGCGGAGGCGCGCTCGTGCGCTTTGCTCGTAAGCGCGCACGCCTAAACGACCGGGTCGGGGGGACCCGGGTCGCATTCTCTGCCGGGCCAACCGCTGGCGCTGGAGTCGTGCGCGCTCGGCGCGGGCAAGGCGTTTTTCTTGGTGTTGAGTTGAGGGCATCGGATCGGTGCGAGACGAGACGGATTATATGTCGTGATTTTTTATGCAGCAATGCCCGTTCCGCCTTTATCACTATTGCGTCATTCTGTTCGCGGACGTACACTCGGCCCCTTAGCCTGTTGCTTATTTCGATAGCTCGAGGAGATTCCTTGTCTGCAGACATCATGGAAGCCACAACAACCCCCGCGCTCACGCCCGACTCCCTTCCTCCACGGCGAATTGTATTTCCGCTCGTATCGTTGCCTGCTTTCCGGCGGCGGCCAGTCTGATTTTTCATGTTTCCCATATTCCTCGCTCTTTTTGGCTCCTTTTGGTTTGCGGCTTCGATGGTCTGCATCAATCGCGGCGTGCTGTCGATCGACTACTTCAGAGGACTTCTCATCAACCTCTCTCTCAACGCGCTATTTCTTTGGATGTACGTTTTTTTGATTATCGAAAACCGCGATCTGTGGCTGCCGATCAATGGCATCTTCGTGGCGGTCGGTATTTTCGTTCCAGGAGTGGCGCGCTATTTCATTTTTAAAGGCATGGAACGGCTCGGTGCTCCGATCTCCTCATGCCTGAGCAATAGCGGTCCCCTGTTTGCCATTGTGATCGCCGTCATGTTTCTTGGCGAGCAACCGACCGCGACGAATGTTCTTGGCGCCATCTCCATCGTCGGCGGGATCATCGCCTTATCGTGGAAAGGCGCCACCAAAACGTGGCGGACGCGCGATTTAGGATTTCCGCTCATGGCGGCGCTGCTGTTTGCGGCGCGCGACAACCTCGTGCGATTCGCGGTGGTGCAGATCCCCTCGCCGGTTCTGGGCGCGGCCATAGCCGCGACAACCTCGTTTCTTACAATGAGCGCTATCTACGTGACGATCGGTGAGAAGAAGCCTCTGCCACAGTCGCCCACGGGGGGCGTGACTTACTTCGCCCTTTCGGGATTCATGAACTTTTTATCCTATGTCTTGACGTATACGGCGCTGAGCCTTGAGCAGGTTTCGATTGTCTCGCCGCTGGTGAACGCGTCTTCTCTATTCATCCTGCCGCTCTCCATGATGTTTTTGAAGGACGTGGAGAAGCTCACGCCGCGAAAGATCGCCGCCACGCTGCTGGTCATCCTCGGAGTGTTCCTGATCTCCTGGGAGAAAATCTGACTCAAGTTGAGTCGCGATGCCGCTCGGCGAGGCGTTGCATTTGCCAGGCAGCCAGTCCGGACATCACGGCGCTACCGGCTACGGCAATGGGCACCGAAACAACGGCAGCGGCGATGCCCAGTGAAAGAGCTCCGAGCGAACCGAATCCGCGATCTAAAAAGAACAGACTCATGGCGCGTCCTAACAGATGTGGCGGGCACTCTTGTTGGATAATGGCGCGCGCCAGAACCCTGTAGCTCATCTGCATTGCGCCAATCGCGGCGAGCAGCAGGATCGAGAGCAACATGAAAGGGGACAGAGCGAACGAGAAGATTGTCGCAGCGTAAATGAGACTCGCGGCCAGAAGCAGCCGTCTCATGCGCCTTAATCTGGTATGCGTGGACAGCAAGAAGCTTATGGCGACCGCGCCAACGCCGGGCGCCGATACGAGGATGCCATAGCCTGCCGGCCCGACGTGAAGAACCTCCTGGGCAAAATAGGGTAGAAATTGCGAGTAGGAAATACCGAAGAAGCCGTTCGAATAGGTTGTCATGACGGTCGCAAACACGCGTCGGTTCTTGCGCAGATACGAGATGCCTTCGATCATCTCTGTGATCCATTGTCCGCCGCGTGTTTTCACCGCAGTCGCGGGCGCGCGCATTCGATAAAGAATGATTAACATCCAGACCAGCGTGAGAGCCTGGATCAACAAACAATGGCCCGGACCGATTAACGTCAGCAATACGCCGCCCAGCGAAGGGCCGATAATCTTCGTCAGGTTGTGGGTGGCCGAATGGAGCGCAAGCGCGCTCACCACGGCTTCCTGCGGTACGATCGAAACGATCAGGACTTGCTGCGCCGCGGTGCTGAACGAGCTGACGACGGCCATGAAAAAAACCAGAACCACGATGTGCCAGAATTGAATCCAACCAAAGAAGACCAAAGCGGCGAAAACCAGAACTTGTACAAGATTGAGTGCCCGGCTAAGAAACAACAATTTCACGCGATCCATTCTGTCGGCAATGACACCGCCGATCGGACCGAAAACAAAGCGCGGCGCGAACTCAACAAATCCGATCAATCCGAGGTAAAAGGCCGATTGCGTGAGTTCCCATACCAGCCAGTTCTGAACGACAAAATGAATGTACTCGCCCGTTTCGCTGGGAAGATAGCCGCTGGTGAAGAGCCGAAATTCGCGGTGACGAAGCGCCGGGGGGAGTTTCACTGGAGTAGCCTGGCCCCCGACTATACTGGAAAATCCGCCGGAGGCAAAACGAAGCAGCTACATTAACCGCACCTGCCCCTTCACCGACTGTCATTCTGACAGATCGACTTCGTGATTTTGGACTAGCAGGTTGCTGAAAAAAGATTCGGAATGCTTCGACAGTCTCAGCATGAACGGAAAATCCCTACTCATTTCAAGTTCTTCTCCGTTCGCCCTGAAGTTCTCGAAGGGTGAACGGAGAGTTTTTCAGCAGCCTGCTAGAAGCTTTTTTACGTGACATTATCCGGATACCCGGAGAAGTTGATGCATGCGGCGGCTTCGGCGCGCCAATTTGCCAGGCTGCACCCGGGCGCGCGATCATAGCCACGGCCGGGTTTCTGTGTTTGGTGGTTGACGGCTAACGCGTTCAGAGGAGGCCAGCCGTTCTGGTAACACCAATGGGCGATTTCACGCAAGAACGTGCCAATGCTGTTATCGACATCGGGGAGGCCTGCCAGATCGCACAGATCGCCGTACGCGATTACGCACGAGTCGATCACCGGGTTTGAATTGGTGCCCGGCCGGCAAACTCGTTTATGGTGATGAAGAAGCGCCTGCGCCAACGCGTGAGCTTCGAGCGTCATGGGGTCGACCGTTCAATTCAGCTGTTGTGAGCGGATTCTCAAACTCCACGGTTTGATCAAAAACACGTTCAACAGCGCCGCGAGCATTAGTAGAGTTGCCAGGCCCCACAGCACGGATTGATAACTGCCGTTCCGGTCGTATGCCGCCCCGGCAGCAACCGGCCCCGCGAAGCTTCCCCACATGTAAAAAAAACTCATCATGCCGCGGATGGTGGCAAAATAACTGCGGCCGAAGAAGTCTCCAACCATCGCCCAAACGACAGGAAACGAAGCATCGAGCACGGTGTAAACAACAGTAAACAACAATAGCGACCAATAACGATCGCTAAAGATGAGCGGTATAACCGAGAGCGCGGGTCCTATGTGGCAGAGAACCATCAGCAAGGGCTTGTTCGCTTTGTCGGCGATCCACCCTATAAAAAAGTGAGATGCCAGATTGATGAAAGCAAAGGCACCGAGCATAAACGCGGCCTCGTCTTTGCTCAGTCCTTTCCAGACCATAAGCGGCACGAAATGGACTGTCACTGTGCTATAAGCCGCCACCCGCACAGTCATAGAGAGAACGAGCAACCAGAAGACAAGCGTCTTCATGGCTTGGCGCGTGGTGGCATCGGTTGTGCGTTCCTTTGCTTTTTTTCCGTTTATCTGCTCCGTTCTCATGGGATGAAAGTTCTGCGGCGGGTCACCGTCCGGTAGTAAACCCATGCTCTCCGGGGAACGGCGCACTCCCAAACTCAACGGAACGCAGACTGCCAGGAAGATACAGCCGGAAAAAAAAGCAGCCCAGCGCCATCCAATGGCGTTCACACTTACAGCAAGCAGAGGCGCAATCATGGCGCCGCCAATGGGCACTGCGGCGCTGACGATTGTCATCGCACGGGCCCGATGCCGGATGAACCAGGTGTTGGCCACTACCATAGGCGAGTGAACAAAACCCGCGACAAACGCCAGCGAGATCACCCCGAGATACACTGCCAGAAAGCTTGCGTAACTATTAACCCATGAGAGCAGAATATAGCCGATGCCGGCCAGGAGAGCCGCGGCCACGATGACGGGACGCGGGCCGAAACGGTCCACGAGATAGCCGACCAATGGCGCTTCAATGGCACCCTGCGCTCGCGAAAGAGAAAAGGCCAGGGAAGTGGCGGCCCGGCTGATGCCGAGATCCTGGCTGATGGGAAGAAAGAAGACCGTGAAACCGTACTGATGAAGCCCGCCACCAACAACACGGATGGCGGAAACCAGACCCACCATACGCCACCCGTAATATATGCGGGCGGCGTATGTGATAAACGCAGACGTCAAAGAAGGCAGGGCTCGCTCTCGCTGTCACAAACCGGCCTAGCGGGTCCGGTTGTAGTCGTAGTCTTCGCGCTCGGTCTGTCCCACGCGCAGCTCCGGTCGGAGCGCAGGACGGGTATTGTTCAATTGCGCATGCTTCGCCAGAGCCGATGGGTCGCTCCAGCGCTCCAACAGCACGAGGTTGTCGGGGTTCACGACGCTTTGAAAAACCTCGAACTGTTCGCAGCCAGGCTCTGTGATCACCTCTGCGCAGCGATCCTTGTACGCCTGCCCTAACTCGGTGCCCTTTCCAGGCGCGGCGGTGATCGTCACAACGAGTCGAATTGCCATATCACCTCTCGTCTCTCGTCATTTCAAAAATCTTTATTTAAGAATCTCCTTGAGGCGCGATATCATAGCGGGTTCGAGTTTCAATAGACGCCCTGTAATCAACTTTTCTATCTCCGCGCCAGCCACCGGCTCGATCTCGAGCTTGCCTTTCTTGGCATCAGCAAGAAATTCCCGATCGGTCATCATGTCCGCGAAAGCCTTACGCCAAGCCATCAACCGCTCTTTGGCAACGCCCGGAGGCAATACAAAAGGACGGGCAATCGCTCCTTGATCGTGCATGGCAACGTCGAGCAGTCTCTTGGCCTCCTCGGTCTTGGCGAACTCGACTGCAGCAGGAACGTTTGAGAGCTCCGGCATCCGTTTGGGCACGAACTGAAGAACCGGGACAACATCTCCCGTCGCCAGAGCTTTGGCCCAGGTTGCTCTGATGGAGTCCCAGCCCCAACAGCCGCCGGCTAACTCTCCCGCCTCTGCCGCCAGCCGAATATCGGCGGTTCCTTTGTATCCGGAGACGAGGTGCACAGGCACTTTGAGAACGTGTTCGAGCAGCCTCGAGGCGTCATAACCGGCTGTGCCTGGAGCCGTCGCGCCCAATTTCACAGGAGTTTTCGCCGCCAGCCATGTTTCCATACTTGTAACGCCGCTTGCCTTCGTTAAGGCACAGGCCGCTTTGTCGATGACGGGCGCTCCGATGAAGCCGAATTTACCGGGTTCGAATTCGATGCCTTGTCTTCCCAGGACCTGCTGCAAAAAAAGCCCGCCATGAAAGTGGCCGATGGTGAGGCCGTCCGGCTTAGCCACTTTGAAGACGTGATTGGCCCCGATCATACTGCCGGCGCCCGGCATGTTTTCCACCACAACCGAAGGATTCCCCGGAATGTGTTTGCCAATGTGTCGTGCTAGAACCCTCGCGTAAGTATCGAAACCTCCGCCTGCCGCGAAGCCGACGATGAGACGGACGGTCTTGCCTCTGTAAAACTCATGAGTCGTGGCTTGGGCTGCCGTCGGTATGAAAAGACCTAGAGTCGCAATGGCCATCAATGCGCGAAACATCATGGTGCCCTCCTGTCGGTTGTATTCCAAAACGGTTAATGATTCGGGACGCCACCCCCCTGGGAAACCTCACGCTTTGAGGCGAAGCTAGTCGATTTTGATTCTCTGAGTCAAGGAGCGGCAGACCAGCACCCCTGTACTCCACTACTCCGTCTCGTGAATTCCGGCTAGCACTCCACAGGGGCCGGCTTTTCCTCCCTAATGATTTGAATGCTTTTGATAGACTTGGGGTCTGCCTCGTGGACGACCAAACGGCACCGGCCGATTTGCACAACCTCGCCGGCAGCGGGAATCCGGCCGAGCTGGTCTTGAATCAAGCCGCTGACGGTTTTCGCATCGTTACCCAAATCGACTTTGAGAAATTCATTGACGCGGCGGACCTCCGTCCGGCCGTGAACCAGGATCTGATTTTTTCCCACCCGCTTGATTAGTTCCTCTGTGATGTCGGTTTCATCCATAATCTCCCCAACCACTTCCTCCAAAAGGTCCTCCAGCGTTACAAGCCCAATAACCTCGCCAAACTCATTGACCACAATCGCGACATGGCGCTTCTCCTGTTGAAATTGCTTCATGAGCTCGTCGGCGGGTTTTCCCGAGGGGACAAATAGAGGCGGGCTCGCGATTTCCGCGAGTCTCACCTCCGAACGGCCTTGCGCCAGCTCCTTCAGGGCGGTGGTCTTGTAAAGAATGCCGGTAATGTTGTCGAGGCTTCCGTCGATAACGGGAATGCGTGAAAAGGGAGAGTTGAACAGCTGATCTTTGGCCGCCTCGAGCGTGAGATTTCCGTCGAGGGCGAAGATGTAGGTCCGAGGCGTCATGGCATCTTCCGCGGTGATGTCATTTAACTGAAAGACGTTCTTGATCATGGTAACTTCGTCGGTTTCGAGCACGCCCGCCTTCCCACCTTCCTCCAGTGCGAGCTTGAGCTCCTCTTCGGTTCCGAATGGCACGCTCAGGCCACGGCCCCCGGTAAGTTTCAGGATCAGAGGCTCGAGGACGAAAAGGACCGGCGTAAGCAACTTCTCAAGCCAGTAAATCGGATAAGCGCCCCACAGCACCACATTGGAAGCGTGTTTTGCCGCCAATGTTTTCGGCGCGATTTCGCCAAAAATCAAAACAACGAGCGTTAGCAATCCCGTAGCGGCGGCTACAGCCTCCGAGCCGAACAAGCGCAATGCGATGAGGGTGGTAATCGAGGCGGCAGCGATGTTCGCCAGATTGTTGCCAATCAGGATTGTTGAGAGGAGACGCTGGGGATTCGAATGAAGATAGTGCGCCATCCTGGCGCTCCTGTGGCCGCTGTCGGCCAGCGCGCGGAGCTTTAACTCGCCGATCGAAAAAAAAGCGATCTCCATTCCCGAAAAGAACGCCGAAAAAAACAAACATATGACTACCGCAACGAAATCCATAGGCTAGGTAAGAATAAACGCGCCGGGAAGAGAGTGGCAGCCCACCTGTGTGGCCACTGGCCAAGACAGGCCACTCCTGCCGATCGGCGGCGAAAGAAACTGTTGCCTTTTGATGGCTTGAAGAAGAACGGTGGGTAGGAACCGGTCCCCGTTTGGAGATGGCCCTGGTTCGCTGTCATCCATTGTTCAGTTATTTAACTACCACGGCCGTGCCGTTGCGGCAAACGAAGGGATGAGACGTTCAAGGTCCAAAGTTTAATGTTTAGGCGAGAAGACTTTTAGCTTTGAACCTTGAACTTTGAACTGCGCTTGGAGCGACGCCAAAATGGGCTCCAGGGTTTGCCAGACATTCGCTGCAATGATTTGATGTCCTTTTGCCGTCGGATGAACGCCGTCGGGAAGGTTGATCTCGGGGACTGCCGCAACTCCCTCCAAAATAAAAGGAATGAGCGTGGCCCGGTTCTCTTTTGCCAATTCTCGAAAAATGGTTTCAAACCGGCGCCCGTACGCGGTTCCCATGTTGGGTGGAAGCTTCATTCCAGCAATGATGATCGTGGCTTGAGGATACCGTTCTCTAGTGCGATCGATAATTGCCTGCAGATTCTTTTTGGTATTCTCCAGCGCCAGGCCTCGTATGGCATCGTTGGCGCCGAGCTCGAGCACGAGAACGTCAACCCTATTCTTCAGCAGCCAATCCAATCGGCTCAGGCCCCCGGCGCTTGTATCGCCGCTTTGGCCCGCGTTGATGGCTCTAAAATTCCAGCCCCTGGCATCAATTTTGTTTTGGATCAAGGCCGGAAAGGCTTCCGCAGTGTCGAGGTCGTAACCGGCCGTGATGCTGTCGCCCAAAAACAAGACAGTCCGCGGCGCGGGCGCCGCGGCGTACAGGCCCAAAAAGAAAATCGCGCAAACAAGCAGCCTCAGTAGCTTCGCGGCGCCAATCGGTTGTGCGGAGCGCATAAACATCCTAAAGTTCATGGAAGCCCGCGGAAAAGGGTTCGGTACGATAATTCCCACCTTGGCGGTTTTTGGTAAAGCGAAAAGAATGAAAGATAACATCATCCTTAGAGTAGAGCATTTGACCAAATATTTTAAGAGCGGAAGTCAGTGCTTGACCGTTCTCTGCGATGTGTCGTTTGCCGTGAAGGAGGGAAGCACCTGCGCGATCGTCGGTCCTTCAGGCAGCGGCAAAACGACACTCATAGCCATTTGCGCCGGATTGGAGCGTCCGAGCGAGGGAGCAGTTCTGTTCGATGGCATTGCGCTTCATGAGGCAACCGAAGAGGATCTCGCCAGGCTGCGCAATCGGTCTATTGGTTTCGTATTCCAAACGTTTCAGTTACTGCCGTCGCTGACCGCGCTCGAGAACGTAATGGTCCCGGCCGAGATACGCGGCGAGAATCACGCGCGTGACCGGGCTGTGGAGTTACTCGAGCGCGTGGGCTTGGGCAACCGGCTGGAGCACTATCCCGTCCAACTTTCCGGCGGCGAGCAGCAACGTGTCGCAATCGCGCGCGCCTTCATGAACCGGCCCAAGGTTCTCTTCGCCGATGAACCTACCGGCAACCTCGACGGCGAGACTGCCCGGGACGTCGTGCGACTCATCTTCGAACTCAACGCCACCAGCGGAACGACTCTCATTCTGGTGACCCACGACAGCGAGTTGACCCGTGAGGCGGGCCGCGTCATCGGCTTGAAGGTGGGCCGCATCGTCGGCGGCGCACAACGGCAAGCCGTGCGAGAGTGAAGGCACATACCCGAAACCGGGATTTTTTCAGGCTCACATGAACGGACTCTACAAAGTTTGGATCTGGAAAATGGCCTGGCGGGACGCGCGCAGGGGGATAAAACCGCTGCTTCTCGCGATGTCGTGTGTTGTGCTGGGCGTCATGGCGGTTGTCATCGGCTTTTCCTTTCGGGACAACGTTCAATCAGGTATTCGGGCGCAATCCAAGACGCTTTTGGGCGCCGATCTGTCGCTCGAAAGTCCCGCTCCTTTCTCGCCGGATGGCGAGGCTCTTATTCGTTCCCTCGGCGCTGACCAGTCCCGCCAGATCGCTTTTTCCGCGATGGCTTTATTCGAGGCAAGCGGCAGTTCCAGGCTCGTACAAGTCAGGGCCGTAAGTGGCGACTTTCCCTACTATGGGAAACTTGAAACCGATCCTCCGTCGGCCGCCTACGACTTTCGCGCGGGGCCCTTCGCGCTGGTGGATGAGAACCTGATGCTGCAAATCGGCGCGGCTGCCGGCCAGCGCGTGACGATCGGCGACCAAGAATTCCAAATTGCAGGCAGTCTCCGCAGGATTCCCGGCGAGCCGTTGGCGTTCTCACTGCTCAGCCCGCGCGTCTACGTGCCGGCCGCGCACCTGGACGAGACTTTGCTGCTCCAGAGAGGCAGTAGAGTGCGGTATCGAGTCTACTTCAAATTTGACCCCGACGTGGAGGTGGATTCCATTGTAGAGCGGATTTCGCCCGACCTCCGGCGGCTCCGTCTAAGAGCCGACACGGTGAGCAGGCGAACAGAAGCAATTTCTACTTCGATCGAAAATTTGTCGCGTTATTTGCGCCTGGCAGTCTTTATTGCCGTTCTGCTGGCGGGAGTCGGAGTTGCGAGCGGCATTCACGTCTATGCGAAACAAAAGATTCCCTCTGCCGCAGTGTTGCGCTGCGTTGGTGCAACGGCGCGGGAAACCGTGCTCGTCTATCTCGCTCAAATCGTGCTCGTCGCGTTGGCCGGTTGTCTTCTGGGAGCCGTGTTGGGCGCGCTGCTGCAATTCCTCCTCCCTGCGGCGCTCAAAGATTTTCTGCCCGTGCTGGCGAGCGTTTCCTTTGCGCCGACCGGTATTTTGGCGGGTATGATGATCGGCTTGGGCACGGCTTTGCTGTTTTCGCTCATTCCATTGTTGCCCTTGAGAAAAGTATCTCCCCTGCTGGCGCTGCGGTCCGCCCATGAAACAGTTCATGCGAGGCGTGACCCGCTCCTGTGGGTCATTGCCCTAATAATCATTGGCGCGGTCGGGGGGGTTGCCGTCTCTACCACGGGAAGTTGGTTTATCGGTGTCTGTTTTACCGGCGGTATTTTTATGGTGTTTGGCTTCATCGGCCTCGTGGCGCGTGGAATCGTGGCTTTACTACGGCGCCTTACACCCGACGGTTTACCATTTCCGTGGCGCCAGGGTCTGGCGAGCCTGCATCGGCCCAGTAATCAGACGACTGCGGTCATGCTGGCCATCGGATTGGGCGCCTTTTTGATGGTGACGCTCTACAATGTTCAAAGCATGTTGTTGCATCAGGTCCGGGAGCGCGCCGGGGGTGGAGAACCCGATCTGGTGTTTTTCGATGTGCAGAGGGATCAAAGGGAACCGATTAAACAGCTCGTAGAATCTTTTGGCGTTCGCCTGCATGACGACGTACCCATCGTGACGATGAGGCTCACGGGAATCAAGCACAAGGCTCTAGACGAGGTGCGTGCTGAGCCGGCATTTAGAATCCCAGAGTGGGCTCTGCGCCGGGAATATCGCTCCACGTATCGAAGTCGCCTTGGCGCACGAGAGCGGATCGTGAGCGGGAGTTGGGAGGGCAGGATTGACTCTGGGTCCGAAGTCATCCCGATATCGCTCGAGAAGAGCATTGCCGAGACGTTACAGCTCCAACTGGGCGATGCGTTGCAATTCGACTTGCAAGGCGTGCCGCTCTCCACGCGGGTCGCCAGCATTCGGGAAGTCGACTGGCAGCGCCTCGAGCCCAACTTCTTCGTGGTGTTTCCCGAGGGAGTGCTGGAGCAGGCGCCACAGTTTTTTGCCCTGGTTGCGCGCACAGACTCTAACCGTGCGTCGGCAAGCGTGCAGCGCGCGGTTATCGAGCGCTTCCCCAACGTTTCAGCTGTGGATCTGACTCTGGTCGTCAACACACTGGAAGCAATTCTCAACAGGGTGGCTGAAGCCGTTCGTTTTATTGCCTTACTGATTATCGTCACCGGCATCGCCGTGCTGGCGAGTGCAATCGTCAGCAGTCGCGCTCAGCGGCTGAAGGAAAGTATCCTGTTGCGCACGCTGGGAGCGTCGCGCTCGCAGATCGTCGGAGCCATCATAGCGGAGTATTTTTTATTGGCCGTAATTGCTTGCGTGACCGGAAGCCTCTTCGCCCTGCTGGCAAGTTGGGCGCTGAGTTTTTACTTTTTCGCCAGCGTGGCGGCGCCATCGCCAGGACCCATTGCGGCTATTGTTGTGGCGGCCACCACAGCGACCCTTGTCGCGGGAGTCATGGGATGTTGGGGCATTTTTCGCCGGCCGGCGCTGGAGGCGCTCCGGGCAGAAAGTTAGAACATAACGGAGTGGTGGTGGAGTGCTGGCGTACTGGAAGATTGGAATTGTGGTCCTAAACATCACTCCATTACTCCACCACTCCAGGGTGGATTCCTGCGGTGAGGCCAACATGATTCTAGCTCTCTCAACAAATTGCTGATCAAAACCAGTCTAAATGGAGTTCCCCATGACGCAACAGAAGCCCTATCGTTTGCCGTTGTCGGTTACGCCTGAACGGTACGAAATTCGCCTGACGCCGGATTTGTCCGCTGCGGCGTTTCGCGGCGAAGAAAAGATATCGATCCAGATTCACCAGCCCGTTCGGGAAGTTGTTGTAAACGCAGCGGAACTGGAAGTGTACGACGTTTGTGCCATTGATTCGCACGGCCGGAGAATCGAAGGGACTGCTGTCATCAATGCCGAGCATGAACAAATGACGTTCGAATTTTCCGAGCCCCTCGAAGCCGGACCCTGCGAGCTACACTTGGCTTTCACGGGTATTCTGAATGACAAGCTCCATGGCTTTTATCGCAGCAGTTATAAGGACGCGACCGGACGGGAGAAGGTGCTCGCCGTCACTCAGTTTGAATCGACGGATGCGCGCCGCGCTTTTCCCTGCTGGGATGAACCGGCCTTTAAGGCCGTTTTCCAAATAACGCTCGTGGTGGACGCCGCTTTGAACGCGGTTTCCAATACGCAGGCGATCCGCGAGACCGCGATAGCCGGAACTTCCAAAAAGGAGGTCGTCTTTGCCGAGACAATTAAGATGTCGACCTATCTCGTCGCTTTTATCGTTGGCGAATTGGAAGCGACCGAGCCGCTCATGGTCGGCAGCACGCCGCTTCGTGTCTGGGCGGTTCCGGGCAAACGCCATCTCGCGAAATTTGCCCGCGAGATCGGGAGTTTTTCGCTTTCATATTTTAGCCGTTATTACGACCTCCCTTATCCGGGCGACAAGTTGGATCTGATCGCCATTCCTGATTTTGCTTCCGGCGCCATGGAGAATCTTGGGGCGATCACGTTTCGCGAAACGGCTCTCCTCGTGGACGAGGCCAGGGCGACGCGAGGTGAACTCGAGCGAGTGGCAGATGTGGTGTCCCATGAGAACGCTCACATGTGGTTTGGCGATCTGGTCACAATGCGGTGGTGGAATGGTTTGTGGCTCAATGAAGCATTCGCCACGTTCATGGAGATGCTTGCCGTGGACGCCTGGAAGCCGGAGTGGCGGCGCTGGGATAGTTTCACCGTGTCGCGCGCGGCGGCGCTTCAGGTCGATGGGCTTGACAGTACCCGGGCCATCGAATTCCCGGTGGAAAAACCCGAGGAAGCGGCCGGTATGTTCGACGTATTGACGTACGAAAAGGGCGCTTCCGTGCTGCGCATGCTCGAACAATATCTCGGGGCGGATGCTTTCCGTGCCGGCATCCGGGTGTATTTGAGGCGGCACGAATATGGCAACGCCGAGACCACTGATCTCTGGGACGCTCTGGAAGAGTCCACGAACCAGCCGGTTCGCGCGATGATGGACTCCTGGATTTTTCAACCGGGATATCCACTCATCGAAGTCGAGAGAGACGGTCGCGGTTTGAAGCTGTCGCAACGCACCTTTCGCTATCTTCAAGATCCAAGCACGCCCACTCTTCAGTGGCACGTGCCGGTGTTCCTGCGCGCGGGCACCAAGGCCGGCGTCTCGAACCGAATCATCTTACTGTCCGATGAGAAGGTGAAGGTGGATCTCGGGGAGGCCGAGTGGGTGGTGGTCAATGCAGGGGGGCACGGCTTTTATCGCGCGCGCTACAGCCCCGAGCTCATGGGCGGCTTGAAAGAGGGACTGCAGAGTGGCCGTCTGTCGCCGGCGGAACGGTTCAATCTGGTGAACGACACCTGGGCGACCGCCCTCAGCGGTCTGACCCCGCTCGCCGAATATCTGGATCTGCTGTCGCTCTTGGGGGACGAAACCGACCTTAACGTGTGGACGATCGTGATCGTTTCCTCTCACCATCTGCACCGAATTTTCGACGAGAGTCAGACGCGTGTGTTCCAGGCGCGTTTGCGAAGCCTTTTGCAATTACCCTTCAACAGGCTTGGTTGGTCGCCTAAAAAAGGAGAACCGGAGCTAGAGAGCCAGCTCCGTGGCGAGATTGTAGCCGCTCTCGGCGTCTTGGCCGAAGCAGAAATGTTCCAGCAACAGGCGCGGCGGTATTATGCGGCGTATGAGAAAGACCCCAGCAGCGTGGATCGGAACCTGGTTCCCGCTTTGATCTCTATCACAGCGCATACCGGGGACGCTTCAGATTATGAGAAGTTCTACGCGAAGTTCAAAACCGCCCAAACGCCGCAAGAGGAACAACGGTATCTGTTTGCTCTCGCCGCGTTTCGCCAGCAAGATCTCGTCGATCGGACTTTGCAGTTAACAATCAATGGCGAAGTGCGCACGCAAAATGCTCCCTATCTCATGCGCAGCTTGTTGTTGAGCAAAGAGGCTAGAACCAAAGCCTGGCTGTTCATGAAACAGCACTGGGATGAAATGCTGCGCCACTATCCGGACAATGCGATTCCCCGGATGTGCGAAGGAATCGTCGGGTTGGTTAGCTCCGAGCTGGAGGCCGATGTCCGTGAGTTTTTCAGCCGCCACCCCGTCAAGCAGGGTGCCAAACAAATCGACCAACATCTCGAACGATTGCGCATCGCGGTTTCCCGTCAGGCGCGTTGGCGGGATTTACTGCGAGAATGAACCAGCAGTGGAGTAGTGCGGTTTCGTTCTACGGCTTTACTCCGTTCAATGCATTTGAATGGCTTGAAAGCCTGCCTTAGTCCGGTCTCCGGTCTCTTTGGCTATGGGAGTCATCGGAGATTGGTCTTCAACAACATCACTCCATGACTCCACCACTCCAAGGTCCGATCGCTGCTGCGCGCTCAACCTATATTGACTTCCACGGGTCGGGAGTTACGTTTCCTGTATCATAAACAGTGGAAGGATTTGCCCCTATGAGGACCACCGGGACATGGTGGAGTTGCCTGCTCGTTATCTCCGCCTTGCTTCTTTCCGGGTGCGCGGCATTTCGGACCGCAGGTCTCGTGCAGTCCGGTCGGCAAGCCCTGCTGACTCACAAGCCTGAGGATGCGCTTGCCTATTTCCGAGAGGCGGCACAACGAGATCCAGAGTACCGTTTCGCAAGCCACACGTTACAACAAACCGTCTGGACCTATTTGGGCCGGGCCCAGTATGAGACAGGCCGCTTTCAAGAGGCGCGCCAATCCTTTGAGAAGGCGCTCGCGCGCGACGAGTATGACAACTTGGCACGTCTGTATCTGGGGCTGGCCCTGGCGCGCGAGATGAATACGGACGAAGCTTTAAAGTATATCGAGGGCGGTATGAGAGGACTTTATGAATGGCTCGAGTACGAGCAAGCCGTGCGGCCGTTTACCGCTTTCTGGGATCCTCTCCGTCATATCCGCAACGAGATTCGGAAAAGCTTGCAGATAATTGAAGGCAAAGATATCGACTGGCCGGCACTGATCGCTTCAGGCGAATGGGTGGGCTATCAGGTGGAGGCGGAAATCGATCGCGTTTTGCGCGACGAGCGGCGAAGATTCGATAATGGGGACAGGCGGCGGCGGATGGGGGTAGGCTTGGGAATCGGGTTCGGATTTTAACTGACAGCAACTGACGGGAGGCGCACGGTGGAGAAATGGCTGGGGAGATACGCGTTACAACTCTATGCGATCATGCGGGTTGTCGTCGGGTTATTATTCTCGTTGCATGGCATGCAAAAGCTCTTTGGTTGGTTTGGCGGAGTGCAGGGGGAGGCTGTGCCGCTTGTATCGCTTTTTGGACTCGCGGGTATTCTTGAATTCTTGGGTGGGTTGCTGGTGGCGTTGGGTCTTTTCACGGGCATCGTCGCGTTCATTTTGAGCGGTGAGATGGCCGTGGCTTATTTCATGGCACATTTCCCTAGAGGTTTTTGGCCCATCGTCAATGAAGGTGAACTCGCCGTGCTCTACTGCTTTGTTTTTCTTTACATGGCCAGCCGTGGTTCAGGCGTTTGGAGCATCGACGCGGCTCTGCAGCGTTAAAGACACGCAGTTCATCCCGGAAGGCCTGCCCGGCGGACAGATGGAGGCTTCGGTGCGCTATCGGTGGGCGGTTGCGGCCAAGCTTGGGGATTGTTGTGCAAAAGACGGCTCAAGAGGCATGCTGATTTGGAAAACGGTTCCCTCGTTGGGCGCACTGCTGTATGAAACGTGGCCGCCATGAGCGACAGCAATCTGGCGCACAATGGTTAAACCCAAGCCAAGTCCATGCTGTTTGGTGGTACTGAAGGGCTCAAATATGTTTATCTGTGCGGGAATTCCGGCGCCAGTGTCCTTGACCTCGATGACAACTGCGTCTTCCACGAGAAATGCCCGCAGCACCAGTTTTCCCCCTTGAGGCATCGCGTCCAGAGCGTTTTTGCAGAGATTTAGAAGAGCTTGCTTCAACTTTTCCCGATCCGCCATCACCGCGGGTAGAAAATCCGGAACCTCTAATTGGACGTGAACGGCCCGTTGATCAAATTGGTGTCTCTCGATCGCCAATAGTTCAGAGAATAGCTCGTTCAGAATTACGGGTTTCAAATTGAGCTCACTCGGGCGGACGACAAAACGCAGGTCCTGGAGCAACGAACGCAGACGTTCGATTTCTTCCTTTAAAAGCTCCAAGTGAGAACGAAGCATGTCATGGCTCGTTCGCCCTGGTTCGGAGAGCTGCAGCTCAAGGAACTGCACCATGCTGTACATGCCGTTGAGCGGGTTACCGATCTCATGAGTGATGCTGGCCACCGTGGCGCCGATGGCGGCCAGGCGCTCGTTTTCCCGAGCTTTACTTTCCGCTCGCCGGGCCTCCAGAGCGCGCGCTTCTAAAGAACTGGCCATTGCATCGAAGGTTTGAGCCAGCCGTCCCAACTCTCCGGTGTCGTATTCCAGTCCCGTGCGCGCTTTCAGATCACCCTCAGCCAGCCGCCGCGCCGCGCCCAAAACACTGTTGACATGCCTTAATACAAATACATTGCCACCGAACCAGGCTGCAGCAAATATGGCAAGCGAAACGAGAGTCAACCATAGGAGGTTGCGACGAAGAACGCGATCAGCTTCGGCAAACACTCGATCCGTTGGGGTGCCTACCACAAGACGCACGACTCCGGAGCCATCGCTCCCGGTCAAGGTGCTCAAGACCATCAAACGCCGGTTGCCATCGATCCCCTCAACCTCCTGCAGGCCGTCGAGGGCTGTACGGAGCGCCTGGTCTAACGATGTTCCATCAACGGATCTGCCGACCCACTGTTCCCCGTCGGGATGGTGCGCCAAAACCAGGCCTTTTTCATCGACGATGGTAACGCTGGAATCTGCCGGCGCGGAGGCTTCCACCCGCATCTTCAACCATTCCAGGCTCAGCACGGCCAGCACAACCGCTCGAAGATTTCCTGTTTCGTCGACCGAAGGGTAGGCGAGGGGAAAAACCGCTCTGCGAGCGAGTCGGCCAATCTGATAATGTCCTATTGTAAATTCAAGAGTCTTTATTGTGCGCTGAAACCAGAGCCGATCAGCGATATTGACGGGGCCCGCCTCCGCAAAGTTGCCTCCGCAAAATCGGTCACCGCCGGGTGTCACTGCACCCAGCCCGACGTATTGCGGCTGATCCTTAGCGACAGTTTGCATCAGCGCATTGCACGCCGCTACATCATGATTTCGAACGGCGGGTACTTGCGATAAGACGGTCAAGAGTTGACGCGTTCCTTCGAGCAAGAGCTGATGTTCGTTTTTCACCAGATGCGCAAGACGCAGTAGATCCTGGCGCGCATGATTCTCGGCCATCTGACGCTGGTCCCGGGCCGTATAAAAAATTAAACCCAACGCCGGAAGGACCGCGATGAACACCAGGACAAGGAGGCGGGCACGGAGTGTGTGCAGGTGCAAATGGGATATTATCTCCATGGCCATCATTCTGCGGGGATGTGTCACGAGTATAGAATTAGACGGTGCGAAATAAAAGGGAGTTTGCCCACTCACATCGAATACCTGGCGCTCGGGAAATACCTATCGTTGCACAACTTACCCAGAAGAGATGTCAGCTTGCCAAGTTTACACCCGCCTCTGGTTTTTCGCTTACCCCCTTGTCTTCAGGGTTCATGTTACTTAGTCTTAAGGGAGGAGGTATGTCATATGGCAGTAGATGTCAAAGCCGCCGTAATCAAGAATATGAATGAGCTGCAGAAGGCTATTTCGACAAAGTCTTCTGAGGTCGCGGAATTGGAAAAGGAACTTGATCGCTACAAAACGATGCTCGAATTGCTATCCGGGAATGGTCACACGCCCAAGGTGCGAGACGGAAACCGGCGCCGTCGTAGCAGCGCCGATCTCCGCGAGGTGCTAAGTCGCGTGCCCGATACTTTTACGAGCAAGGATTTTGTCAGAGCGGGAGTTCGCACAAAGCGCCAGCCTATTTACTTACGGCAAATCCTTTCCCGCTGGGTCAAGCAAGGGCGACTGAAAAGGCTCGATCGGGGCAAGTATCAGAAGATCAAAAAAACGAGTATGCAACGCCTCGCCGCCTGAAGCTAAAGCGCCCCGGTTCTTCAGACAAGATGCTCCATAGGCAAACTCGCTAGAGATCGATCTCTTCTCATCCAGATCACTCTCTCGGTGGCTTGCACTAGGTGCAATTTTCTTCCGCGGGATTACAAACGGCTCCTGTTGGTCTCGCATCAAAGCAAGTACAGTGTTGTGCTTGCTGCCCCGCCGAAGACCAGCTCATTCATCAATCGTAGCCGAGAATCAAAACCGTGACCCGGCCAGTAGTGTTCAAGTCTGTGGAAGTTTGCCTCATTGGGCATAATCGGGTTAATAAAGCACGAGCCAATGAAAGCCCTCCGAATGCCCATGTACGTTCTTGCCTTCGGCACGTTGACATTCGTTTCGGCGTTCCTTGCAACTCCGGCTTTCCCACAACCTCTGGTGAACGACCACGCTATCGAGTTCGGCGGGGGGTTTTTTCACGGATCGACTGCCGGCGCTCTCAACCTGGATGCAAGCTATGCGTATTACCTAGACTCCAGTTGGGAGGCCGGTTTGCGACAAGCCCTCAGTATAAACTTCGCGGATAGTGCTCCGGACGTATGGGCGGCAACCACGGCACCCTTCCTAAAATACAACTACCATTTCTTTCACAATCTCATTGTCTTCGGAGGCGCGTTTCTCGGCGCTGTGTGGAATGACCGCAATGCCACGGCTGCTTTGGGGCCGCAGGTGGGGCTCAAGTATTTCTTGAATGGCCAGATCTACTTCACGCCTTCCTACAGGTATGACTGGTTCTTCAACCCTATCAGGACCGGCACCGCGGGTCGAACTCGGGCACATCATGTACTCACCCTGGGAATTGGCTTTGTTTGGGGAGGGAGCGGAAAAGTCGAGCGTATGCAATGAGCGGCTCTTTGCCCCCGTCCGGTGATCGTGTTAGGCTCCGGGCCTTAATTAAAATTCGAGGGAAAGTTTAAATGCAAGTCATTGAACGCGCGCTCACGACTAAAAACGACGGCGTGGCCGGCTATCTTGTGCACCCCGAACGGTCCCATCCGGGCCCGGGGCTGTTGTTAATTCATCCAAAGTCCGGCATTACCGACTATATCAAAATCGAAGCCCGCAAGTTTGCTAAACTTGGCTATAGCACGTTCGCCATCAATGTGTTTGAGCAACTCGGGTATCCAGCAGCGACCCACATTGAAACGGGATCCCAGATCCAAGCCAAAACCTCGGATAATGAATTCACGCGCGTCCTGACCGAAGGCTGGCGTTTCTTGCTTGCACAATCCCATGTAAACAGACAGAGAGTCGCCGTATGCGGCTACTGCATGGGAGGGAGAATCGCAATTCACTTCGTTGCCGCCACGCCGGAGGTGCGGGCGTTCGTCGGCTATTATCCCACTGTCCGCGATGAACCCGAGACGACGATGAGACCGGTGCACCCTTCGAAAGCAGCGCGACAAATTCGCTGCCCGTCGATTATTCTTTACGGTGCCGATGATATAACCACGGTACTTCCGGTTCAGGATAAAATGATGTACGCCTTCAGAGAAAACAAGCAGCCTCTGGAATGGCACTTTTTTCCATTCGGAGGGCATGGCTTCGTGGACCCCGGTGCGGTTGGCTATCATGCGCATGCCGCCGAATTGGCATGGCCTTTGGTAGTTGATTTCATGGAACGTGAACTGCAGTGGACGCACTCTACCGGAATTTAGCCCGGCGCGCTTTCAGATCAACCCGAGCCGGCGGATAAAGATCAGGATCACGAGCACGGGACTGACGAAGCGAATCAAGAGGGACCAGGCAAAGTAAGCAAGGGCAGAGATCTCCCCGGCGCGGAACTCGTGTCTTCGCTCGCTGGCGGTCAGCACCCATCCAGTGAAGAGCGCAATCAGAAGGGCGCCGATGGGCAATAGAAAATTGGTAGCAAGCCCGTCCATGAAGCCAAGGAACTCCTCTGCCAGATCAGAAGGAATGCCCAATAGGAAAATTGCCGCGCCCATTATCCAGCTCGTCCTCATTCGGCTCCAGCCGCGCTCATCGATAAAATAAGCGCAGACCACTTCGAGGAGACTGATAGCGGAAGACAACGCGGCAAACGTCAGAAGTACGAAAAAGCCGATCGCAACCAGGCCGCCACCCGGGAGTTGGCCGAAAATGGTGGGAAGTGTACGAAAGACCAAGCCGGGGCCCGCGTCGGGTTCCAGTTCAAACGTAAACACGAGGGGGAAGATAACAAGCCCCGCAATCAAGGCGACCAGGGTATCGGCGACGGCAATAACGCAAGACGATCGCACGAGATGTGTGCTACGCGTTATGTAGCTGCCGTAGGTTAACATCGCTCCCATCCCGAGGCTCAGTGAAAAAAGCGCCTGACCCAATGCCTCGAGCACGGCGACTGGCCCCAGTTTGTGCCATTCGGGCCGCAAGAGAAAATCCACGCCGGCACGCGAGCCTTCTGTTCTCACGGCGTAAATCAAAAGGACGATCAGAAGGCCAAATAGCAGCGGCATCATGATTTTATTGCCGCGCTCGATGCCGCGGGAGACTCCGCCCGCGACAATCGTGATCGCAAGGAGCATGAAGATGGCGTGCCAGAAAATCTGTAGCAGAGGGTTTCCCGCAAGCTGAGAAAAGAGAGCTACAACCTCTTCCGAGGCTTTACCGGAAAAACTATCGCTCAACGAGAGATAAACGTAGTGCAGGACCCATCCCCCTACCACCGAATAGTACGACAGGATGACAAAACCGCTGATTACACCGAGCCATCCGGTGACGATCCAGGGCGAACCGGGGCGCAGGGCGCGAAACGCCCCGACCGCATTACGCTGGGTTCTGCGTCCGATGAGGAATTCCGCTAACATGATGGGGAGACCGACGGCGAGGACACAGCCGATATATAGGACGATGAATGCGGCCCCGCCATACTGCCCTGTGATGTAGGGAAACCGCCAGACGTTTCCCAGCCCGACGGCCGATCCGACGGCCGCCAGGACAAAACCGAGAGTACCAGACCAACCACCACGCGACAAAGTGTGCTGCTGCACGATAACCCTCCGGGCCGTTAACGGCAGTTCTCTTTCACCTCAATAAATGTTTGTTGCCGCTTTGGCAACGGCATGACTCGAGGACTGGACTCAAAGTGGTGGGTGATCTCCCGTCGAATTACTCAACCTCGCAACTCTCCACTCTCGGATCTCTCGCTTCGTGGACACAGGGGAGCGTCACGGTAAAGACCGAGCCGGTACCCGGCCGGCTTTGGACAGTGACGGTGCCCCCGAGGATCTCTGTAAAAGTCTTGACGATATGCAAGCCCAGGCCGACGCCTCCTTGCGTCCTTGTCCGCGAGCCGTCGAGTTGGCGAAACTTCTCAAAGATCAGCGGCAAGTCCTCAGCCGCAATGCCAACACCGCTATCAGCGACAGCGATCTCGATTCGGCTCGTTCCCGCCTGACGGCACGCCGATACCGTGACATGGCCTTGCTCGGTAAACTTGAGCGCATTGTTGATCAGGTTCTGTAAGACGCGCTTGAGCTTTTCGCGATCTGTCCGAAGCGTCGGAAGGTTTCGTGGATACTCCCACCGCAGGCTAACGGGCTTACCGAGCGGGTACTCGTACAGGAGTCTTAGAGCGTCTAGAAAGTTGGAAAGTGGAAATTCATCTGTTTCAACCACTATCGCACCGGCTTCGATCTTGGTCGCATCCATGATGCTGTTCACCATTGCCAGCAACTCATTCGAGTGGCGCGACACCTTTTCCAGCGCTCTGACTTGCTCCGGGGCAATCGGTCCCAGCATTCCTTCCTGCACGATCTTGGTGTAGCCGGCGATCACATTCAAAGGCGTGCGCAGCTCGTGGGACATAACACTCAAAAACTCGTCCTTTGCGCGCTGGGCGTTCTTTTGCTGGGTGACGTTTCGGATGATGCAGACGAAGGCGACGGGCCGTTGCTCGGAGTCGCGCATCGCGTAGGACGATGTGCTCACGACGGTCATATCCGGGCGGGGCGCGGGAAGGTTTGTTTCCAGGTCATGCAAGAAGCCGCTCAAGATCAACCGATCGAGTTGGGCTTCTGGCGGCGCCAGCAGCTGTGACAAACTTTGAACCGGCGTGCCGATGAGCTCTGACTCCGCGCGATTGAACATCCGGCATGCGGCGCGGTTGGCGACGCGCACGACTCCTCGGTGATCGAGGACCAGAAGGGCATCGGCCATGGCATTGATGATTTGGTGCGCGGCAAAAGCGGGCGTGATGTCGACGAGACGGTAACGCCAGGTCGCGCGAGCCGTAAGCGCAACGAATCCCAGGATCGCCAGATAGCCCATCGGATACAGCTCAATTCCCAGCGCGGGCAGGTAGTCCACCGAAGCCAAATAGGCAACCGAGAAAGCGATCAGCAGCGCTCGACTGCGCTGTTTGCTGGTGGGCTCCGTCGCGGCACAATACGCTGCCCAGTAATGGCGCAGGCTAAGAGCCATCAGGAAAAAGAAAAATGCGAGAAAGCCGAAACTGAGCCAGCCATATCTGGGATAATACCCCCAGCTATAGCGATAAAGGCCCGAAATAAAAACGTCCGTCGAGATGATCGTTAAGAGAAAAGCGCAGCCCAACAGCCACGCCAGCCAGACCCGCTTCTTATAGACGGCTCCGACCTGAAGTATCTTTACGGTGAAGTGATAGACAGAGGCGGGAATCAAAGTGATGCCCAGGTGGCCTACCATGGCCCAGCGGAGCGCTTCGTTTTCGGTCTCAGCGCCGTACATGAGCGAGTAGCCCAGTAACCAGATCCCCGCCGTGCCGGTCATGATGAAAAATGAAAGGCTCACACGGGCATGGCGCTCATGAACCAGAATAATCAGGCCGAGAGACAGTATGGCGATCGCCGTGAGCAGCGTCGGCAAGGTGTGTGCGTGGATGTTGTAGTATTCGAGATTGAGCGGGGGCAGAGTCATAAAGCGATCGCGGCGCGCTACAGGGCGGCAATAAGACGCTTACAAGCGGACACGAAGAAGGAAAAGATTCGTTGCTGGTGGCGGTAACGCGGGGCCAGAGCTTCCGGGTGCCATTGGACACCCAAGACAAAAGAATGCCGCGGGCTCTCGATGCCTTCGATCACTCCATCGCCTGCCGTCGCGTTGACGATCAGACCCTTGCCCGGTTTTTTCACGGCCTGATGGTGAGTCGTGTTGACCTCCACGGTATTGCGCCCGAGAATCCGGTGAAGCTGGGTGCCGGGTTTTACCATGATCGCGTGCCCGCCACGGGTTTTTTTTTCGCTCAATTGGTGTTCGGCTGCGTGCGGAAGCTGCGTGGCAATATCCTGATAGAGCGATCCTCCAAGCGCGACGTTGATCGCCTGTGCCCCACCGCAAATGCCGAGCAAGGGCAAGTCACGCGCAAGAGCGACGGCCACCAGTTCCAATTCGAACCGGGTTCTTTCCGGCTTCACCTCCCCAAGGGCCGCGACACGTTTCTCCCCGTAGTGCCGCGGGTGAATGTCGAAGTTGCCGCCGCTGATCAACAGCCCGTCGAGGCGGTCTAAAATGCGTCTAGGAGAGGATTTCGAAACCGTGGGGGAAAGCAACAAGGGCAAGCCACCGGCGGCTTCGATGGCGCGGCAGTAGCGCTGGGATAAAAACAAAGTCGTTTCCTTGTAAATGCTCGCGTGGGAGTTGCGGCTCGAGAGGTCAGCGGTAATCCCGATCACAGGCACGCGCGCTGTTGCGTGTGGACTCATCCGGACTGTTGGTAGAGGCGGCGATATATATGATGGTTGCGCAGCACGAGCTTGACGTAGTTTCGAGTTTCGAGGTAGGGAATACGCTCCACGAACTCTTCCATATCCTCAGTGACGATCTGCTTTTCCCAGCGGTCCACGGCGTTTTCTCCCGCGTTATAAGCGGCAATTGCCTTGGGCCAATTGTTCGAATACCGCCCCAACAGGTCCTTGAGGTACTCAGTGCCGAGCGTCAAGTTCAGTTCGGGATCGAAGAGATCCTCGCTCGAGGGCGGTGGCAGCCCTAGTTGCTTTGCGACCCTTCGCGCCGTGGGAGGGATGACTTGCATCAGGCCGAGAGCAAAGGCAGGAGAGCGCGCAGAGCTATCGAACAAACTTTCTTGCCGAATCAGCGCAACGACCAGATATGGATCGAGATTGCGCTCTTGCGCCTTGCTTTGAATCATTTCCCAGTAGGCCAGAGGATAGCGAAACCTTTGCCTGTCACCGACCGCATCAGAAAGTTGGTTGGCGATGGCGAGGCTTCGATTGTAGGCCCGGCTACGAAAATACTCACGCATCAACAGAGCCCGCAACCGGTCCTGACCGCCGGCCATGCGATTGATTTCATCAAGCTCTGTGACAGCGAGTTGATGGAGAGCGATATCGGCCAACGTGCGGGCACGAGAAAGATGAAATTCGACCGCCGGGTCGATCGGTGGATCTTCTTCGGCCGCTGAGACAGAGCCACCGATGGGAACCGCGTCGATGAAGGATCCAAGCCGTTCGAGGGCACGCACGGCCATGTGATGATAGTAGGACTCCGGTCCTGCTCGATAAACCTGACGATAAAGCTCCTTTGCCTGCTCGATGTCGCCCGATTTTTCGACGCAGCGGCTCTGCCAGTAAAGCCCCGCGGTTCTTAAGCCACTCTGGCTCCCGTGAGCGGCCAGGCGCCCAAAGGCCTCGTGGGCTGCCGTTAGATCTCCGTTGCGATAGTGCAACCACGCCAGCCGCCACATGGCGTCGTCGGCCGGCTGGCTGGCCGGAAATCGTGCCGGGATTCTGTTGTAGAGCGCCATGGCCAAGCTACTTTTTCCCAGTGCTTCATAAATGTACGCAGTGGCGAATTGGGATCGCGCGACATAAGTGCTCTTGGGATGTCGCTCAATTACCTGACGGAAGTAGTCGAGCGCCGGCAGGTTGTCGTGCCGATTCCAGAGAATCTGGCCGAGCTGGTAAAGAGCTTTGGCAGCTTCCGGCTTTGCAGAATAGCCAGCGGCAATCTCCTTCAAAAACGGCATCGCTTCGACCCGTTTTCTCACCGCAAGGTGGACATCCGCCAAGCTCGTAAGCAGACGCAGCCGGAACTCGGGTCCCGGAGCGGCGTTCAATAACTTTTTATAGAGACTTGCCGCCTCACCGTGCTCCCGCTCCTTGACGAGACGATCGGCTTCTTCAAGAATGGCCTGGCGCGTCGTAAGACCGAATTGATCGGGATCATCGGCACGCAACCGGGCGATTTCTTTGCGGGCCGCGGCGCCCCAATGGGAGCCCGGGTAGACGGCGCGGAATTCCTGGTAAAGCGTGTATGCTTGCGCGTTATTGCCGCGAGCCTGTTCGACCGTTGCTTGGAGATAAAACGCTTCCTCAGCTATTCCCTGGTTGCCGGTTTTGATGCCGCGCAGCGACCGCAGCTTAGCCATGGCCTCCGCATACTTCGCCTCAGCGATATCGATCTTTGCTTGTTGGAGTTCGGCCGCGTGAAACCAAATACTCTGCGGATACTCGGCCCTGAGACGCGCCGCCAGGCGCCGCGACAATTCCAAACCCTCTTGTTTGAATGCAATTGCTGCCAGATAGTAGAGGCTGTAGTCCACCAGTGGATGTTTCGCCTCTAGGATTTGTTCCAGAATTTCTCTGGCCGGTTCCAGATTGCCGGCGGAGAAGTGCCCATGGGCCTGGCCAAACAATGCCGCTGAGTCCAGCTCTTGCCCCGCGACGGGTCGCTGGGCCACCAGCAGGACAATCACGAACAGCAGCATAGCGCGCATTGCCAGAGTGTAGCGGAGGTATGCGGCGGATTCAACCAAAACTGCGGCCGGGCGTCTCGGGTATCGAACGCGGATTGTTCATAATCACGAGACCGGTATCGAAACGATAAGCTCTTTCGGATTGTCCGCGGTCTAGCAGGTTGCTGAAAAACTCTCCGTTCACCCTTCGAGAACCTCAGGGCAAACGGAGAGGAACTTGAAATGAGTAGGGATTTCCGTTCCATGCTGAGACCTGTCGAAGCATTCCGAATCTTTTTTCAGCAACCTGCTAGGGACTCGAGTCCCAGGTCTTGCGTTGGGGAGGGGAGAACTCGGGACTTTAGACCTGAGACTCGAAACAAGTGACTGTGCCATTCGCCCCTCCAAAACTCATCGTTACGGCATTCGGGTTTACCTCCATGAATCATGCGGGCAAGCTAGCGCGAGTTGTTTTTTAGGCCGCTGAAAGCTATGGTTTTGGACGGCAACGGCGCGCACAAATAGAAACCAGCAGGAGGGCAAGTTTGAAGATCGAAGGCAGTTATACGTTTAACGCGCCCCGGGAACGAGTGTGGCAGGTCCTGCTCGATCCAAAGATCATGGCCCAGTGCATGCCGGGTTGCGAAAATTTGAACGAGGTCGGGCCCGACCAGTATGAAGCTACGATGAAAGTGGGGATCGCTGCCGTGAAAGGGACTTACAGAGGCAAAGTCTCGATCAAAGACAAGCAGCCCCCATCGCATTATGTGTTGAGCGGCGCGGGCTCCGGCGGTCCCGGCTTTATGCAAGGCGAGGTGGCGATCGATCTCGAGGAGAACGATGGACGGACCGTTCTCAAGTACAGCACCGATGCTCAGGTCGGCGGCCTGATCGCGAGCATTGGACAGCGCATGCTGAACGGCGTCGCCAAGATGATGGTAGATCAATTTTTTAAAAAAATAGAAACATTCGTCTGATGGGGGAGCATGGCGGTCGTTCCGAGGAGCCCTTCGGCGTTAGTCAGGATAAACTCCACGACAAAGAACCTGCTTTTTTCCGCCGTGAACGGAAAAAGAAACATAAAGCAGATCCTTCACTTCGTTCAGGATGACAATGCGGCTGTGGGAAAGGGGCAGAAAGCATTTATTTCTGCGGGACGAGCGTAAGATCTTGAATAATTTTCCGGTGTTCTGAAATCTTCGGCAGCGAAATCCATGCAACCTGTTGTGAGCGTTGTGATACCCACCCACAATCGCTGGCCGATGGTCGGCGAGGCGGTCGATTCCGTTTTGGCCCAGAGCTACCGTGATTTCGAGTTGATTGTGGTGGATGACGGCTCAACCGATGAGACAGCAGATCAACTCTCCAGATATCCGTTCGCGATCCGTTTGGTATCGCGGCCGCGAAAGGGAGTTGCGGCTGCCCGCAACTTTGGCGTAAGCCTCGCGACGGGGCGGTATATTGCGTTTCTCGACTCGGATGATTTTTGGTTGCCGAAGAAACTCGCCGTGCAGACGGCGTTCATGCAGGCGAACCCCGCGGTCGAGATCTGCCAGACCGAGGAAATCTGGGTGCGCCATGGCGTGAGAATCAATCCCAAAACCAAGCACCAAAAGGCCTCAGGCGATATCTTTCGCCGTAGTCTCGAGCTCTGTCTGGTAAGTCCTTCCGCCGTCATGATGACAAGGGATCTATTTATTGCAGCGGGTGGGTTTGATGAGGCTTTTCCGGTTTGCGAAGACTATGACTTGTGGTTACGTATTGCGGCGTGCCGGCCTGTTTCACTCGTGCCGCAGGCGCTGGTCGTGAAGCGGGGAGGACATGCGGACCAATTGTCGCACTCAACGTGGGGTATGGATCGTTACCGAATTGCGGCATTATACAAGCTCATGCGGCAGGGTCTCGATGCTGAAAAACGAGAATGGGTCTTACGGGAGTTGAAGCGCAAAGTGGCAATTCTCGCCGGCGGTGCCCGAAAGCGCGGGAAAGAAGCCGAGGCGGCGGCTTACCAGTCCATGTTGGTGAGGTTTGTCGAAGATGAGTGCTAGGGATGCGAGCGACCTGCAGGAGCAGATTCGCGATTATGCGGGGGAGAAAGCTTTTCACCCGCAAACGATCGAGCGCTGGTTGGCTTGGGACGAGCCTGATAGGGCCGCGCTCTTTCGTCTTGCCACAGGACTGAAGATCGGCGAAAACCATCTGCGTGATCTGATGGACTGGCTCGAGGAAATCGCCTTGCGTGACCGGGTCAGGATCCGCGATATTCTGCAGCGCCGGACACTGATGGCCAGTGAAACCGATCCGCGGCTCGGGCGAGCGGACAAGCTCAAGCGAATCAAGGAAGAGCTGCGCCGGTTGCGTTTGCCGCGCTTGGCTGCGTTGGAGGACGCGATAAGCGCCCACATTCGTGACTTGAAGCTGCATCCGCAAATCAAGGTGTCGGTTGCGCCCGGATTGGAGGGTGGGCGGTTGCACGTGGAGTTTGCCGCATTGACACAAGATGAGTTGCAATCCGCAGTCGGCAAGCTGGCCCGCGCTGCCGAGACGCAGTCCGTGCGAGAGATTTTTGCGCTCCTGGACGGCCAAGAGCTCGAGCATAGCGGGTAAAAGGGGAGGGAGTTCGGCCCGGGTGGCAACCTGTTGATCTTTTTGAACTCTGTCAATGTTCATGGAACCTTTTCGACCGGACGAGATCATCGTCGAGCGCGATTCGCTAGGAAGCTCGGTTTTCCGGAATTTGCGCCACACGCTCCCGCACGTTCCTTTCAGGGTTGTCGATGACTTTTCCTCCCTCAACGGAGCTTCGGCTCATCGGGTTTCTTTTGGCGCCGCCAAACACAGCCTGTTCTTGACGCGACACAAGGGGGAGTTTTTGAAAAAGTGTCCCGGCAGCGAAGGGCAGGTCTGCTGCAACTATTTTGTCATCAATTTCGCCAGCAACTGCCCGATGGATTGCAGTTACTGTTACCTGCAGGAGTACCTGGCGCGGAATGCCTCGCTCAAAGTCTTCAGTAACGTGGATGATCTATTGGCGGAAGCCGACCAACTCTTGAGTAAACATCGCGGCGTTCTTTTCCGCATCGGCACCGGTGAAATCACCGATAGCCTCGCGCTGGACCCGTACATCGGCTTTAACAGCGCGGTCATTCCTTTTTTTGCGAGCCAGCCAAACGTCTTGCTGGAGTTGAAAACGAAGAGCGACAGTGTGGAAGGGTTGCTCACGGTCGATCCCAAGGATCGGGTTGTAGTCTCCTGGTCGATGAACCCGCAGCCGGTCATTGATGCGGACGAACCGGGGACGGCCTCGCTGGCGGCGCGTTTGGCTGCAGCGTGCCGGTGCCAGCAGGCGGGATACCGCTTGGGTTTTCACTTCGATCCCATGGTCGAATACCCGGGGTGGGAGAGAGATTACGAAGAGATGGTGAATCGAACGTTTGCCACGATTGATTGGCGCCGCACCAGTTGGGTCAGCATGGGGGTGCTGCGCACGACGCTCCCGCTCAGGCGCGCGATGCGCGAAAGATTTCCGCAAAGCCGGCTGGTCACGGGAGAACAAGTGCTGTGTCCAGACGGCAAGCTCCGTTATTTTCAACCGCTCCGCGTGCGAATGTACCGCAAGATGCTGGGCTGGATCAGGCGCGCCGCGCCCGCGATGAAGATTTACCTGTGCATGGAGTCCCGCGAAGTATGGCAGCAGGTTTTCGGTTACACACCCAGTTGTGAGAAAGAATTAGGCGGCGCAATAGTCAATAATCCCTAACAAAAAATGGCAACTCAATCGTTCCAGGTTGCGCGTCTAAAGCCTGGAGTTTTGATTGCAATCAGTTCCAAGTTCCCAGTCTCCTAGCAGGCTGCGGAAAAAAGAAATTCCATGCTTCGACAAGCTCAGCATGAACAGAAATTCATTAATGAATTCAAAGCAACTGCCGTTCGCCCTGAGCCTCGTCGAAGGGTGAACGGAGGTTTTTCAGCAGGCTGCTAGTTTGAAAACCAGAAACTAAAAACGAAGTGAGCGGCACCCGAGAGTTGAGACGAATGCGATTACACGTGTGCGGTTTGCCCTGTAGATGCATGGATAATCCGGTCTGATGTCTTCGATGAAAAACGGCGCCATAGGATTGTTTGACTCCGGCATCGGCGGTCTTACCGTTTTGCACCAGATTATTGAAGCCCTGCCGAGAGAAAACACGGTTTATCTTGGCGACACGGCGCGCGCCCCTTACGGGACCAAATCGGTCGAAACCGTGCTGCGTTACTCATTCGAAAACACCGCCTTTCTCGTCGAGAAAGGCGTCAAGCTGGTGGTCGTTGCCTGCAATACTTCAACGGCCGTCGCGCTGCCAGCCTTGAAAGAGCAGTATTCGGTAGCCGTCCTCGGTGTCATTGAACCCGGTGTGAGACGCGCACTTGCGGTTACCAGGAACAAGAAAGTGGGTGTCATCGGCACCGAGGCGACGATCCAGAGCGGAGCTTACACCCAATCTCTCAAAGCTCATGATCCGACGATCGAGGTGTATAGCCGAGCTTGCCCGCTGTTCGTACCGCTAGTTGAAGAGGGCTGGACGGACAACACGGTTGTGCAACTGACGGTGGAGGCTTATTTAAAAAGTCTGAAGCAGAGCGGTATTGACACGCTGATCCTGGGCTGCACCCATTATCCGTTGCTCAAGAAAGCCATTCGCAATTTTCTCGGTACGGCCGTTCGTCTAATCGATTCGGCCGAGGAGATCGCCCATGAAGTCGGCGCCCTATTGCGCGCGCGCTCTCTAGCGCGAACCAACGGTAAAGGAAATCACAGCTTTTTTGTGACTGACGCGCCCGAACGATTCATCAAGGTAGGCCGGCGCTTTTTGGGCGAAAAGGTCGAGTCTGCGGTACGTATAGAGCGCTGATTTGCGGCCAAAAAAAAACAGCTCATTGCTCGGTTCACGCGTGCGATCTGCTTGCCGGCAGTGGCTTGTAACATCCTGTGATGATCGTGTATTTTACAAGGGAAAATTTGCAGTCTGAAAAGCGTTGGCCCGAACCAACGCAGGAGTTACACTAGATAGCATGCTGAATCTAATCAAAAGAATTATCGGGAGCAAAAACGAACGTGAAATCGGGCGACTCCAGCCGTATGTGGAACGCGTTAATAGTTTGGAGCCCGACTATGAAAAGCTCACCGATGCCGAGCTGCGGGCTAAGACCGACGAATTCAGGGCGCGTATCCGTGAAGCCGCCAGCTCCGTAGAGAAGTCCATCGAGGAGACCAACGTAGACATCGCGGCCGCCAGCGCCGAAGACCGGGAAGATCTCAAGACCCAGTTAGAGGAGTTGTATAAGGAATTGCGGGAACGCGAAGCCGAGATTCTGGAAGATCTCTTGCCGGAAGCCTTTGCCGCAGTGCGCGAAGCCTCCAGACGCGCCATCGGGTTGCGCCATTTTGACGTGCAACTAATTGGCGGGGCCGTGCTTCACGAGGGCAAAATTGCCGAGATGAAGACCGGCGAGGGCAAGACGCTGGTGGCGACCTTGGCGCTGTATCTGAACGCCCTTAGCGATCGCGGTGCGCACCTGGTCACCGTCAATGACTATTTGGCGCGCCGGGACGTGCAGTGGATGGGGCCGATCTACCACAAGCTCGGCGTGTCCGTGGCGTCCATCGTGCATGACGCGAGCTACCTTTTCGACCCAGCTTATCTGACCAAAGACTATCGTTATTTGAATCTCCGGCCCATCTCACGCCAGGAGGCTTATCGCGCCGATATTACTTACGGCACCAACAATGAATTTGGCTTTGATTATTTGCGCGATAACATGAAATTCTCACTCGAGGACTATGTTCAACGCGAGCTTAATTACGCGGTAGTCGACGAAGTCGACAATATATTGATCGATGAGGCGAGAACGCCTCTGATCATTTCCGGCCCCGCCGAGGAGTCGACGGACAAGTACTATGTCATTGATCGTATCATCCCAAAACTACAACGCGGCGCCGTGATCCAGGGCGATCCCACGCAGGAGAAGCGGGCAGCCATTGAACAACAGGGGGATTATACGATCGAGGAGAAGAGCCGTTCGGCAACGTTGACAGAAAGCGGCGTTGCGAAAGTCGAACGGCTTCTCGGCGTTCACAACCTCTACGACCCGCGGCACATTGATCTTCTGCACCACGTCCTGCAGGCGCTGAAGGCACACGCCATTTTCAAGCGCGACGTCGACTATGTTGTCAAAGACGGCGAAGTCATCATCGTGGATGAATTTACCGGACGATTGATGCCGGGGCGGCGTTGGTCCGACGGCTTGCATCAGGCTGTGGAGGCCAAGGAACGCGTGCACATTCGCGAGGAAAATCAAACCCTGGCCACCATCACGATCCAAAATTATTTCCGCATGTACAAGAAACTCGCCGGCATGACGGGAACGGCCGATACCGAAGCGACCGAGTTCAAAAATATCTACAAGCTCGACGTGGTGGTGGTGCCGACGCATCGGACCATGATCCGTATAGATCATCCGGACGTCGTGTATCGGACAGAAAACGAGAAGTTCGAAGCGGTGGGACAAGAGATCGAAGAGCGCAACAAAAAAGGTCAGCCGATCCTGGTAGGGACGACTTCGGTCGCAAAATCGGAGCGCCTGTCGCGCATGCTCAAGAAGAAAGGGGTCAAACACAACGTTCTCAACGCGGTCAACCATGAGGCGGAAGCGACGATCATAGCTCAGGCAGGCAGACACGCTGCCGTGACCATCGCCACGAATATGGCCGGCCGGGGTACCGATATTCTCCTTGGCGGGAACCCCGAGTTCCTGGCCCGATCCGATATGGAAAACGAGTGGATCTCGCGCGCCGCGAAGTTGCCGGCAAGCGGGAAGTCGCGCTACGAAGACACACTTAGAGAGCTGCGCGAGAAATACGAAGAAGAGGTCCAAACAGCGGAAAAGCGCTATATCAAAGAAGGCGAAATTTATGAGCAGCAACGGAGCGACTCCCTCAAACGCTCGACCGATCTGCAGCGCCAGATCCGCGAAATCTCGCCGTTCCGTGAGGCGCGCCAGCATTACGAAGATCTGTCGGCTTCGGAGTTAATGGAAGCGCTGCACGGAGGCCGCCCGATTCCGGACGAATACCTCAAGGCGAAAGAGGCGTTGGAAGAACTGCTGTCGCGTTTGGGTAATGGCGCGAGAGGCGGTGCGGCAGACGGATATGACGAGGCACGCGAGAGTTTCAGCGAATATCTAGCTCGTTGGCAACAAAAAACCGACGATCGGCGCGGCCTCATCGAGGCGCTTGATGAGCAGCGGCGGAGTTATGAGCAAAGTCTAATCGAGTTCGAGTTTGAGGCGAGCCTTACGGCTTTGCGGCAAAGCGAGCACGCCCCGTTGATCGAAGAGTATGAAAAGGCGCGCCAGGCTTACGAGGAAGCCGAAGCCCGATGCGACGAGATCCGCCAGCCCTACGAGCAGGCGGTGCAGGAGGCGCAACGCAACTACGAAAGCAGACGGCAAGAGTACTTGCGGGTGGTCGAGGAAATTCGCGAGCAGCTCGACAAGGCGCCGGATGCCCACCGCCAGCGATTCGATGAGCTGCTGGCCGAGTACAAGCAGATTTGCGCCGAAGAGAGGGAGCGAGTCATTGCGGCCGGCGGGCTCCATATTCTAGGAACTGAGCGTCACGAGAGCCGTCGCATCGACAACCAGTTGCGCGGCCGGTCGGGGCGGCAAGGCGACCCCGGTTCATCGCGGTTCTATCTTTCCCTGGAAGATGACTTGATGCGTATCTTCGGCGCCGATCGGATTCAGGGGATTATGAACCGGCTGGGCATGGAGGAGGGAGTCCCTATCGAGCATGGCCTGGTGACACGGGCCATCGAAAATGCTCAGAAAAAAGTCGAGGCGCATAACTTCGATATCCGCAAGCATCTCTTGGAATATGACGACGTCATGAACAAACAGCGGGAGGTCATTTATAACCAGAGACGAGAAGCGCTGAAAGGGGAGGCTTTGAAAGAAGACGTTCTGGCGATGGCCGAAGAAGTCGCGCAGGAAGCGGTTGCCCGCTACGTCGAAAACGACGCCCATCCGGACGACTGGGATTGGGCCGGACTGCGCGAAGGCATTTATTCCCAGTTCAACATCCGACTCGAGTTGAAGCCGGAGGAAGAGGAAGATGTCACCGCCGAGCGATTGACCGAAACCATCATCGAAAGGATCAGACAAGCTTACGAAGAGAAGGAGCAGCGCTTCGGGCCGCCCATGCTGCGTCAGTTGGAGAAGATTATCATGCTCCAATCCATCGATACGCTCTGGAAAGATCACCTGCTCAACATGGACCACATGAAAGAAGGCATCGGACTGCGCGGCTACGGCCAGAAAAACCCTCTCCAGGAATACAAGAAAGAGGGCTTTACGATGTTCGAGCAGATGATGCAGCGCATTCAAGAGGACGTGGTGCAGAAACTCTTCACCGTAGAGATCGCGCGGGAGGCGGTTGTCGGGGAGATGCAGATGCAGCAGCAACCCCCACAACGTGTGGTTCTCAGTCACGGAGGGGAGGCGAGCGTCGAAGCGGGCCGGCCAGGGCAAATGAAACGACAGGGAGAAAAGATCGGCCGGAATGATCCATGTCCATGCGGCAGCGGGAAAAAGTACAAACGCTGCTGCGGTAAATGACAAGACGTGTTACGCGTTTCGAGTAGAGCCTCGAGTTCCAGATCGGAATCAATTCCAAGTTCATGGTCGGTTCCATAATGAACCGGCGGTATCGAAACGATGACCCCTTCCGGGCTGGCTCATCGTTCGATTACCGGTGGTCTTTTCTCCTTTATGGGAGGGAGTAATGCGGCCAGGTTATAAAGGCCTTTGAGGTTGTGCGGAAGAAGGGTGGCATATCGATGGATAGGACCAGAGTCCCCGGGTTTCGCTTTGCGGGCGTCGCGTGCGGGATCAAAAAGAGCAAGAAGAAAGATCTGGCATTGATCGTTTCAGACCGGCCGGCCGTTGCTGCTGCGTTGTTTACCACGAATCAAGTCAAAAGCCCGGCAGTTCTCGTTGGGTTAGAGCGTCTGAAGGCCGGTAAAGTCCAAGCCATCGTCGTTAATAGCGGCAATGCAAACGCCTGCACAGGCAAACGCGGGCTGCGCGATGCGCAAACCACATGCGCGCGCGCGGCTGACCTTCTTGGCATCGATGCGCGATTGGTCGTGCCCTCATCCACGGGGATCATTGGCATTCCCCTGCCCATGGACAAAATCTTTCGCGGCCTCGAAGCCGCGGTCGACGCTCTTTCACCCGACGGGTTTTCGCAGGCTGCCGAAGCCATTTTGACTACGGATCGTTTTGCCAAAGTCGCTACGGGCGGAGCAAGCATTGGGGGGAAAAAGATCCACATCGCGGGGATGGTCAAAGGGGCCGGGATGATCGCGCCGAATATGGCAACGATGCTTGCTTATCTCTTGACCGACGCTGCGGTGGACCAGGCATGTCTCCGTTGGGTGCTTCGGACAGCGACCGGCGAGACGTTTAACTCTGTCACGGTTGATGGAGACATGAGCACGAACGACACGGTCTTGTTGTTGGCCAACGGCCTCGCCGATAACCCTGCCGTGCGGCGCGGCACGCGAGAAGAGGCGATTTTTCTCGAAGCGTTACGTGAAGTCATGCAGGAATTGGCTGTCCAGCTGGTCAAAGACGGGGAGGGAGCGACCAAAGTTGTCGAAGTCGGCATCCGCGGCGCTAGGAGTGTCATTGAAGCGAAAAAGTTGGCTCTTGCTGTCGCCGAATCACAACTGGTGAAGACCGCCTTTTATGGGGAAGATCCTAACTTCGGGCGGATCATGGCGGCACTTGGACGCGCCGGTGTTCGCTTCAACGCGGAGCGGGTGAACGTATTTTTCGATCGAGTGCCAGTCCTTCGAAGAGGTGTCGGGATGCCTGAAAATGAAAAGCAGGCAGCGCGGGTACTGCGCCGGCCGGCGTTCACTGTGACGATAGAACTTGGGCAGGGTGGGGAGTCGGCCCGTGTCTGGACATGTGATTTATCCCACGATTATGTGCAGATTAATTCAGCCTACCGTACCTGAGGCATGAGGATCGGAGTACTGGAGTGGTGGAGTATTGGAGTGATGTCAACTAGCCGCTATCAGCGAGGCTAGCTGTCGCTTTGCTCACGGGATTCGGAGGCGCTCGTTTTGGGCGAGCTTCCCAGATGCGCCCAGGCAAGTACGGCGATGCCGCAAAGAAGGATCAGCGCGCCGGCGCCCGGTACGTAAAACGACAGAACGGCTCCAAGCACGAGAACCCACAGAGCCGCTGCCTTCAAGCTGAACGATTTCCGCCGACGCTCCGGCCGCTCGGTCCTTTTTATCCTGCTAGTTTCTTCTGCAATGATAGCCGACGCGGCTTTTTTCATTCTTTCTTGAAAAGCGATGTCAGGCTCCGGGCTAAGCCCCGCGCCGCGCGTCAGCCTCTCGATCTCTTCCTCCCGCTTTTGCCGTTCTGAGTCCATGGGCCTAGCTAGCAATAGTTTTTCTCAGATCGATTCCTCTGTCAACGGGTTTTTCAAATCGACCGGATCCCTCGCGTTACTCCTCGAAAACGCAGTCATACATATTCACAAGCAACGGTAAGGTCAAGAGCGGAGGGAGGGACGGCAGCAGATCGCCTGCTATCCCTGCAGCGGAGTCCGGGTTCGACCTCGTGTCGCTTGACAGCTGAAGCAAGCTCCTCTATGACGTTCAGGACATCCAAGAAATCGAAGGATCCGCAATTTCTGGCGGAGTTGGAGAAGCGTAAGTTTGACCTCGATCCGGCAAGCGGAGAGGAGCTGGAGAAAATCGTCAGGGGGGCGCTTAGCCAGCCCCCTGAGAGCCGGCAGCTAAAGAAGTTGCTGGGCGGGTGAGCGCTCGCCCAAGAGGATCGGCATCATGGAATAGTGGCATGTAGCCGGTCGCGCCGCCTTGATGGCGATCGGCGCAAACGTCAAGACGTCAGGAGGATCGCGGGTGGCCATACGCATGGGCACGTCCGAATTCGGCGGTACGTTCTATACGCAGGGATTGGCGCTGGCCGAGTTGTTCAATCACGGACGCACGGAGGGTGACAAATGCATTGTGGAAACCAGCGATGCAAGCATTCACAATGCGGAGCTCTTGGAAAGGGCCGAGCTGGAATTTGGGTTTATGGCATCAAACTGGATCGGCAGGGCCAAAGACGGAATGCCGCCTTTTTCAAATAAGATCAAGCTGCGCATGGTGTCACCGGCCAACGCAGGGCCAATTTTCTTCATCACATTGGCCAGCTCGCCGATTCAAACCTTTGCGGATTTTTCCGGCAAACGAATTGCCGTTGGCTCCAAGGGCAGCGGTATGGAGCAGCATGTTCATACTCTGTTTGGCGTGTTGGGTATCTCGCGTGAAAGCTTTACGCCGCTTCACATGAGCTTTGCCGAAGGGGCGGATGCTCTGGTTGCCGGCGCGATCGACGTGCAGTTCCAGCCGCCGATTCCAAACAGAGTCATGACCGATCTCAGCCGACGCGCCGAGGTCCGGGTCGTTCGCTACCTGGAAGTAGAAATAGAAAAGATCGTGTCTCAGGTCCCGTTCTATCGGCGCGTTGTCATTGGAAACGGGGCGTTTCGTGGCATCGACGAAGACATTGCCCAAATCGGCGTCGTCAACGTCCTGGTGACCCACGAAAACGTGCCCGAGCCGACCGTGTACGAAATGGCGCGCGCCGTCATTCAAAACGTGGATGTGTTACCGGAAAAGAATCCTTTGTTCAAAGGTCTGCGAAATCTGTTCGAGCCCCTCCGCTCACAGGGCGCCGGCGCATTGGAGTTTGCCGGAGTCCTGTTGCATCCGGGCGCAGCACGAGCCTACCGGGAGGCAGGATGGCTCGGGTGAGTTACGGCAGCACGGGATTAGTGGAATAGGGTGGTGAATCTTCTCGCAATACAGGCTTGGCTGCGCGCAACGCCCAACTTCCTGAAAGGCCGCCACTGCTCCAAATCCCGCGGACCAAGTCTTTGGCCGCGGCCTCGAAAAGCTCGGCGAGACGGCCGTCAAGCGGAGCCGCAAAATCGGCCGTCCAGGTGCCGCCGTACTCAGCGGCCTTGCCATCCACTTGGGCGCGCCAGACGCCGCGCCACCCCGTAGTAAATTTTTCCGCTGACCAGACTCCTTGCATGGTGGCTTGTCCAGCCGGACCGGTTAACGTCCAGGTGCCCGATGCGGCGGTGGCCGACGACGCGGGTTCAATGGTCCAAGTGCCCTCGAAGCTGCGGCCCGTGATTGAGCGGGCGCTCCACGTTGAAGCAGTAGTTGCGGGAACCTGTTCTTTGAAAACCTGCCGGACTTCAGCCGTTGTGACGACGTCGGCGCGACGCACCCATCCGATCAAGTTTTCTTGAGAGCGGACCATGTACCACGTTTGTGGTCCAACTGCCTCAGCGAGCGGAGTCAGCGTCTCGCCCGCCGCTAATTTGGCAACCGGTTCAGAGTCCTCATCTTGCTGCGAGTACAGATAAGCTCCGGATTGGCCGACTGTCAGAATCGCTTTCTCGGCCCCCAGAGATTTCGCAGGCACCAAAGACAAACCTAACAATAAAATGAAAGAAAGGACTTGCTGAGCCAAGTCGTTGTGCATAATTCCACTCTCCATGCGTGGTCGGTGGAATTATAGCGTAAAAGCTTTATGCGCCCCAACCCCCCCAGCCAGATTTTGGATTTCAGAAAAGGGCGTTGGAATAATCCAGCCTACAAGCGCTAAGAATCGGAGCCTGGACCTGTGGGTGCGTGGCTCTTGAGCCTCAGGCCGCCGCCGGCAATTCCGTTTCCGGCTTGCCGCTTGTCTCTTGCTTTTGCGCTTTTTCAACTCCAAGCAGCGCAAAGTTCGCCGCTATGAGACCGCCAATGCAGAGGCCGGCAGCCAACCCGAAAACTGCAGATGCCAGCAAAGCAAGCCCGCCACCCGCCAGCGCATCGGAAGCAGCCACCCACGTAATCGATAGAGCGAAAACAGCGCCCACCATCACACCAATGATTGTAGATTTGTTCATTTACTCCTCCCGGCTCAAACCGTCGGCAGCTGTAATCGCAAAGAACACGCCAGACCAATGACTCGAAAAGCAAGCAAAATGGGGAGTGGTGAGTAAAGATTTTCTTACAGAGAAGAAATTCGAGTTCGCCGCTTCCGGCCGGTAGGAATACACGGCAGGATGATCAGAGGCCCGAACGAGGAATCCAATAGCGTCGGCGGGGCCGTTAGAGTGAGAGACGCTCCCAATCTTCCTTCGACGCGTCTTTGGCAATTTGCAGCCCGCCGTCGGATCCCGCAAAAATGGGATCCTTCACAACAGTCGCCCGACCACCGCCGAGTTCCTGCAGCGCGTTTTCAATGGCCTCGCTGAGTCCGCGAATAAGGGAGGAGCCCCCCGCAAGAATAACGTTGTTACGAACTTTCTCCTGATACTCGGGTTCGACACGTGCAATGAGGTCGAACATGGTTTCGCAGATCGGAGCAAGAACACTTTCACACGCGAGACGCATTTCGTTGGTAATATCCAGTTCCGTGGTTTTTCCTTTAACCGGCACTTTAACGATGATGGGCTTGTGAGATTCGCCGACAAAACTCCACTTTTCCTTCCATTCACGGAGCATGTAGATTGAAAACTGAGCCTCCGGGTAGCGCTCCTGAATGACCTTCGCGAGCTGTTCGTCGATCCAATCGCCCGCGTTGGGCAAAGTCCGCTGATCTTCGTCAGTGGGATAGCGACCGCGCATGACACAAAAATCGGTGGTGCCGGCGCCCATGTCGATCACCATTGCGTGCAGCAACGCTTCGATTCCGTAAGCCACCGCAAAAGGCTCCGAGACGAGCATCACGCTGTCGGCCAGTCCGTTCATCACGCTGCGCAGGCGTTGCCGGTTCACGCGAAAGGCCTCGGACGGCACGCCCACAACTGCCCGCACCTTTTGCCGGTTTTTGGTTTTTTGTTTTGTTGAGGCCAGACCGATCAAGTACTGCACTAACTCGTGAACGGCCTGTTCGTCCTTGTCGGATCCTTCTTTGATCAGTCCGCGCTCGAGGGGCCGACGCAAATCCAACATGGATCGGTTATCAAGCGCCTCGCGCCCGACGAGGACGGGTCTTTTAACCAACCGGCGCGCCACCATGTCCACCGGCCAACCCACATAACTGTCGATCACGTGGCGCTCACCATTGGACGCCGAAATCGCGCTACGGGAGGTGCCGAGGTCGATCCCCACGGACAAAGTTTCCTTAATTTCTTCCATTGGCGTACCTACCTTTGCTTCCATTGGCGTAACTACCTTTCCTGTTGGGGTGGTTGAGCTTTTCGGCGTAAGAGCTAATACCTCTTGAAATTGCCAGGGCGATGTTTTCACGGTAATCGGTGCTGGTCAACAATTTGACTTCATCTTCATTGGAAAGCGATGACACCTCCACGAGCACCGCAGGCATTTCGGTACCAACGAGAACGATAAACGGTGCCGTTCTGACACCACGGTTGTCCAGCGCCGGGTTGACTTCTCTTAGCGAATAGTACAGCTCCGTATGAATCGTTTCAGCGAGCCTGCGCGACTCGTCGCGTCGCACATGGTTATAGACTTTGTCCAAAAGCTGGCGGTAGTCCGAGAGAGAGTAGCCCGACTCGCGATTCTCCATACTGGCTAACTGCATGACGGAAGGGTCTTCCGTAGCCCCGAGAAAGTAAGTTTCGAGCGGTCGAATCCGGCGCGGCTCCATCCAGTTAATGTGAATGGAAACAAAAATATCCGCCCCGCTTTCGTTAGCGAGGGTCACTCTTTTCTCGAGAGACACGGTACGGTCCGTTTCTCGCGTCATGACGACCTGGAATGATTCTCGCTCCATGATCCGGCGCAGGCGTAGCCCAATGTCGAGCGCAAGCTCTTTTTCGGTAACGCCTGAGTCCGAGATGGCCCCGGTGTGAACACCGCCATGACCGGGATCAATGACAACTTTTTTTATCGCAAGCGGGAACACTTCCCGTTTGATCGGGTGCGGTGCTGTGGCGACCTGCGGCTCCGACGCTTGATCTACGGCGGCCACAGTTGCCTCGTTGTCCGCACTGACGGCGGATTCTGTCCTTGTGCCCTCACCGCTCTCAGTGGAGACAATCTGGGCAGGCACCATGAAGTAGATGAAGGCGGCAATTAATAGCGCTCCCCAGGGCCAAAGAGAAAAGTTGGTTCTGCGCTGAAAACCCCGACCCAATGTGGCAGCAACACGCGGCTTTTCGAAATTACTTTGAACCGCCTCTTGGACGAGGCGGCGCTTTCTTTGTCTGGCGGTCTCCATCGCGTCGGGCGATCTATCTGGGGATTTGTTTAGAATTAACTTAGAACCGTAGCTGATGATGATTCAACCTGTCAACCCTTGACTTTTCGTGAACACGATTGGACGTGTTTGTCGCGCCGTGTCGCGACGACCATGTGGTGGGCAGCGCTGCGGACCGCTATTCGCGAAAGACCCAGGTTCCCCTCGCTCAACTAGCAACGGGAATTTTACGGTGATTCAATTCTCACTCGCCCGCCGAATTTCGCGGCCGAACCATGGCGCTCTTTCACATGAGCCAGGTGGTCATGACAGTTGGCGCTACGCTATTCGGAGCTCTGTCGGCGTTCATGGGCGTGCAGTGGACAGTGGCTTTCCTGGGTGGTGTCGGCGCGCTCACTATGTTAGGCATCGGCATCGCGCTTCCGCGTGCCCGATTGATCCGTTAATCAGAGCCGTGCGCGCGCTCTTCGACGCGATCATGGGGGGGCGAGCTGGCTTCGGGCGCGCTGCCCGTGAGTTTTAGTCTGCTTGCCGCCTGTTGCAGCAGGCTCATGATCCTTTTCCAGATGTCAAGGCAGCCGAGCCCACTTCCGGCTTCACCCTCCAAACGTGTAACCGTCAGGCTCTTCTCATACAGCTCGGCAGTTAGTTCTTCGCATTCGGCGGACAGGCGCACAACCAATTTCCCGATGGCTTGTTCTCTCGCGGCGGCGGCTTGGATGACCTGGTCTTTTTTCTCGATTTCGATTTGGCGGCTCAAGAGCTTCGCTTCGGCATTCTGTACTTGGGTTTCCAGAGCTTGAATTTTGGCTCCGAGCTCTTGCTCGACCCGGCCCGGTTTGATCTCATTTAACAATCTCAAAAGATGAGTAGCATGAGTGGCAATATCGGCAACCGGGTCTTCGCGGACAGGGCTTTCCTCATTGCTTGTGAGCCGCTTATCGACGTGTGCACGGCGCGTCCACCGCGAGCCGGCGCCATTCTCGGCGTAATATGGAGTGATCCCAGCTGAAAACGCTCGATTGTCCATGGCTCACCTCCGCGATCATGTTCCAAACGCGTTATCAGAGCAACTCCTGTACCACCGATGCCGGTTGGGATTGAATCCGGTAACCTCTTAAAAAACAAGGCGGGCTGAGTTCCGCGATCTTCTGGGGACTGACATGGATGAACAGAGTAGGACAGGGTTGGCCATTTTGGTCGGTATGCCGGTCAACTTATGCGGCGGCCACGATAGCCGAGTACCTGCAGTTGGCTTTCGATTTTGCCGACACCCTTCATATGGGTCACCAGACGCTCCACAGCCTTCTTTTCAGCTTCCTTTGCCACTATCCCTCGAAGTTCGACGTGTGCATTATCAACTCGGATGTCGATATCGGTATTCTGGGTAGAGCGGTGGGATTTTAACTCAGCTCGAATACGGTACGCTAAAGCAAGATTGTGCAGTCGTCTTTTAGAGGCTTCCGTGGGTTGGAATTGCTCGTCTTCCGCCAACTCTATAATTAACCCGGTTGCCCGTTCGACGGATACTTTTTCTGTATTGAGGACCAAATCGTAGAGATGGGGCGCAGTCCAGTCCACGTCGTAGAGATAGCGCATGCGCTCGCCGCGCTCAGAATCATTTTGCCGTATCATCTCCAGCGCCTTGTCTTCGCCCACCTGCATCATTTCGGCTACACGGCGGGCGCGCACTTCAACGGGCGCGGTGACGCGCACGCGCACGGCATGAGCGATGTCACGCAACAGGAGAGTGGACCAACGTCCAATCAAAACCACATTATCGCGTTCGGCGGACTTGAAGACCTGGGCTTGAACGAACGCCTGGTAACGCCGGTAGTCGCCGCTAATCCGCTCTGTGAAACGCGGTGCTTTTTCAATCACGCGCAACAGTTTTTCTTCCATCACTTCATAATCCTGAGCGGCCGCAGTGGTAATTTCCTGATACACGTATGCGTAGCCCAGACGCTGCGCCACAGCGTTTCCAATGACGGTTCCAAGACTGCCCAATTCTCGGGACATTGCGACAATAGCCATCGCCGAGACTCCTAACGGCGTGTAAGGCGCGGCCAGAGCGCCGCGAGCAAGGGAAGAAAAAAGAGAAATAGCGCGGCCAACATGAAAGCGGCGGTCATCGGGCGGGCGAAAAAGATCAATGGCGAGCCATCTGCCATGATGAGGCTCTGCCTGAGCGCGGTTTCCGTAGGATCTCCCAGAACGAGCGCTACGATCATGGGCGCCAGCGGATAATCGAGCTTGCGCAGGAAGAAGCCGAGAACGCCGAAGATGAGCACCAACCACACATCGAAGAGCGAGTTCTGTATCGCGTAGGAACCCAGCACGCACATGATAACGATCATCGGCGTCAAGATTGAGTACGGCGTGCGCAGGACTGCGGCAAGTATCGGGGTTGCTGCGAGGACGATGACGAACGCGATCACGTTCGCCACATACAGACTGGCGATGAAGGGCCAGACGAAATCGGGATTCTCGGTAAAAAGCCGCGGACCGGGAAGAAGGCCCCACATGAAAACTCCCGCCATCATGATCGCAGCAGTGGGAGAGCCCGGAATGCCGAGGACGAGCATTGGCAGAAGCGAGCCGGTACCCGCGGCATTGTTGGCTGCCTCGGGGGCGAGCACACCCTCGATCGCTCCCTGGCCAAATTGCTCCGGGTGGCGCGAGACTTTGCGCGCCATGCCGTACGCCATAAAGGAGGCGGGAGTCGCGCCAACTCCAGGTAGAATGCCCGTAATGAAGCCCATCAACGAGCACGACACCGCCAGCCAGATATGTTTTCGAACGACACGAAAACTTTCCAGGATGTCGCCTATTCCCAACTTTGCGGCAGCCGATAGTTCCTCGATCTTGAGCTTGTGCCGCTCGGTTGCATTGAACAGAACCTCGCCAATGCCGTAGAGGCCGATGGTTACAGGCACGAAGTGAAATCCCCCCAGAAGCGTAATCGTATCAAAAGTGAGCCGGGGCTGGCCGGTAACGACGTCGAGACCCACAGTGGAAAGGAGAAATCCCGCAGCCATCATGACCAGCGCTTTTGCCGGTGAGCCTCCCAGGCCAACAAAGGTTCCGAAAGCAATAAGGAGAATTGCAAACAGGTCGGGAGGACCGAAACGCAGCGCCATGCCGGCGAACGGCAGCGAGAAGAAAGTGAACAAGACCGAGGCTATAATGGCGCCTACGAACGATACGGAGAAGGCAGTGGCCATGGCAAGCCCGGCGCGGCCGGCTTTGGCGAGCGGCCTGCCATCAAACATCACTGCTACGGACCAGGGGTTTCCGGGAACCGCGAAAAGAATGGAAGTCACCACACCACCGAACATGGACCCCCAGTAGATCCCGGCGAGCATAATCAGGGCCGCCGTAGGCTCCATAAAAACGGTGATGGGGAGTAGAATGGCGACGCCGGTGGTGCCGCCTACACCAGGGATAACGCCGTTTACCAGACCTAAGACGACGCCGAGCAGCAGAAAGGCGAGCCGTGCTGGCTGGAAAAGGGATTCAAACCCAAGGGCGAGAAAGCCAAACGCCTCCACTCATGCTCCTAGAACGGGAGCATCCCGCCATACCAGGGACTCTTGGGCATCAAGATGCGAAATCCCTGGTCGAGAATCAGGTAAAGGCCGTAAGACAGAGCGCATGCAGCGGGCATTATAAAGTACCAGCGAAATCCGCCGTACCACCAGGCAAAGAGGCCCAAATAGAGCGGCAGCATCAAGTAAAATCCTATAAACGGCAGTGACGCGATCGCCAGCACGATGGGAATTCCCACCTTGCATAATTCCGTACTCTCCCGGTGATCCTCGAAGAAGGGCTGCGCTTGTGTCTCCTTCAGTATGACTTCGAGAAGCGCTGCAGTTCCGCCGAGCGTCAGCAACAGAGAAAGACCAAAGGGAAAGAACCCTGGCATGGGACCGGAGGCGCCCCAGCCAGGGCCCAGCTTTGTGCTTTCCCACATAATGAAAGCGCCGAAGGCTACAAAAGCAATAGCTCCGACGAGTTCGGCCGATCGGAGTGTAAAATGCGGAGGCTTCAACGTCACACCCGCGATCTTTGATTACTAACGTTTGCGCAGATCGGCCCGCAGCTTCCAACCAATCACGTCGCGCATGACTTTGACGTGGTTGTCTTCGAACCTGGCGAGGAATTTTCTATATTCCGCGCTTTTCATGAAGACGGGCTGCATTGCGCCTTTGCTCATGAATTCCTTCCACTCCTTGGTTTCCCAGACTTTGCGGAATAGATCCTCATACCATGCCACCGCGTCTTTGGGCATGTTGGGAGCGCCGATAACTCCACGCATCTGATGAAGTCCGGTTTCCAAATCCAGCAGCTCCGCCCATTTCGAGTTAATCTTTTTCTCCCAATGCGTGGCAGCCTCCGGAAACTCTTTGGGCCGTTGTTTTTGAAAGCTCAGGATCGGGATCAGTCTCTCCGGATATAACGGGAGCATTTCGGAAGGCTGATTCACGTTGAAGTCGGCGTGTCCTCCCGCTACTGCCCGCGCAACATCGCCCCCTCCTTTTTCCGGGACGTAGCGAAACGGCTGGCATTTAAACGCGTGCTGCATCATGAAGATCTGGATTTCGTCCTCTTGCCTGGAACCGGTTCCTACCGCCGTCAGCGATTGCTTGCGACAAGCAGCCAGGTAGTCTTCGAATGTCTTGAATTTTTGGGGCTGCACAACCAACAGAAACGGATCCATCATCATTTTGACGATCGGCGTGAGATCTTCGGATAGATACATGACAGGTATCCGCTGAAGCAGGGGAGTCGTGATGACGCTGTTAAGGGTGGGAGAAATAAAATGCGGATCCCCTTTCTGTTTAAAAAGGTGAGTCAGCGCCACCGCGCCCGCGCCGCCGGGCATGTTGACAGGTACAAAGGGTACGGGGGAAAGTTTGTACTTTTCAATCAGCCCAATCCAGAATCTGGCATATTGGTCGGAGCCACCTCCGGGCGAAGTCTGAATGACGAACTCCACCGGCCGCTTAGGCTCCCAGGCGTCCGCAGTGCTCCAGGAAATCAGGAAAGACAGAAGCAGGACGAAAGCCGCAATCATCAATCGTGTTTTCATGACCCTACCTCCTTTTTTTTGAGACCGTTGTGCGCCCTGTAGTGCCGTCCACGGTATATAGTGACATTGAACCTTAAGTCAACAGTTCGTTTAGCCACATAAGCATTCAATATTGCCGTGATCTGTTAAGCTGGAATGAACCCCCGCTAATCCGCCCCTTATAAGTACATATCAAAACTCCACCCGGCTTTCAGGCATTCACTCACATTGCTTCACCAGTGATTGACGCATTGCGCCCTCTTGCGCGCGAAGTCCACGGTTTGTTAGAAGAAATGACGCGCGTTCGCGTGTACGGGCGCCCCGAGGGAGGCTATGTGTCCAGGACCGACTCAAGCGGATATGTCTCGCGGGAGCCGGAGCGGTGTGACTGAACAGGCATAGCGGATAACCTCGAGCCGCTTGACAGCTACTCGGGCCTGAAGCATGTTCTAACCTAAAGGAGGTACGGATCTTTGAAGCTCATCTATAAAAAAGCGTCATTGATTGTTCTACTGGTTTCGTTTCTTCATGCCAATGCAGGGTCGGCCGATTCAATACCCTTTGTCCCGACCAACATGCCGATCGTTGACCGGATGCTCGAGGTTGCCGGGGTCACGAGCAAGGATGTGGTTTACGACATGGGCAGCGGAGACGGGCGGATCGTCATTCGTGCCGCGCAGAAGTACGGCGCGCGCGGCGTAGGAGTCGAATTGGATCCCGAATTGGTCGAGAAGGCCAGGGAGAGAGCAAAAGAGGCAGGTGTCAGCCATCTGGTCGAGTTCCGCAACCAGGACGGCCTCGAAGCGGACATTTCAAACGCCACGGTTGTCACACTGTACATGTTCAAATGGTTTAATAACGCGCTGCGGCCCAAGTTGCAGCGATTAAAGCCGGGCTCGCGCGTTATCGCCCATGACTATGACATCGATGATTGGGAGCCCACCCGGATCATTAACCTCGACCCCGTTGCGGACAAAGGAGTCGTAGACAGGCATCACACGCTATATCTGTGGGTTGTGGGAGATAAGTCCCTCCGGCCCTAGTTGTCCTGGATCAAAGTCTGCCCGAAAGCTTTCCAGCACATTTTCGCGCAGGTGAGGTAATTTCTACCGTGCCTGCGCGTCCGCTTCTTCCCCCTCCTGCCAAAAAAGCACCGTGTTTGACCACGGCGCGATCTGGCATACCCGTTGCTGGCTACCCATGTTCGCGTAAGGGTCAGTAAAGAGCGGGAGGCCATGATGACTGGACTCAGCAAACGCTTTCTCACGGCATCCGGCAGGAAACCCAACGACTTCGGCAACAACGAGGGTATTAGGAAGTATAAAAGTCTCTCACGCACGAGCCTAGGAATAGACCAGACGTCAAGATCCACCCACATCGGGTTGATCGTTGACAGCCTTGCACTCAAGGCATATTCCTAGCTCGTGTGTGATTAGAGGAAGAAATACAGTTGTTGAGCAGGGGCCAAACCTCTCGCACACCCAACCAACCTACCCATCATCGCGTTTCGGTTAAACGACTCTGGCCTAATGGAACACTTTCCAAAGGCCGGAAGCGTTTGTGTCACGCTGAGTGTCCTGCCGATCCCTAGGACGGGATAATGATCCTTTGTCCAATAAAGATATAATTCGGGTTGTTCATTGTTTGCTTGTTGGCCTCGAATATTCTGGGCCATTGGTTCGCATCGCCGTAATATCGAGCGGCCAGGTGTGACAGGGTGTCGCCGGCAGCTACAACGTATTCCGTTGGTCCGGTTGAGCCGTCGCGCCTGACCGGTCTTTTTGCCGGCGCCGCAAGGGGCCTGGATGTTTCAATTGCTGCAGTCGATTTGGCTGTAGGAGTGGTTGCGGGAGCCGGGCTTGGCGCCGGACGCGCTGGTGCGCGTGCCACAACCGGCGGAGTTTTATATAGCGCATCGATGAACCCAGAGCGGTCCAGCTCGTTTATAAAAGTGAGATCGATAAATTGCTCGGGCCGCGCGCTGGTAGCCTTCGGGTCCCGCGCTGCCAGCTCGCGCAGCATCACGGCAATGCCTCGGGAGGTAGGATACGGTTTCTGCGGCAGGAGCCGGAGTCCGATGTTTTCATAGACTTCATTCAGAACCGCTGGATCAGAGGTCTTCAGATACTTTGCCAGCACCGCTAACGAATCGGCCCGCTGGGTCTTGTAGTGATGAATGGCTTCGACGAATGCTTTCATGACAGTGCGCACAAGATCGGGCCGGGATTTGATGAGCGCGTCCGTCGTTGCCAACGCCGTGTGCTGGTACTCAAGACCGAGCATCTGAAGATCGGCGAGCGCATGAAAGCCTAGAGCCTTTGCCCTGAGCGTCAACGGCACCGCGACCATTGCGCCTTGAACTTGTCCCGACTCGAGGGCTGCAAACCTGGCCGGCTGGCTGCCGATCTCCAAAATTTGCACGTCCTGTTGCGGTGATAAGCCGTACCTCTCGAGCGCGTAGCGAGTTGCGAAATCAGACGAGGAGCCAAACCGGCTCACGGCTAAAGCCTTCCCCTTCAGTTGGTCGGGCTGGGTAATGTTTTTCTCGACCATCAACTGATAATCCAGGGTGTTGAGAAAGCCGGCGATCAGTACGACATCCGAGCCGCGAAGACGACTCTGAATGGCCGCGGCCCCCGCCATTTGTGCGAAGGCGACATCCTGTGAGATGAGGCTTTGCACGGCGGTGCTGCCGCTTTCTATAAAAACCAGCTGAACATCCAGGCCATGTTTGCGGAAAAACCCGCGCTCGTACGCCATCCACAGCGGCGCCATGTTCCCCGAGATCGCGCTGTAGGCAATGGTGATTTTTTGCAGCTCCGCCGGACCCTGCGCCGCGACGCGGCCGGCAAGGCTAAAAAGCAGCATGAGGCAAGCCACGATTGATAACCACTTGTGCTGTGCTTTGTATTGCGTGTGCATTTGTTTTTTCCTCCTGCGAGAGAGAACGTTCACGCTGTTTCACGCCCTAGGCGCAACATGGCCGCTTTCAAGCTCGAGCGCATGCGCTCCAGCGATCGAGCCAGATCGCCGATTTCATCCCGAGACTTCACACAAGCTCCGCTCACCGACGTCTCGAGATCGCCCATCGTGACCTTGTCCGCAACTTCGGTAAGTCCGACTATCGGTCGAACGATCCAGTGGGCGAGGAGAAAGGAGAGAAGAGCGCCAATCACCGGCACGATCCCGATGATTGCAATCAGGCGGAGGAGTGAGGACGCGATCTCTCTTTCTATTGCATCGGCCCAAAAACCCACGTGTACGATACCGGCTTGACCATCGAGAACGGGGACGCCGGCTTCAAAGACCGCCTTGTCTCCCAACGAAACTTCGCGCCGGTGCGGCATGCGCTGCACGCCGCCCGAGGCTGTCTGCCTCAACTCCGGGGGGAAGGTGCCGAAGGTATGGGCAAGAACTTCTCCCTTGCCGTCCTCGATATAAGCGTACGCGACCCCGTCAAAGAGCGTATACTTCCGCGCCAGAGCATGAAGCGCGAGAACGTTCTTTGCGACGATGTGGCCGGCAGCCGCATCACTGAGGTTGGTCGCCATCGCCATGGCTCGCTTATCCAGTTGACCGCGCAAGATGTCGCGCGTGAGCTGATATACGGCGGCGATGACGAACAAGCACAACACCAGTACCACCGCGGTAAAAATGCCGCCGATCTTGAGTTTCAGGCCTATGCGTCGCGATTCCTGGTTCATCTTTCGCTCCTTGTCCATTTCACTGCTGGTCCTTTGCCTTACAAAGTTTTGAGCCCGGCGATTTCCCGCCGCATGGTATTTTCAAATCGAGCTCTCATCGTTTCATTTAGGATTTCCCGGCTAACCATCTCGATCAGTGTCCCAAGTTTGATCTGCGGGAACGCGTGACGGGATTCGCCGAGCGCGGAGATTTGATCTTCAACGACCCTCTGGGCCATGGGCCCCATGGCGTGAGTTGCGGCGCGGGTCATGTCGTCGAAGAAGTGAGGGGGGACGGCGAGATTCGTGGCGTTTTCCGGAGCTACAAACGGCTGCGGGTGAGATGTCCGCGCTGAGGTGGTTGTCGCAACCGCGGGTTCTTCCGCGGCGATATCCGTTTTCGGCTCCGTTGTGTTGATTTCAGTTCGTTTCGCGGCCGGTTTTGCGCTTTGAGGCTTCGCTCTGGTCAACCCGAACTCCGTGGCGCCAACCTTTGGCGCTTCGTGCCCGCGATCCAACAAAAGGGCACTGGCGGCCTTCATAATCATGTACGCAGACACTCTTTTTTTGCCGGCGACGTAGGCCATGGTGAGTGAGTTGTCGCAAAGAATGTTGACAAGCCGGGGCGTGCCCGACGAGTAAAACCAAACGGCTTCGATGGCTTCCTTGGCAAAAATCTCCGGACCATCGTAACCCGCTACTTGCAAGCGGTGGCGGATATAGTGCTCGACTTCGCTGATCGTCTGCAAAGCGTAAAGGCGGTAGTGAATAGCAATCCTCTGTTTGATCCGGCGCAAACTCGGCTTCCCCAGTTTGATCGTCAGCTCCGGTTGCCCGACCAGCACGATCTGAAGCAATTTTTCCGACTCTGTTTCAAAGTTCGACAGGCCGCACAGGCCTTCGAGAGCTTCATCGCTCAAGTTTTGGGCTTCATCGACGAGCAGGGCTACTGTATGGCCGTGCTGTAGACGCTCGGTCAGATATTCCTTTAACTCTTGGATCATATCGAGCCGATTTTTATCCGGTTTTGTTATACCAAGCTCCTGGATGATCAGTTCCACCAAGCCGTAGGAAGTGAGGTGGCTAGTAGAGACAAACACAAATTGCACCGACGCTTCGAGATGGTGGATGAGCTTGCGCAGAAGGATGGTTTTGCCTGTTCCCACTTCGCCGGTGAGAAGTAAGAAGCCCTTTTTTCCTTGAATCCCATACGCGAGTGTAGACAAGCCCTCAAGGTAGAGAGGGTTGCCGTAGAAAAAACGCGGATCAGGTGTGACGCCGAATGGCGTTTCCCTGAAACCAAAATAACTTTCGAGCAATGCCTTTTGCTGGTCAGAATTGGCGATATCGATCATTGCTGTTTCCTCCGGGGGAAGGTTCTCGGCGTCCATCTTGTCTGAAAACGAATACGCCATGGTGACCAGAATTGGTTGGCTATCATTGTTGCGCCCGCCCATCGGTCATAAAGCCCAACCACGGCCGCGAAGTGCGATACGCACTCGCTTCTCTGTCCAGGGAGTAGGACAGCGATGAAAGTTTCTGAGCCGGACGAAGAAGAAGATTTTTTCAAGTTGGCGCGAGGATGCCATTCATAAACAATTTCAATTTAAGTTGTCAAGAAAAACTTTCAAAAAATTGGCGGCCAAAATTTCCCACAAGTATTGGCGGGACGTTCGCGGTCAAATTTCGAATTGACTTTAATTTCCTCAACGCCGCGGCGCGGCGCGAAACGGGTGCGGTTCAACAGTTCAAAAGTTTCCGGTCGGGACGGGAACTTTGGACTTCTGAACACTGGAACTTTTGAACTGCGTGGAGCCAGCGGCGCCGTTTACGAGGCGTGATCGGCAGCGCGTTCCGCGGCACGACTCGATGCGCCAGAATTGTGCGGCTCAAGAGCGAACGCCAATGCTTCATCGGCCGTTGTGAGAAATTCAAAGCGGATGCTGTCTCGAACGGCGGGCGGGATATCTTCGAGATCTTTTCGATTCAGTTCCGGCAGCAAGACACAACTTATCCCGGCGCGCTTAGCAGCCAGCACCTTTTCCTTTATGCCGCCAACGGGCAGGACGAGGCCGCGCAGGCTGATCTCGCCCGTCATAGCCACGTCCTTGCTGATGCGTCGCCCGGTGAGCAATGAGACGAGAGCGACGAAGAGCGTGATCCCCGCGCTGGGTCCATCCTTCGGAATCGCACCCGCCGGGATGTGGATGTGCAAGTCATTGGTTGTAAACAGCGCGGCGTCGATTCCCAGGGTCTCTGCGCGGGATTTAACGAGGCTCAAGGCGGCTTGCGCGCTTTCCTTCATGACGTCACCGAGATGGCCGGTAAGCTGCAGCATGCCGCGACCCGGCATTCGTGTTGCCTCGACAAACAAGATGTCTCCGCCAAAAGGCGTCCATGCCAGCCCGGTTGCCACTCCCGGCAGGCTGGTACGCAGCGCCACTTCGTTAAAAAACCTTTGCGGGCCCAGATAGGTGCGCACCGATTCGCGGTCGATGACGGTGTTCTCTTGAAGTCCTTCTGCCACTCGAGTCGCCACCCCGCGACAGATCGAACCCAGCTCGCGCTCGAGTTGCCGCACCCCGGCTTCACGCGTATAGCCGCGAATGATTTCGCGAACGGCGTCATCGCTGAATGTGATGTTGGCGCTTTGGAGTCCGTTTTCGGAGATTTGCCGTGGAATCAAATAGTTCTTGGCTATCGCGAGTTTGTCTTCTTCGATATAGCCGGTGACTTCCAGTATCTCCATCCGATCTCGCAATGCTGGCGGAATCGTGTCAAGCACATTGGCCGTGGCGATAAACAACACCTGGCTGAGATCGAAAGGCACGCCGAGATAGTGGTCCTGAAACGTGGAGTTTTGCGCCGGATCGAGCACTTCCAGCAGGGCGGCGGATGGATCGCCATGGAAGCTGGCGCTGAGCTTATCCACCTCGTCGAGCATGAACACCGGGTTTTTTGTGCCGGCCTTGCGAATCCCCTGAATAATGTTGCCGGGGAGCGCTCCCACATAGGTGCGGCGATGACCGCGAATATCGGCTTCATCGTGGACTCCGCCGAGACTCTGGCGCACAAATTTTCGATTCATAGCCCGGGCGATGCTCTGGCCGAGAGATGTCTTGCCGACACCAGGGGGTCCCACAAAACACAAGATGGGGCTTTTACCCTGCGGCATCAGTTTACGCACGGCGAGAAATTCGGTGATGCGCTTTTTTACCTTCTCCAAGTTGTAGTGGTCCGCGTCCAAGATTAGCCGTGCCTTGGCTAGGTCGATTTGTTCATCGCTCGAAAAGCTCCAGGGGAGCTCCACCATCCAGTCCAGATAAGTACGTAGCGAGGAGTATTCGGCGGCCATTTCCGGCATTCGCTCCAGTCGGGCGGCCTCGCGCAGCGCTTCCTTTTCCACATCGGGCGGCATCTTTGCCGCAAGTATCTTCGTGCGTAGCTCTTCAGCGGCCATGCTCTGGCCGTCTTCTTCGCCCAGCTCCTTTTGAATGGCCTTCAGTTGTTCGCGGAGGAAGTACTGGCGTTGGGCCCGATCCATCGATTCCTTGGTCTGTTCGCCGATTTTTTTGCTTAATTCCAGCAGCTCGATTTGCCGCGCGAGCTTTTCAGACACCTTTTGGGCGCGTACTTCCGGGCTGAGCGTAGCCAGTAGCTCCTGTTTATCGGCGAGCGGCAGGTCCAGTGTGGATGCAATCATGTCTATCAAAATTAGCGGATTTTCAATCCGTTCAATGCTTGCCTTTAACTCGTGCATCGGCTCCGGGAGCAACGACAGGGCTCTTGCCGCCTCCTGGCGCAGGTTGAGAATCCTTGCCGCAAACTCCTTGGACCGCGGTATCTCTTCCTGCACCATCGTAACGCGGGCAATGAGGAAGGGATCGGTTGCAATGAATTCGGCGACTTCGAAACGCTGGCGGCCTTGGATGATGACCTGGCGCTGGCCATCGGGAAGGGTCAGCATGCGCATGATATCGGCAGCCGTGCCAACTGTGAACAGATCCTTCGGTTGTGGAGCTTCTATACTCGGATCCCGCTGGCAAATAAAACCAACCGGCACCTGTTGACGCACGGCTTCCTCTATCAACCGCAGGCTCGCTGCTCGGCCAATGGCCAGCGGCAGGATGACCGAAGGGAAAAGTACCGTGTTGCGTAACGGTAACAATGCCAGTGCGCCTGAAGGGATGATCAAAGAGGCTCGGGGCGGAGTATTTTCGACCGCTTCCGGTGTCATGTGCACTTCCTTAGCTCGATGATGAGCAGACCATCCTGTAAAGAAAGCTGGCCCAGGGATAATGCGCTCTGTGTCTCAGCCAGGCTGAGGCGGCGTTCAAAACGACCAATCGGTATCTCCCATAATTTAAGCTCTCCGTCCCGGCAGCATTTGGGCATCGGCCGTTCACCGCTGATCACAAGCTCGCCTCCTTCCAGCCGCACTTTGAGCTGATCGGGTGCCACCCCCGGAAGGGCAGAGATTACCCACAGGACCTCGTCGCTTTCTATGAGGTTTAGAGGTGGCTCCCAGCACGAGATCCGGCCATGAAGTGCCCGGTACTGGGCGCCCAAGGCGATCTGAAAAAAATTTCGCTGAATGCGCTCGACCTGTTGCATCAAGTCGCTGGCGCGCTGCCACATTAAAAAATCCCAGTCCCGGGGTGCCATATAAAATAAGCCTCACTTGTTAGGACGGATGATTATATACAAGAGACTAGCGTGCCTCCAGCCAATGTCAAGCAACTCGGCGTACGGACTTGGTTTTTGAGAGACCGTTCGATTTCGAGTAAATGTTCTTGACACAAACTGACTATGGCGGTATAGGTGCAGCCCATATTTCGCGGCCCCAAGCGCACGAGTCGGCGAGGACAAAAGACCCCCGTCATTGTGCGATTTGAGTGATGCGAGCCGCGAGAGATTCCGAGGCATAAGAGACTCGGTGACTTCAATCACTTTCACAGATGTTCTCGGTTGGTCTGTGCTCGCGCTTGTGTTGACGTTTATCATCACGTTTGCCGGTGCGCTGCACGAACACTATATCAAGCGTGTGCGCCGAAAGCAGCTCGCGGACTATTCAACAGCGGCTTTGCCAGCGGCTTCCTGTCCGGCAACGGCGTCTAAAAAGCTCGTCGTGCGCGGTTATGATAGTCCTGAATTATTACGGGAAGATTTGTGGCTTCTGAGGCTCAACCACGGGCGTCACAATATCGCGCTGCTGAATATGCGCGTTCCGCCGTTCGAGACGAGTCTCGATAGCGGCCAGTCGCATGAACAACGAGTCACAGCCATGCTGGCGCAATATGGCGGGGCGCGTTGTGATAATTGAACCGGCCCGGAGCCGTCAAATCCCACCTGAAGAGAAACAGCTGCGAGACCATGCCGCTTGAGCGATGAGCCGGACAACTTCCTACAACGGAAGTTCAAGGTTCCAGGTAACCTTCAATTCGGATCGAAACTTGAACTTTGAACATTGGAACGTTGAACGGTAAGACCGGAGAGGAACGTCATGGCGGAACCCATTATCGAGGAAAAAAGCGCGGACATAACAACTCTCACACTGAACCGTCCCGATATTGGCAATCGCCAGAGCGATGCCGTTTGGGCTCAACTCACTGAAACAATCAATGCGGCGGAGAAACAGTCGCGTCTGATTGTCTTGAAAGGCGCCGGTGACGACTTCTGCTTGGGACGCGAAGCGATGGGCCAACCCGCCCCGGTTCTCGAGGCTTACGCCATGCGTGAACGCAGCGAGACGATTTTCAATTTGTATGGCGCGTTTCGCAGCGCCCGGGCGCCCATTCTGGGCGTGGTCCAGGGACGTGCCGTGGGACTCGGATGCGCTCTGGCGGCTCTATGCGATATCACGCTCGCGAGCGACAAAGCTCGTTTTCAGTTGCCTGAGATGGCGCACAACATCATGCCGACAATCGCCATGTCCGCGCTGGTGGATCGGGTGCCGCGCAAGGCCGCAACTTACCTGGTCTACTCCACAGAGGAAATCGATGCCCATAAAGCGTTGGTTTTTGGCATTGTCAGCAACGTTGTGCCTGCGCACGAGCTCGATTCGGCTGTGGCGAATCTCGTCGAGCGCTTGAAGAAAACTCCCTTTCCCGCCCTGCTGGCGGTAAAGGAGTACGCGAGGTCTGCCTTCGGCATGAGCACGCAAGCCGCGACCGACTTCGCGCGCAATCTGCACGCAACCGTCAATACTTTCTCCGGCATGCGTCCCTAACGGTTCCGAGTCTCAGGTTCGAGTCTAGCGTTCCCCAACGCGAGACCCGCGACTTGAGACGGTACCGTTGCTTGATTATGAACTATGAATAATCCGGGATAGATCTGCCCCCACAAACTCCCCGTGCAAATTCGCAAACATGGCGGGAAAACAAAGCGCGGGTATTCTTCTCTATCGCATTCGTGATTCGGCTGTGGAAGTGTTTCTCGTTCATCCGGGCGGTCCGTTCTGGACAAAAAAAGATGCAGCAGCTTGGTCCATACCTAAAGGGGAATTCGAGAGTCAAGAAGATCCACTGGAAGCCGCCAAGCGGGAATTTGAAGAAGAGACGGGGATTACGCTGGAGGGAAATTTCGACGAACTCACGGCTGCGAAGCAGGCGGGCGGCAAAGTCGTCTACGCATGGGCTATTGAAGGAGACTGTGACCCGGCATCCATCCGGAGCAATACTTTTTCTCTGGAATGGCCGCCGCGCTCCGGCAAACGACGGGAGTTTCCGGAGGTGGACCGTGGACAATGGTTCTCGTTGGCACAGGCCAAAGAAAAAATAGTCAAGGGACAGGTATCCCTGCTGAACGAGCTGCAGCAGAGGATAAGCACCGCGCATACCACGCGATGATCATCATGCTGTGCGGAATTCCGGGGTCGGGTAAAAGCACGATTGGCGAGATGCTCGCAACGCAACTCGCAGCTCTGGGCAGCGTTCAGATGGTGAGCTCGGATAGGCTCAAGGGACCCGTATATGCAAAGATCTTTCGGATGCTGGCCGCCAACGCGTGCCGTGAGGATTTCCTCATACTGGATGCCACCTTTTACAAAAAGGAGTGGCGCCGACAGGTTAGCGCGCTTGCGCCGGAGAAAAAACTGGTCAGGGTTTACCTGGATTGTCCCTTGTCTGTCGCTCTTCAGCGAAATAAGAAGCGAACGCCAAATATCTCCGATCGTGCAATCCATATCATACACCGTAAAATGGAGCCTCCCGAGTGTCCTGAGATCAGACTGGATATTGCGAGCCTCTCGCCTGAGGATGCCGTTCGGAAGATACTGGAATACGTGCGCCGGGAAGTTTGATTCGCTGTGTGCCATGCAACCGTGGGGTCACGGGACGGCACGGGGGAGATCTTGGGCAAGTTCGATCAGGTGACCGTCAGGGTCGCGCACATAGGCGGTTCGCTGCCCCCAGAACCGTTCCGTCGGCGCCACTACCGGCACAGCGCCGCGCGCCACGATGTCGCTAAAAACGTTGTTTACATCAGCCACCTTGAAGCCGATCTCAAATGCGGGGGCGTTCGCCGCCGGCGCCTCCAGGGACATGCCTAGCGTTGCCGCCATCGCGCGGCGCGTGTAAAGCGCCAGGCGCGTCTCCCCGGTAGCGAGTTGGGCGTAATCACCCGCACGGTGCCCGAGCGTGAGTCCCAGCACTTCCGTGTAGAAGCGAAGCGCCCGGTCCAGATCCTCGACAATCAGGATTACGTAGTCAGGGGCCGTTAATTTCACAAGTAGCCCATTCATTTCCTGCCATCGAGAAGATCTTTCTCACGCAGCGCATTGATGACCGTTTCGACATAGGTCTTGATAGCAGCTTGCGTGTTTCCCTGTTGTGTGGTTTGCAATGTGCCGGTCCAGACCACTTCGTTCTTCTTGAGATCGTACAGCGTGGTTTCAGAAGTATAGACTTCGTAGCGCTCCACCCTCGGCCTTCCGAACAGACCATACCAGGTGGCCGACACATTGCCGCCAAAAATACCAAACGCCGGTGAAGCGTAAACGCTCGGGCCCAGTTCGGTCTTGTGTTCCACGCTCACCAGCCGCGCCGTAATGAGGGCATCGGCACCGCTTTGTCGTGCCGCGTGCTTGAGTTTGGCTTCGTCGATCACTTCGTCGTTCTTGAAATAGCGGTAGCTTGGCAGGGCATGAATACCGGCTGCTCTGAGTTGAGCGGCAAATTCGTCTTCGAAGTTTCTCCGAATACTGGTGGGCCCCTCGACGCCACCGACCATGATCGTGGTAAAAACCGGTTGCCGATACTCCGGATTGCTCCACTCGTTGATCAGCAGGCCTCTGGGGGCGCAACCGCCGGCCCCAAGGCTCAACAGCAGAATCGAAATCGAAACAACGCCACGACATAGATTTTTCATTCGGTTACCTCCTGCCCTGCCCGAGAGAAAAGCCGAGCGGCACAAATAAAAGGATAACACCGCGCTAAGCTTTTTCTAAGCGGGGGTGCTTTCAAGAGGGGAGACGCGCGCCGCGACTTGCCCGCGGAGCGCGCGCTTCAGAGGTTAGCTCTCGACTTCAGAATGCGCTAGCGCATGAGGAGAAGTGATTCGACGAAGCGGTCTGTGCCGTATTTGCTCGCGTACATGCCCGTTGCTCCTAGCGGTAAAAAAAACAAGGTCAGAAGCCATGCCGGCCATGCAAACTCGTAACCTAACCAACCCAGCAGATGGGGTGCGGTTGCAACCTCGAGGCAGACCCCGCTCGAGAAGACAAGCAAACTCCTTTTCCACCGACTGGTCTGCGAACGAATAGACTCCGGGTCCCACAGGCAGAGAAGAAATCCCTCTATCAACGACGGCTCGCATTCTCTCATCTTTGCGTGACTATCCTTTCCGCCGGGTTTCGGACGGTTGGAGATGATACCGCCCCATGGGGCCGGGTTCTCACAAATGATACGAAGCGGAATAGTAAAGTCAGAGAGTCAAGAAATCAAGCGAAGGCGGCGAACACACCGCGAGTCTCTTTACCTGTTTTCAAGCTCTTCATATGTCGAGGCCGGTCTCAACGCAAAAAAGAATGCGGAGCATGGCCCCGGGCACGGTTCATGAGCACGGTTCATGAGACTTGACAGTGAGGGGCATTTGGTATGAAGATAAAGCCGGCTTACCAAGAGAGGAATCGGGATGGAGAGAATTCTAATCGAGCGCGTGAGTTTGGTCTTTTCAGAGCCAGCTCTGTTTTGCGTGAAGTCGGGGCTATTTCTTTTTGCCGCGGCACTGGTTCTTTACGTTGCGCTGGCGGCTAACTATCCCGCCGTTCACGATACGCTGCACAACTTCAGACACGCTCTTGCGGTGGTTCCCTGTCATTGATCAGAGTCGCTATATTAGTTGCGGTCTGCTTCCTGTTTCTGCTCCCGGGTACCGTTCAACCGCAAGGTCTCACAGTTCAATTCAATATTTCGCCGATGATGGGCGAGCTGCACCCCGCCGGGGAGCCAGCCACTCTAGCGCTTAATGTGTCTCGCGCTGACGGCCAAGCCATCGACCATGGATGGGTCGATGTGCAGCTCGATGCGCCGGCCCCTGCGCGCTTTTTCTCCACAGATTTTCCACTCGTAGAGGGCAGTCGCTTATTTAGCTTGCGACTGCCACTCAGCAATGGGAAAACGGAATGGCGGTACCTGTTCCCGATTCGTGGGCAGTACCGGCTCAACGTTGAGGCGCACTCCGCAGATGGCGAAAAAACCAGCGCCGTTTTCGATTTTACCGTCAAGGAAAAGGGAACAAAGTGGCTCTTCCTTGGAGGGTTTACTCTAGCGCTGTTCGTTATCGGTGTTCTCGCCGGGAGAGTTTTCACTTCCAGACAAGCGGTAGCGGCAGCTCTTGCCTGTGTTTTCCTGGGACCTTTGACGGCTATCCCAGCGAGTCCTGTGCAGCCGGGCGGAAAGGCCCAGCTCGAAGTGGGTGAAGCGACGGTAGGACGGCTGACCCCGATAAGATGGCTCCTGAGCGATGTTCCCGACGATCGCGAGTCGAGCGCCACGCTGAGCCTGACGATCACTCACATTGAGAAGGAAAAGACGGTCTTTGCGGTCACGAGGATACCGGTGCGCGATGAATTTCGCATGGAGTTTCATTTTACCGACGGAGCCGAGCATTGGCTGTCGGCGACGGCACAGACACAGGACGGGAGGCCAATTGATGCCGAAGAGAAAGTGACGGTCTCAGCTGTTGAGCCCCCCGTGGAAGCGACGCTACCCGCGCTGGCTTTTTTTATTGCCGTGATTGCTCTGGGAATTGGCGCAGGACGATGGAGCAAAAGGCACGGTAGCAAGTACGGCGCCGTTCTCAATTCTACCGTGTAGATTCCGGTTCAGGCTTCGGCTACGTCAATGAGCACGCCGTCTGGGTCGGCGAGCTGAAATTGACCAAAACAGCATTTGGCAAAGAGCCGTTGCCTTGCTTCACGCTCGGGATTCTTTTCGGGACGATCATTTTGCTGAGACGTATACTTGCCGCCCAGCTGTTGTTCCAGATCGGCCTTGAAAGCGGCCAGGCTTTCCACTTTGAAGCCGATGTGATCCAGAGCCGGGCGCTCGATACCGGACCCTTCGAAGTCGGTAATCTGCCACGGGAAGATGGCGAGCGTAACTTTCCCGTCCGAGAGATAATGATTTGGATCGCCTGCGGGCTTCTCCAGTTCCGTCAGGTCGAATACCGTACGGTAGAATTCGGCAATTTTCTCCGTTTCCAAAACACGCAATGCAAAATGACCGACGCGGCGCGGTGACTCCTCGTCTTTTTCGACGTACAGATCGCTACGATTTGCCATTCCTTGCTGGGACAAATCAAAGACATTGCCCGCTGGATCATGGGTGCTGATTCCGGCAAACGGCCGGTTACCCGGTCTCTTGAGCACTCGAACTGATGGATAGTTCTCCTTGAGGCGCGCAAACACTAGCTCCACGTCCTGGACTTCGAAGCCAAAATGGTCGAAGCCGGCCTGGCGTCCCGGAGCACGCGGGTTGAGATTGATGCCGACGTAACCGTCGCGCACGACGACGGCGCCACCGGCCCGCGCCACACCGGAGCGTTTGAGACGAAACACGTCATGGTAGAAGTCGCCTTCTTGATTGACGTCGCTGCTGACGATAGCCAAATGCTTCATTTGTGCAAACATGGCCGGCTCCTTTGCAACGATGGGATAAAATAACCTATTTGAATGCGAACTCGGTTGTCAAGCTTTGCTCCGCTCCGCGCGAGTTCCTAGGCGTTGACGATAACTACGCCCTTTGGCTCCTGATAATAATCCAGGGCCTCGGGCCCGTGTTCGCGCCCGACGCCGCTCGATTTGACCCCGCCGAACGGCAGCTCATCGTAGCCATAGTGAAGCGAGTTGACCCACACGTTGCCAGCCTGGAGCTTGTCGATGGCTTTGTTAGCGTGGAGCATGTTTCGCGTCCAAATCGAAGAGCCGAGGCCGTATTCCGATGCGTTGGCCTTCTCGATGGCTTCGTCAAGGGTTTTGAAGGTGAAAACCGGCAGGACCGGACCAAAAGTCTCCTCGACGCTGACTCTTGCGTCCTCCGGCACGTTGGTTAGCAGGGTTGGAAGATAGAAAAAACCTTTGTCGGTATCGCCACCACTCGGGCGCTCGCCGCCAAAGACAATCTTGGCGCCACGCGCTTTGGCGTCTTCCACTTGCTCCTCGATCTCTTTGCGCTGGGACTCCAGATGAATCGGACCCATGCGTGTCTCTTTGTTCATGCCGTTGCCGACAGTTTTCTTCTTTAGGAGCGACGTCAAATTGCCGATAAACGACTCCGCCACCGACTCTTGCAGGAACAGTCGCTTGACGCCCAGGCACATCTGGCCGCAGTTGAAAAAGCGGCCAACGTCGGCCATCTTCACCGCTAAATCGAGATTGGCATCTTCCATCACGATCATGGGGTCGCTACCGCCAAGCTCCAGAGTAACCCGTTTGATTTCGCGACCTGCCACCTCCATGACGTGCCGTCCGACAGGGGTGGAGCCGGTAAATGCAACCCGGCGAATCCGCGGATTGCGCAAGATCTCTTCGCCGACGCTCCCGCCCGGGCCGGTGACGACGTTAACGGCCCCCTTTGGCAAAGATTTCTGGGCTTTACCTTCGCCGTATGTCGCCTGCTGAATGAGTTCGATCGTGCGAATCGTTGCCAGCGGGGTCGTGCTGGCGGGTTTGATGATGATCGTGTTTCCCGCGGCGAGCGCCGGCCCGAGCTTTGTTCCCATGAGGGTCAAGGGAAAGTTCCACGGCACAATACCGCCGCAGACGCCAATCGGTTGGCGCACGACCATGCCGTAGGCGCCCTTCTGCGGCAGCGGCACGTGCGCGCCGCGCACTTTAGAAGCGAGGCCGGCATAAAACTCCAGTCCATGCACGAGGTGATGGATCTCCAGCCCAGCCTCGAAGAGAGTTTTGCCTTGCTCTTGAGTCAGCAGCTGAGCAATCTCGCCGCTGTTCTCTTTGATGAGATCGCAGGCCGTCATTAATGCATGGCCGCGCTCCTCCGCCGTGGCATCGGCCCATTCCCCAAGAGCCGCTTCGGCTGCCTGGATGGCTTGCTGGACATCCTTCGCGGTTCCTTTGGGCGCTGTGTCGACGACGGCGCCGGTTGCCGGGTTGCGCACTTCGTACTTCTCATTGCTTACGGAGTCGATCAGCTCTCCACCGATTAGCATTTTTGCCATTATGGGTCCTCCACTTAATATGTTGTGTACACGAGGGCAAAGAATCTCTTGCCGACACCAGGTAAATTTTGGGGTTATGGGGAGTCATGCAGTAAGCCGATGCTCCGGCCGATCACATCCGTGGGTTTCTCAAAGCGGCGTGACGGCGAGGATGCGTCACTGGCCTTTAAACTGTGCGGTTCTCTTCTCGAGATAGGCCTTGACACCCTCCTGGCCATCTTCACTGCCGAAGGCCTGCGCCAGCAGCTCGCGCTCAAAGGCCAGCCCATCCGGCAGGGACAACTCGAGACCGGTTTGGACCGCCCGTTTTACTTTGCCGACTGCGAGACTACTCTTGTTGGGCGGGATGAATTGCCGCGCGTAATCCATCACCTGTTCCATGAAGTTTTCACGGTCGTAGATGTAATGAATCAGTCCCATGTCAAGGGCTTCTTCGAAAGCAATCGTCTTGCCGGTCGCGCAAAGCTCCAGGGCGCGCGCTTTGCCGACCAGTCGCGGCAATCTTTGAGTCCCGCCCATACCGGGCATGACCCCCAGATTGATTTCCGCGAGACCGACGCGACCACCTTCCTTCTTGGCAATCCGAATATCGCAAGCCATGGCGATTTCGAGACCGCCACCCACCGCATGACCGTTGATCGCTGCGATGACGAGCTTTGGCGTGTTCTCCAAGCGCATCAGCACCTCATGGCCATGAAGGGCAAAATTGTTTTTGAAGCTGAGAGACTTGCTCGACAGCATGTTGATGTCGGCGCCGGCGGAGAAGAATTTTTCAGGCTTGCCGGTGATCACAATGGCGTGGACGTTGTCATCAAAGCGCGCGTCCAGGATCGCCGCGTCAAACTGTTTCAACAGGTCTGTGGTATAGCTGTTGACCGGTGGCCGATTCAGTTCCATGATGGCAATGCCCTTGTCCACCCGATACTCGATCATTGTGCCTTCTGCCATAGCTCGTCGAGCCTCCTCTCGTCTATCTTGTTTTTCACTTAGCTGGCATCCCAGTCCAAGTCAAGCGCACAAGGCCGCCTTGCGCCCTCCTGCGCGGGGCCGATTCGGGTTCATGTTCCAAGGTTCAACCTTTCTGCATTTTTTTAGCTTGGCGCCTTTGCGTCTTTACGCGGCGAGCATCTTATCTTTCTCTGTGTCTCTCAGTCTCTGCGGCGAAAGAGAAACAACTGGCGGGTATCCGCTTGCGGTTGTTGGCAAGCCCCCCGGAAGTGTGGCATGAGTATGCAAATTCAAAAATAGGAGGCCTCATGAAAGTCAGACCCAGGAGAAAACCGATCAAGTGGCCCGATGGGGCGCAGATTGCAATGACGCCGTGCATTGCGTTCGAGACCTGGCCGGCAGATCTGGGCGGCGCGCATTCCAGGCAACAGCAGAACCGGCGCGGGTTTCCGCCCAATGCGCTGACTAAGAAGGATTTAGGCGTTATCACCGATCGGGAGTTTGGCGAGCGCGTTGGTATCTATCGCTTTCTCGAAATCCTGGAGCAGGAAAACATCCGAACAACATTTTTTCCCACCGGCATCACCGTTCAGAACTATCCGGAAATCTTTCAAGAGATTGTCGACCAAGGACACGAAGTCGGCACCGAAACCTGGATCCATGATTACAGTTACATGAAAACCCGCGCCCAAGAGAAAAAGGACTTGCAGAAAACCGTCGATCTCGTAAAGAAAATTGCCGGGAAAGCCCCAACCGGGTATCTCTCTACAGGCATTGCGCCGAGTGTCAATACCCCCGAAGTCATCGTGGAATGCGGCTATACTTACTGGATGGATCCGCAACACCAGGAGACGCCTTACACGCTCAAGGTTAAAGGCAAAGAGCTTACGGTGCTGTCGTACTTCCAGGACCTGAACGACTACTCCAGTTACCAGCGGGCTGGACGCACACCGCGAGATTTGCTTCAAATGTGGAAGGATTGCTTCGACTGCCTGTACGAAGAAGGGGTAACGGATCCGAAATTCATGATGTGGGGCAATCATCCGTTCGTCGGAGGACGTCCTTTTCGTGCTCATTTGCTTCGCGAGTTCTTGCGCTATGCGAAAAGCCACAGCAAGGTCTGGTTTGCCACGGCAGGTGAGATCGCCGGATGGTACCGGGATCATTACCGGGACGCTCAAGTGGAAGAATGGCCGAACTTTGCGTTTGCCGGGCGGACGGGAAAACTTTCGGACCTGACGAAAGCGAAGTAAGGTGAACAAAGAACAGAGAACGGAGCATTGGAGTGATGGCTTAAAAACCAATATTCCAGGGATTCTGTAACGTAGGTTTCGGGTTTGGCAAAAAAGAAATCGCACGAACAAGAGATTCGCCGGGGCCTTGAAGAGTTGAGAGCGGGAGGTCTTCCGGTAGAGGACCCTTCTGCGGCTCTCGTGCCCCGTCTCAAGGAGCAAACGGGCAAATCGCGGTCAATGGATATTGGCATCGTGTTTACGTTGGGTCGGATTGCCGATCCCTCGGCGGTGGAAACTCTTATCGATTTCGAAAGCGTGACAACAGACAAAGACGTTAAAAAGGAGATCAGACGCTCGCTGTTCAAGCTGTCCCAGAGGGGGCTTCGAGTGCCGGAAGAAAGAGGGCCCGAGACCAAAGCTCCGGCCCCGTTATTCGGCGCCGAATCGAACATTGAAGGGTACATGTCGGCTGTGGATGGCGCAGGCGGGAGGCTTGTGTGGATGGTCAAGCCTGTGCCCGGAGCCGGTCTGGAGCTGATACAGGGCCTGGTGAGCGATCGTGAAGGGCTCCAGCGGATCGGTGGCACACGCGTTCGCCGAAAAGAACTGCGCCGCAAAGCGCAGGAGATGAAGGACCAACACGACGTGACGATGATTTCCGTGCCGTGGGAATATGCGGATCAGCTTCTTACGGAGGGTTATGACAGGGCGAAGACCCAGGGCCGCGGCGGTCTGGAGGAGTATCAGGAGCTGCGGGCCGCCATGTATACAGGCAAACCGAAGGTGCAAGCGCATCCGGTTTACCAGCGCATCGCCGCTGATGAGGTGCGCGACGGCGCGTGGCGCGAGCAATCACGGCGCCTGCTGGATGAACGCGAGATGCGCTTTTGGATAGTGGACGCCGACTGGCTCGAGCCATTCTTGCCTCAATTGGAAGAAGCCCGAACGAGTCGACTCGTGCTGAATCCTGTGCAGAAAGAGGAACGGCTCGCCGCCATTGTGCGCGACGTTGTCAAACTGCTCTCGACCGAAGACTCGGGAAAGATAATGCAGCGCCGGCTGGAGGACATGGCGCTCTATTTTGTCGAAACCGGTCGCCAGGCGCAGGCGAAGCTTGCGCTCGCTGTGGCGCTAAAGATTAGGGAGGGCGATCCAGGTCCGTTGGATATTTCGTTTCTCACCGGACTTGTCCAGAAAAGTTTTGCGGTTCACCTCGCTCAACAAGAAAAAAAGTTGGAGGAAGAGCCGTCTTTTATTGTCAAGCCCTAAAAAGAATACAGGTTAAGGCTTAGGCTAAGGTTTAGATTGACTGTAATTTTAGCCCGATCTTAGCCTCGACCTTAACCTCAGCCTTTTGAAGTCCTTTCCCGGCTGCAGATATCCAGCGCCATCAGGGAGTAAATCTGCGCGGCTTTGACCATGACGTCGATATCGATTTCTTCGGCCCTGGGGCCGATACGGCGACCGCGGGGACCGATCTTGATGGCAGGAATGCCGAGCTCGTTGTATACGTTTGTATCGGTCCAGATGCTCGCTCGATCAGGCGCTTCGGGTTTTATCCTCTCTTTGAACAGATACTGATAGACGTCTTCGGCGCAGCGGACCAGCGGCTCCACGCCTTTTCCTTCGTGGCCCAGCAATGATTTGTAAACCTCCAGCTCGTACTCCAGACCGAGGGCATTCAGCGTTTTTTCCATCTCGTATTTGATTGTTACGGGCCGCACCTGAGGCGGCATGCGTACATCCACGTAAACCGTGCACACACCGGGAAAGTAGTTTGGTCGATACGGCGCGCCTCCCTCGATCCCGCCGATGTTAACCTTTGGAAACAGCGGACCCGTGGGCGATTGGTAAATGTACTTCTCTTCAAATTCGTCCGCCCATTTTTCGAGCCGCTCGATGATCTTTGTCATCTTAACGATGGCGTTCACTTTTTCCATGGGATACGCCGAACGCTTTGTGCCCCACGCGGCTTCTGCTTTGCCGAAGGTCGAGATCTTGACTTGAACCACGCCCGTTTGGGTCCACACGATGTTGAGATCGGAACCATCCGCGACAACGGCATAGTCGGTGTGCATGCCGTGGGTCAGCAAGTGGCGCGTACCGGCGCCTTCGCCGCGGTATTCCTTGGTTTGCCAGGGTCCGACCGGGGTTCGGGAGATTTCGCCTACGACAGCCGCCAGCACCACGTCGCCCTTGAGCTTCACGCCACTACGCTGAAGTGCTTTCCCGGCCATCATAAAAGCGGCGACGCCTCCCTTCATATTAGAAACACCGAGGCCGCGCACCTTGCCGTCGCGAATGGAGCCTCTCAGCTCCGAATCGGGCTCTACGCGGGCGACCATCCGCAAATCTTCGGCGGTTCCGGTAAAGCTGGTGTCCATGTGGCCGTTAAACCCCAGACTCAGCCCAGTGCCGTCTCCTTTTAGAATGCCCACCGCATTCGGTCGGTCCAATTCCACTTCTTGGCGTATGGCTTTGAGACCATTCGCTTGAAACCAGTTCAGTATAAACTCCGCGATAGCTTTTTCCTGCCCGGTCGGACTGGTGATATTCGTCAAGTCGCACGCCAGTTGGGCCAGCTCTTCGCGGTGGATCTCAGCCAAAGTTTTTTTTGCCGCTTGCTCGTCGATGGGCATTGTGTCTTCCTCCGAGAGTGAGAAAACGCTGATACCTAACTAGCGACAGTGCAGCACCGAAGTCAACCACTCTCTCGCGAAAACTCGGCGCGCCGCCGCGGGCTCCTCCTTGAAAATTGACCGGTGGGTGTCTACAGTGGGACAATTTCTTCTCATCGGCTTGTATCCATGCCATTCGGTGTCAGCTCGCGCATTATTCTAAGGAGATCTATGGACACATCCACCGTCGTGATGCTTGCGGCGGCCCTCGTTCTGCTCGTTGTCATTTACTGGAAGACCCCTGAAGCCGCAGGCAAGGGTCTGAACGCAACGGGCGCGTTATTTCTGGAAATTCTCCCGCGCATGATCGCGGCGTTTACGATTGCGGGTTTAATACAAGCAGTGGTGCCGCAGGAAGTAATTGTAAAATGGATGGGACATGGTTCCGGCATGAGAGGATTACTGATTGGCATGACACTTGGCAGTGTCACTCCGGGCGGGCCCATGACTCACTTTCCGATTGTCGCATCCTTGTTCAAGGTCGGCGTCGGAGTCGGGCCGCTGGTTGCGTATCTCACAGCATGGTCGCTTTTTGGTCTGCAAAGAATTATCATGTGGGAAATCCCTTTCCTTGGTGTCAAAGTTGTGGCCGTCCGAATTGTTGTTAGTTTTTTATTTCCTTTCCTGGCCGGGTGGCTCTCTGAAATTCTTTGGGAGAGAATCCGAGCCTAGGTGAAGTTGACCCGCAGAGAATTTCTTACCCTCAGTGGTCGAGCGCTCACGGCCTCTCCTCTCTTGGCCGGGCTTTCGGCCTGTACGCCGGCGCTCATATCCCCGAATCCGGAGACCGGACTCTATTTTGGTTCGATAGTGGGCGACGTCACTTCGGGCGGGGCTCTCATCTGGCTCAGGGCGGACCCAGGCAGCAAAGTTACCGTGCATTATGGCCGTGACGCGTCTCTCGGCCGGTTTATCACATCAGCGCCAATTGCAGTCGAGAAAGAGCGCGATGACACAGCGAGAATCCAGCTCGAAGGACTCCAATCGGCTACGACCTATTATTACCGCCCCGTGGTGGCCGGAAAAAAGCCGGGTCCGATTTGCCGGTTTTTCACCGCGCCAGCACCCGATGCACTTGCGCCAGTTAAATTTTGCTTTAGCGGCGATAGCCGCGAGAGTTATCAGCCATTTACGGTAATGGAGGCAATTCGCTTCATGGAGCCTAAGTTCTTTGTGCACTTAGGCGACACGATTTATGCAGACCGCGGCGGCGCGGCCACCAAGTTGCCTGAATTCTGGGCCAAGTACCGCGGCAACCGCCGCGATCGTGCGAGCCAAAGACTTTTTTCCGGTACCAGTGTGTACGTGATTTGGGACGATCACGAAGTCGTCAATGACTACGAAGGCAATCATCCACTGGCGGCTATTGGTTGGCAGGCATTTTTTGACTACTGGCCGATTCGCCGGCACCCCGAAGAAAGCAGTCGGCTTTATCGTTCGTTCCGCTGGGGCAAGACCCTCGAGCTTTTTCTCCTTGATATACGGCAGTATCGCGATCGAGCTGGAGGAACAATGCTGGGACAGCAGCAAAAACAGTGGCTGCTTGAAGGCCTGGCGACGTCGGATGCGCTCTTTAAGGTCGTCGCCACTTCTGTTCCGCTTTATGGAGGTGGCAGAGACCGCTGGGATGGCTACCCGCAAGAACGGGCCGAGTTGCTGCGCTGGGTCAAGGCCGAAAAGATAAAAAATCTCGCCTTCATTAGCGCCGATCTCCACTATGGAGCGGTGGCGCGCTTACCTAGCAAACTAGGAAAGGCGATTACGGCCGGTCCGATCGCTGGGCCGATGAACGTGTTCGCGACGGGAAACTCAGGTCGATTCGAATTTTTCGCCAATCAAACCTTTAACTACGGGATGATCACGATCGACATCGCCTCATCACGACCGCAAATGCTCATCGAGATCTTTGATTACAAAAACGAACGCCTTTACAAAACGAACCTCGCCGACTTTTAAAGAGCTCCCTCTCTTGTGGATAACGGTCCCGTCTGGCCATGGCACACTCCTTCCGAGTCTCAGGTCTCAAGTCTCGAGTTCTTCCCTCCTCAACGCGAGACCTGGGACCCGAGGCTTTAGACATGACATTTAGGGCCTAGCAGGTTGCTAAAAAACTCTCCGTTCACCCTTCGAGAACCTCAGGGCGAACGGAGAGGAACTTGAAATGAGTAGGGAGTTTCCGTTCATGCTGAGACTGTCGAAGCATTCCGAATCTTTTTTCAGCAGCCTGCTAGACAACGGCAATCGCGTTTATCTCTATCAAGTAGTCCGGGTTCGCGAGTCCGGTTACGATCACCAGTGTGCTGGTGGGTTGGCTGCCCTTATAGTACTGTTGGCGCACTCGGTTGTAACCTTCGCGATACTTTCGGTCGGTGATGTAGGTCGTGGTCATGACTAGGTTGTCGAACGATGCGCCGGCTTCCTCCAAGACCGCGCTGATGTTTTTGAACACCTGGTGCGTCTGCGCTTCGATGTCCCCTTTGCCGATGACGTTACCGTCCTTATCAGACGCGGTTTGGCCGGCAATGAAGAGTAGTTTGCCGCCTTCAGTTGAAATGCCTTGAGAGTAACGCGGACGCGGATCGTTCAAAGATTTCGGCTGGAGAATTTGTCTTGTCATTGGCTCCTCCTATTTAGTGCACACGGATTGCTCCAATATTCCAGTGTGTTTAGTTTACTCGATTATTTGTACAACTCCTGATCTTCGCTCGTGGAAAATTTAGTCTGAATCCGGGGATAAACGGACACACCGCCCGGGCGACCATGTATCATGAAGTCTACCGGGATGAAACCCTCGAGCAGAGGAATGGGTAATTGAATGCCGCCGAACCCCCCTTTGTGATCGGTGCCGATGGCGAGTTGATTGCCTCCAAGAGTGGCAGGAAGGGCGCCGCTCATGCTGAAGCGGCTCGAAGAGATGCTCCCCTGGATCGGTGGTAACGTATATTTGCTGGTTGGATCACGCTCGTTCTCGCTCAAAAGCTCGTGATCCAACACCTGCGGGAACTCAGACCCCGGTCCGGTCGCCTCTCGAATCAAGATAAACGTCGAGTCTGGGAGTTCATCGCTCCTTTTGCTTCTCGGGTCCGATTCGCCATGCACAATCGGTAATGGCAGGTTCTTGATACCCCCTACGGAGCCTTTAGCTCGCCGGTCCACATCCGCCAGAGCCACGTCGTAGTTCTTCCGGCGAAGCGTCGCATAGAAGCGCTCCGCAGTGCGCCTCGGTAGCGGGTAACTTTGGCTGCGAACTCCCCAGGGTGTGTCATAGTAGACAACGATCTCGTCATCGCTCACCAGGTTAACGCCGCGCTCCGCCAATTCCATGTTCCTGAGATTGCCGTCGAACAGGGATGGTTTCAGACCAAGGCCATCGGGCCCGTAAAGCTCCGAGTTTTCGAGCAGGAACTGCTTGCTGAGCCGCAGCCCGCGGTTTCCGTCCTTTGCCAACGAGGCTAACTTCTTGGTGGCCTCTGCAGCAGCAGAACTTTCCGGGAAGTGGTCGATGACAGCGGTCAGATAGGTCTCCTGTGTGGCGCGATCCCGATTCTTGGCGGTGTCCAGGAGGGTTTGCGCGGATTTGTCCCTCAGCGCGGCAAGTTTGTCCTGGCTCGCGGTTCCCGCCCGCCCGTAGTACTCCAGCGCTCTGTGAAACAGGCCGCGCTCTTCGAACACTCGCCCCAAAACCTCATAGACTTCCGCCGCATTTTCCGAATCAGGATGGCTACGGATGTACGTCACTCCGGCATCGATGATGGGCTGGGCCGAGATCGGATTATTCGTCACGACCTGAAGAAAATTGTTCCCGATCAGCAGCGCGTTCACCGTTGCCAATGTTGCTGCCCCGGCAGGCCCGGCGGCAAGCGCGCCGGCGGTATAGATGAGATTCTTTCTGAGAAAGTCTTCGCCGAACAACACGTATTTGGCCGTCTGCAAGCGGCGCTCGCGCTGCGCGTCGTAAAAGGTTGCGAGCAGGTTATACTCGGGGCTCTGGAGCAGAGTTTCAGCGCGTGCCCGGCTGGCAGGGCTGACGCCATCGCGCGCGATCTGCCGAAGGATTTTTTTGGCCGCCTCATGGCGACCTGTCATTTCAAGGGCCACGGCTTCGGCATCCAGTGCTGCGTCGGCCAGCGGTTGGCCACGGTATTTTCTGTCGATGTCGAGGGCGGTCCGTTCGATTTTGTCGGGATCGCCCAAACTGAGGACCTCCAGCAACTGGCGCGTGTCTTTTTGTTCTTCGACCGCGAGCGTCTCTTCCACAGCTGCGGCCAATCCTTTCGATCGCCCCTCTTCGCGGTCGCGGAGCCTTTGTGCGGCTTGCTCCAGGGCTTGCTGCGCGGCTTGCGAATCAGGGTGGGCATAAGCGGCGACTTGAGAATGGAAAAACGCCTGCTCCAGCTCACCTTTACCCGCTGCCTCGTGCGCAAGTTTCAGCTGTCTGGCAACCAGCGCCTCTTTTCTCTTTTTTTGCAGTCGTTCGAGTTGCTTCAAAATCTCGTCATTGCGCGGATCGTCCGGATAACGCTTCAAATGATCCAGGCCGCGGGCCAGCGCTCTGCGCTCTTCGATAGGCATTTCGGCATCGGTGAGCGCATAGAGCTGGCTGATAGCCGTTTCAACTGCCGCGCCCAAATAATTTCCAGAGGCGACCCCCGCGAGATCAACCGAGCTCACCATGCGATTGAGCATGCCGCCCCAGAAATTCGTCGAGCTTTGACGCATGAGATGATCGGATTGATTGAGGTCATCGCCGTTAATAAGGAATTCTAGGTATCTTTTCCGCTCGGTTGTTTCAGCTCTGGTGCGCGCGTGGCGCTGTGCCTTAATATAACCCTGGCGGTCTGGAATCGTATTGTTGGCGAGATCCTCAACGTGGTCGGTCAGACCGGTGACCGGTTCACCTCGATTCCGGCGACGTTCGTCCTCCGCTTTGAAGAAACGCAAATGCTCGTGCAGCATGTCGTTCTGGCCTGTCAGAGCATCCAGCAGGATGTCGCGCGTCCGTTTGTCGATTTCATCCGGGAAGAATTGCGGAGTTGGTGATGATTTTTCAAAAGGATCGAACGGCGGCAGGGGATTGAGGATCTTATCCAACACGACCTCGCGTTCTTGGGCGCGTGCCGCTGAAGACGTGATCCAAGCGAAGATCGAGAGGATCAAAAGCACAATGATGGCTTTACGAATCATCGGTTCAGTTGGACTGTCTTTTGAATAAACCCGCGCATCCCCTCAATTTTTCCCTGCGCTTCGATTTTTTCCAGAATCCCGTCCACCTGGGCTACTTCCGTATAGAGTTTGACCGCGGAATTTGCAAGCTGCTCGAAGGTCCTCAGGTCGAAGACTAACCCCTGCGGATCGTACTGCGAAGCATACTCTCTGGCAAGCACGCCGTAAAAGTCTCCGAAATCGATCAAGAAGCGATAGATATTCTTGCTTTGACGGTGTTTTGTGACCAGCTGGCTATATCCCAGAATGACCAGCTGGTTGCCCTCTTTTAGACGGTAACGATTGGCTTTGACAAACGCTACTTTGCCCTGGTCGATCCGTTCCTCTTCTTCACGCGCAAGATACTCGTATCGCGTGGCGTGATGTCTTTTAATCAGCTGGTTCCAGGCGGAAACTTTCTCATCCAGGGCTTCCATGTACTTGAACGGATCTTCCGTAGGAAGCGGCTTTTCGAGGATGCCCGAGAACTCCGCCAGGACCTCCATGTTTTTGGCGGCCTGTGACCCGAGCGTTCCCTCGTTCTCGGCGACCTTTTGGAAATAGGCGATTGCTTGGCCGTACTCGCCTAATCGTTCCAGCGCCAGGGCCTTGTTGAATTGCACAATATCTTTGAACCTGCCGGGATTCTTTTTTTCGTAATCTTGAAGGCGTACTAACGTTGCCTTCATGATATTGACGCCTGTGATGTCCTTCGGGATCGCAAAGCGGTACGTGTCTTCTTTGGCAAGTCGTTGGAAATCTTTGACGATATCCAGCAAGTCTCCCGCCGGCAAGTAGCGCGCATCAGGGTTTGGCGCGCGGCTGGAGCAGCCGACCATCAGCAACGGCCCAAAGAGTAGCATGACGACAATCAGGGCAGATGGAACCAAAGCGTGGACGCATCGCGGGGATCGCGCCTGTTTCTCTTCCTGTTTCGACAAGCAGGACTCAGCGACACCAACGGTAAAAGCGGCGTGCTTGGGTTGAGACATGAAACTCCTAGCTAGATTGTTTTAATCAAAGAGTAGAACAAGATCAGCTCGCCCTTTTTTGCTGCGGCGAAATCGTGCGGGGTGTTTTTGGGTATGTGGCAAACCATTCCGGGACGCAGCTCGATGAGGCGCCCTTCGATGCGCAGTCGCCCTCGACCCTTGAGCACATGGCAGAGCACATCCTTGTCCGTGTGGTTGATTTGCGCGGGGTCCAGATTCTTGCGCGGGCGAAAGGCGATGAGCCCCGAAGTGAATGCCTCCTGTTCAAACAAACTCTTATAGCGAATTTCCGCGTTGATTGACTTCAGTCCTTTGAGCGCCTTCTCTATTCTCGCAAGTCTCATCGCGGTTTAGGCTTAGCGGGCCATTGGACTCACAAGTACTCACCACGAAGCACCCAGCGCGGCAGAGCCGCAACCAAATGGGAAAAAGAGTTCACCACGAAGGCACGAAGACCACGAAGGAAGACAGTATGTTTTTTCGAAACCCCTGATCCGAGCTTCGCGCCCTTCGTGAGCTTCGTGGTGCAAATGATACTTACTTGTTGATTGAGACGTCACAATCCTTGCCTCAGAAGATTTGCGCGAGCCGCGAAAGCTCTTAAGCATAGTAGTACGAAGGACACGAAGTTCGGATAAAGAGTTTCGAAAAATGCTTTCTTCCTTCGTACTCTTCGTGCCTCCTATGAAAGTGGGGTGGAGAGGGAGTGAAGGGACAGCGGCCCCATGGCGGTCACCCGCGTATGCTCCGCAGCGCCGTACCCCCTCGATACGCAATCTCGG